>JAFYAC010000049.1 GCA_017540905.1 Kiritimatiellia bacterium | reverse complement strand
GCCGCAAACTTTTCACTTTTCACTTTTCACTATTCACTCCCGCATGAGCCACCTCCTCTCCATCCTGGTTGTGGCTTTGAACGAAGCCGAACACCTCCCCCTCCTCATGGAGCACGTCAAGCGCCTCCGCCGCCCCCCCGGCTGGACCATCGAGACCATCCTCGTCGACGGCGGCAGCCGCGACCGAAGCCTCGAAATCGCGCGCGCCATCGGCTTCACCCGCATCATCCAGCTGCCCGGCGCGAGCATCCCCGTCTCCCGCAACCGCGCCCTGCGCGAAGCCAACGGCGACATGCTGGCCTTCCTCGACGGCGACTGCCTGCCCGACCGCGACTGGCTCGAAAAGGCGGCCCCCTACCTCACCGCCGACGAGCCCGTCCTGCTGGGCTTCCCCGTGCACCCCGCGCGCGACGGCAACTGGATCCAGCAAGCCTGGTACGCCCACTGGCGCCACAAGAACACCGCCGCGCAGCTCAAGGCCCAGATGCCGTTCGAAGAAGGCGCCTTCCGGCTCATCACCACGCGCAACATGCTGCTGAACCGGCGCCTCCTCGACCTCGTGCCCGCCTTCAACGAGACCCTGACCACCGGCGAAGACACCGACTTCGCCTTCCGCGCCTCCGAAGCCGGCGCCCACCTGCTGGCGCTGCCGACCCTCATCGTGACCCACCTCGGCGAACCCTCGACCCTGGGTCAATACTTCCGCCAGCAGCTCTGGCACGCCAACCGGAAGGCCTACGCGACGATCCTCCGCAGCTCCGGCGGTAAGCGCGGCGCCAACGCCATCTACTTCTCCCTCGCCTTCCTCCTGAGCCTCCTCCTGGCCCTTGCCGCCCTCGTCGCGACCGCCCTCCTCCGCACCCCATGGCCCCTCCTCGGACTGCTCCCCCTCGCCGCCGTGACCGCCGCCCCGGCCCTCCTCATCGCCCTGCGCGCGCACAGCCCGCTCCTCTTCTTCCGCCTCTGCGTCCTCTACTTCCTCTACGGCGCCGCCCGTTCCATCGACCTCGTCGGCCTCGCCCCCGACAAACCCTCCTGGAAATCCGCGTTGACTCCTCCCACCGCCGACTCCGCCCGCAAAAACCAGCCATAAAAAACAACTCAAACAACTCGAAAAACAACTCCAAACAAATTTCATCCACATTCCTTGAGATTCCTGCGTTCACAGGTTGTCCCAAGTTGTTTTCCAAGTTGTTTTGAGTTGTTTTGAAACATACCCACCTGCCCCCCCCCCACGCTTCCAGCGCGCCGTTCCACCAACTGCTGGTTTTTTGCGCCGCCGCACCCCGGCGCGACACGCCGGAACCCGAAAACAAACAAGAACCGGAAATCTCATTTTCTCCGAGAATTTCCGGCAATTTCAAGATGGTGTGCCTGGCGGGGGTCGAACCCACAACCTTTAGCTCCGGAGGCTAACGCTCTGTCCAATTGAGCTACAGGCACCTCTAAAACTGTTGTCCACCCTACCCCCGCCGACCCTCCCATGCAAGCAAAATCCGCCTTGGATGGACAAGCGCCTGGGGGCGGAAAAGGGGAGGTGGAAGGAGAAGCCCGACTTTGGCGATTGAAGCGTGCGAAGCTCTTTCCCCTTTCCGGGAGGGGGGGCCGCCCGGTGAAAGGAAAGACCATGACCGGTGCACCTGGAACGGATCGGGGGAGTACTGCGGGTTGCCCGTGCAGGCGCCTTGAAGCAATTCAAGAAATACTGTGTCCTCTATTTGGGAGGTGCGGCTTTCAGCCGCGCCACATTGGCGCGGCCGAAAGCCGCACCTCCCTGCTCTCCGTTTTTGCTTGTCCCCCGTCCCCCCCCGCGCTAGCATGGCCGGAAACAATCTCGAACCACGGGACAAAACACATGAGCGAAACCAACGAATCGACCGCCGCCGCCCCGGCCATGCAGATGCCGCCGGAACTGCTGGACTACATCAACGAGTGGAAGACCCGCCCGGGCAACCTCATCATGGTGCTCCACAGGGTCCAGGAACACTACGGCTACGTGCCGCGCGAGGTGGCCTTCCAGGTCGCCGACATCCTCGGCATCCCCCTCGCCAAGGTCTACGGCGTCCTCACGTTCTACCACTATTTCAAGCTCAAGAAGCCCGGCAAGTTCAAGATCGCCGTATGCCTCGGCACCGCCTGCTACCTCAAGGGCGGCGGCGACCTTCTCGCCGAACTCGAAAGCCAGCTCGGCGTCGGCGTCAACCAGGTCACCCCAGACGGGCTCTTCTCAATCGAAGCGGTCCGCTGCGTGGGTTGCTGCGGCCTCGCGCCCGTCCTCTCCGTGAACGGCACGGTCCACGGTTCGCTCAAGAAGGCGGACATCGCGGACATCGTCCAGCACTACCGCGAACAGGGCGTCGCGGAGGGCTGATCCGCACCGCGCCGCGCCGCGCCGCGACCCCCGCCGCCGCTCCACCGTCCGCCACCCACCCCCGCACCGCCGAACGCCATGCTGCCGACCGCTTGCGACACCATTTCGGACATCGTCCAGAACGCCTTTGAATCGGGCGCTTCGGAGGTGTCGCTCGACATGGCCCGCCGCGGCAACTGGCTGGAGGTGGTGGTGCGCGACAACGGCAAGGGCATGGACGAGGCGACGCAGCGCCGCGCGCTGGACCCCTTCTGGACGGAGCCGGGCAAGCATCCGGGCCGCAAGGTCGGCCTGGGGCTCCCGTTCCTGAAGCAGGCGGCGGACCAGTGCGGCGGCAGCATGAGCCTGGAATCGGCGCCCGGGCGCGGCACGACGGTGAGCTTCCGCTTCGACGAATCGAATGTGGACGCGCCGCCGACCGGCGACGTCCCGGCGATGCTGGTCCAGCTGATGACCTGGCCGGGCGAGGGCGATTTCGCGGTCCGCCGCGAGGTCGACGGCCGCACCTACGAGGTGCGCCGCTCGGAACTGGCCGAAGCGCTCGGCGGCCTCCACACCGGCGGTGCGCTTTCGATGATGAACGAATTTTTCGCCTCCAACGAGGCCGAACTGGAACAACCCATTTAGATTTAGAACAGACAAGGAGCAAGTCCACCCATGGCAAAACTCACATTGAGCGACCTCAAGAAACTGCGCGACCAGAAGACCGCGGAGATGAACCCGCGCGACACCGCCAACAAGACCGCCCAGATCATCGTTGGAATGGGCACCTGCGGCATCGCCGCCGGCGCCAAGGGCACCTTCGACGCCTTCATCGCGGCGCTCGGCGAGAAGAAGCTCGATTCCGTCGTCGTCCGCCAGACCGGCTGCATGGGCCTGTGCCACAGCGAACCCACCGTCGAAGTCGTCGCCCCCGACATGCCCGCCGTCATCTACGGCAAGGTCGATGCCGCCACCGCCCGCACCATCGTCGAGCAGCACATCCTCGGCAAGCAGCTCGTCGGCGACCACATCATCGACAAGCCCTCCACGGACATCCTCCGCTCCTGACCAACCCCGAAAGGACCCATCCCATGGCCATCAAGACCTATCTCCTCATCTGCGGCGGCACCGCCTGCGCCTCCAACCGCGGCACCGAACTCTACGAAGCCCTCCAGCGCGAACTCGAAGCCCAGGGCGTCGCCTCCGAAGCCCAGGTCGTCCGCACCGGCTGCTTCGGCTTCTGCGAAAAAGGCCCCATCGTCAAGGTCCTCCCCGACGAAACCTTCTACGTCTGCGTCAAGCCCGAGGACGCGAAGGAAATCGTCGCCGAGCACGTCATCAAGGGCCGCCCCGTCCAGCGCCTCCTCTACGACAAATCCCAGTCCCAGGTCAACGCCAAGCTCGAAGACATCGGCTTCTACCAGAAACAATTCCGCATCGTCCTGCGCAACTGCGGCGTCATCAACCCCGAAAAGATCGACGAATACATCGCCCGCGACGGCTACGCCGCCCTCGCCAAGGCCCTCACCGAAATGACCCCCGACGACATCATCGCCGAGGTCAAGAAGGCCGGCATCCGCGGCCGCGGCGGCGCCGGCTTCCCCACCTGGATGAAGTGGAACTTCACCAAGCAGGCCCCCGGCGACGAAAAATACATCGTCTGCAACGCCGACGAAGGCGACCCCGGCGCCTACATGGACCGCTCCACCATCGAAGGCGACCCCCATTCCATCCTCGAAGCCATGGCCATCGCCGGCCGCGCCGTCGGCGCCTCCCACGGCGTCATCTACATCCGCGCCGAATACCCCCTCGCCATCGCCCACCTCGAAACCGCCCTCAAGCAGGCCCGCGAATACGGCCTCCTCGGCAAGGACATCCTCGGCACCGGCTTCGACTTCGACATCGAGCTCCGCCTCGGCGCCGGCGCCTTCGTCTGCGGCGAAGAGACCGCCCTGCTCGCCTCCACCATGGGCAAGCGAGGCATGCCCATCCCGCGTCCCCCCTTCCCGGCCGTCAGTGGCCTGTGGGCCAAGCCCACCGTCATCAACAACGTCGAAACCTGGGCCAACATCCCCGTCATCATCCTCAAGGGCGGCGAATGGTTCTCCAAGATCGGCACCGAAAAATCCACCGGCACCAAAGTCTTCGCCCTCACCGGCAAGATCAACAACTCCGGCCTCATCGAAGTCCCCATGGGCATCACCCTGCGCGAAATCATCTACGACATCGGCGGCGGCATCCGCGGCGGCAAGAAATTCAAGGCCGTCCAGACCGGCGGCCCCTCCGGCGGCGTCATCACCGCCGACTACCTCGACGTCCCCATCGACTACGAACACCTCCAGGCCCTCGGCTCCATCATGGGCTCCGGCGGCATGATCGTCATGGACGAAGACGACTGCATGGTCGACGTCGCCCGCTTCTACCAGGAATTCTGCGTCGACGAATCCTGCGGCAAGTGCGCCCCCTGCCGCATCGGCACCCGCACCCTCCTCACCCTCCTCGAAAAAATCGCCTACGGCAAGGGCGAACTCGACGACATCAAGAAAATCGAGCACGTCGGCCGCGCCATGCAGAAGGCCGCCCTCTGCGGCCTCGGCCAGACCGCCCCCAACCCCGTCCTCTCCACCCTCCGCTACTTCCGCGACGAATACCTCGAACACATCAACGACAAGAAATGCCGCGCCGGCAAATGCAAGAACCTCGTCGCCTACGCCATCGACCCCGCCAAATGCAAAGGCTGCACCGCCTGCGCCCGCAAATGCCCCGCCGGCGCCATCACCGGCGAAGTCAAGAAGCCCCACGCCATCGACCCCGCCAAATGCATCAAGTGCGGCGTCTGCATGAGCACCTGCAAATTCGGCGCCGTCCTCCGCAAGTGATCCCCCCCTCCCCGAAAGGACCCCACCCATGACCACCATGATCAACCTGAAAATCAACGGCAACCCCGTCAGCGTCCCCGAAGGCACCAACATCCTCGACGCCGCCAAACAACTCCAGATCAAGATCCCCGCCCTCTGCTACCACCCCGACCTCCCCGCCTGGGCCGGCTGCGGCCTCTGCATCGTCAAACAGCGCAACTCCCCCAAGACCCTGCGCGCCTGCGCCACCGCCTGCACCGAAGGCATGGACATCGTCACCCACGACGCCGAACTCTACTCCATCCGCCGCACCGTCCTCGAACTCATCCTCTCCAACCACCCCAACGACTGCCTCCAGTGCCTCCGTAGCGGCAACTGCGAACTCCAGCGCCTCGCCCAGGAATTCGGCATCCGCGAAGCCCCCTTCGGCAAGCGCCTCCGCACCCTCCCCCCCGACACCTCCACCCCCTCCATCGTCCTCAACCCCTCCAAGTGCGTCCTCTGCGGCCGCTGCGCCGCCGTCTGCCAGCAGATGCAAGGCGTCTTCGCCCTCGAATTCCTCTCCCGCGGCGAAAACACCCGCATCGCGCCCGCCGCCGACGTCACCCTCGACGAATCCCCCTGCATCAAATGCGGACAATGCTCCGCCCACTGCCCCGTCGGCGCCATCTACGAAAAAGACGAAACCGGCAAAGTCATCACCGGCCTGCGCGACGAAACCAAGACCCCCGTCGTCCAGATCGCCCCCGCCGTCCGCGTCGCCCTCGGCGAAGCCTTCGGCATGGCGCCCGGCGAACTCTCCACCGGCAAGATCTACGCCGCCCTCCGGCGCCTCGGCTTCAAGTACGTCTTCGACACCAACTTCTCCGCCGACGTCACCATCATGGAAGAAGGCACCGAATTCATCAAGCGCTTCACCCAGGGCGGCAACCTCCCCCTCCTCACCTCCTGCTGCCCCGCCTGGACCGACTGGATGGAAAAATACGCCCCCGACTTCACCGAAAACTTCTCCTCCGCCAAATCCCCCCAGCAGATGCTCTCCGCCCTCGCCAAGTCCTACTGGGCCGAAAAGAACGGCATCGACCCCAAAGACATCTTCATGGTCTCCGTCATGCCCTGCACCTCCAAGAAATACGAGATCAGCCGCGACGAATACATGTCCGCCTCCGGCCAGCAGGACACCGACGTCGTCCTCACCACCCGCGAACTCGCCCGGCTCATCCAGGCCGCGGGCATCGACTTCAACGCCCTGCCCGAAGAAACCGCCGACGACCTCCTCGGCGCCTACACCGGCGCCGGCACCATCTTCGGCGTCACCGGCGGCGTCATGGAAGCCGCCCTCCGCACCGCCTACTGCCTCATCACCGGCGACGCCCAGCCACCCAGCATCGAGTTCCAGGAAGTCCGCGGCATGAAGGGCGTAAAGGAAGCCACCATCGACATCAAGGGCACCCCCGTCCGCATCGCCGTCGCCCACCAGATGGGCAACGTCCGCCAAGTCATCGAAGCCATCCGCGAAGACCGCGCCGCGGGCCGCAAACCCCGCTACGACTTCATCGAAGTCATGGCCTGCCGCGGCGGTTGCATCGGCGGCGGCGGCCAACCCACGGGCGCCAACGACGAAGTCCGCGCCAAGCGCACCGCCGGCATCTACACCGACGATGAACGCTGCACCCTCCGCATGTCCCACCTCAACCCTCAAGTCCAGTCCCTCTACAACGACTACCTTGGCGCCACCGCCGCCAACGGCGGCGAAAAAGCCGAACACCTCCTCCACACCCACTACCACAAACGCGACCTCTACAAGCGCTGAGCCCCCCCTCAGGCGACTCGGAACTGGACGGACTGAATGTCCGTCCAGTTTTTTTCTTTGCACCCGTCTCCCCTCCCGCGTACAATACTCCCCAATGCCACACGACGCAATCCACCACCGCATGGGCCGCCGCCTGACCGACTGGGACTACGGCGCCCGCGCCATCTACATGGTCACCCTCGAACTTGCCCACCGCGGCCGCCCCACCTTGTCCTCCTGGCCCGTCCAAGACCCCGCCACCTCCCGCTGGACCTGCCCCCTCACCCCTCTCGGCGCCAAAGTCCTTTCCTGTTGGACCCGCATCCCCGAATACTGGCCCCAAATCACTCTCCTCTCCGCCGTCGTCATGCCCGACCACTTCCACGGCCTCCTCTTCATCCGCTCCCCCCTCTCCGCCCCCTCCCCGTCCCGAGCCTCGCCGTCCCGCCCCTCCTCGTCCCGCCCCTCGCCGGAAACGGCGAGGCCCACCCCCCATCCCAAAACCCTCGGCGATGTCATCCGCGGCTTCAAGACCGGCTGCCGCGAAGCTGGCTGGGCTCCCGGCTTCGTCGACACCATCCTCTTCCGAAAAGGCCAACTCCGCCGCATGGAGCGCTACATCCTCGGCAACCCCGAACGCCTGGCCCGCAAACGCGCCAACCCGGCCCTCTTCCGCCGCGTCGAAGACATCACCCTCCGCCTCCCCCTTCCCGACGCCCCGCACCCTTTGCACTTCCAGGCTCTGGGCAACCTGGCCCTTCTCGATTGGCCCGTCATCCATCCCGTCCAGTGCTCCCGCGCCCACTTCCGCTACCGCCGCGAACGCCTCTCCAGCGGCGCCTGGCGCATCCTCCGCGATGCCGACGGCATCCCCCTCGTCGAAACCTCCACCCCCGAATTCGAGACCAAGAGCGCGGAAGCCTTGCACCTTGCCGCACGCGGCGCCGTCCTCGTCAGCCCCTGCCTCTCCCACGGCGAACGCGAAATCCTGCGCCGTGCCCACGCCGCCGGCCACCGCGTCATCCTCCTGCGCAACAAAGGCTTCTCCCGGCACGGAAAACCCTCCGGCGCCCTCTTCGACGCCTGTGCCCAAGGCAAACTCCTCCTCCTGGTCCCCGCCGCCTGGCCATACCTCCCCGGCGAAGTTCCACCCACCCGCGAACGCGCCCTCATCCTCAACCACATCGCCCGCCTCCTCGCCGTTTCCGGCGACCCGCAGGACACCCCGCCCCCCATCCCCTACCGCGGCGCTACCCTCCCCGACCTCCTCCCCCTCCTCCTCCAAGCCTGCTCCCCCCCGCCCCCCTGACCTTCCTCCTCCCTCCCCCCGTCCCGCGCCTCGCCGGAAACGGGGAGCCCCCTCTTCCCTCCCTCCTCCCCCTCCCCGCACTGCCACGCCCCCCATCCCCGTCCGTCCTTTCGCCTCCCTTGCCCGAACCGCACGCCAAGATGCCGCCCCCCCGGAAGCGGCGCAGCACTTCTTGGAAAACCATCGCCTCACTTCCTGAGGTGCTGCTTTCCAGCCGCGCCCCCTCCCGAATCCTCCCGCCCGCGCAGCGGGCGCACCGCCCTTCTTCCTCCTTCCTTCTTCCTCCTTCCTTGCGCCCGCAGGGCGCCTCCCTCCCTCAAACTTTCCACTCTCCACTCTCCACTTTTCACTTGCCCCGCAACGGCATCCGGCGCATTCTCCTCCCCAGAAAGGACGGCCCCGTCGGTCGCCCCCAACCCAACGGGAGCCACAAACAGATTTTGAACTGAAACAATCGTAAGTCCTTCAGCTTTCTGCATAGCAGTCGATTACGCCGAATCCTTGGAACATTCATACGTACGACACGAGCAAGACAAGCGCGCACTGCGCGCCTCTTTCCGTGTTTTCGTATAAGGCCATCCAAGGAGCCTGGCGCAAGGGCAAGGGAAGAGGCTCTCTT
This sequence comes from Kiritimatiellia bacterium, assembly GCA_017540905.1. Lineage (GTDB taxonomy): Bacteria > Verrucomicrobiota > Kiritimatiellia > CAIQIC01 > Lenti-01 > CACXEY01. Next base: position 12,244 of record JAFYAC010000049.1, on the reverse strand, counting down.
TTGCAGGGCGGTTCAGGAAGCCGGACGGAGAGGAAGCAAAGACCATGAAAAGCGCAAAATGGTGGATGGAACTGATTGCGGCGGCGGTAGTCTTGGTGGCCGGGGCGAGGCCGGGGAAGGCGGACTCGGAAATCATCAACGGGGTGACATGGCTTTTCTCCGTTTCCGAAAATGTCGCCATAATAACCGGCGGCGGCCCCTTCAGCGGGGCCTTGGACATTCCTTCCTCGGTGGGTGGGTATGCGGTGCGGGAAATCGGGGAGAGCGCATTCTACGAGTGTACCAACCTGACCTCGGTGGTCATTCCCGACAGCGTTCTGAACATCAGAGAGTGTGCATTCCTCATGTGCAACGGCATCACCTCGGTAAGCATTCCCAACAGTGTGACAAACATCGGAAACGGTGCTTTTTGGTATTGCAAGGCCTTGAAATCGGTGGACATCCCGGACAGCGTGAGGCGCATCGAAACAAGGGCTTTCCGTGGCTGCAGTGGTTTAAGCTCCATAACATTCGGAAATAGCATCGAATCAATCGAATACGATGCTTTCCGTAGCTGTTCGGCTCTGACGGCAATCCATATCCACGACTTGGCGGCATGGTGCAGGATTTCGTTCGATGGAACTTGGTATACCAATCCGCTTTATGACGCAGGTCATCTCTATCTGGACGGCAAGGAAATAACGGACCTGGTTCTCCCTGGGAGTGTGGCGAGCGTCGGAAACTTTGCGAATGCCACAGGTCTGGCGACGGCAACCATCCAGAATGGCACGACGGTCATCAGGGACTCCGCGTTTGAGGAGTGCGCAAGCTTGACGACGGTGACCATCCCGGCCAGCGTAACGAACATCGGAGTGAATGCGTTCTACAATGACCGAAAATTGTCATCCGTAGCCCTTTCTGACGGGCTGGAAAGCATCGGGGCATCTGCGTTTTATTATTGCCTCGCCCTCACGACGTTGGTCATCCCTGACAGCGTGACAAGCGTTGGAGCAGACGCGTTTCTCAACTCGGGCCTCCAGAAACTGTACGTTCCGGCATCGTGGGAGGGAACAGCGTTGGCGGCGAATTTGGGCGTTTCGGAGAGCGTGATCGTGTACGGCGAGCCGGGCAAGGAGCTGGTCGTGTTCGACGCGAACGGCGGCAGTTGCGCAACGTCCAGCCAAAGCTACGCCCTCGGCGAAGCCTACGGGACGCTTCCGGAAGCGACGCGGACGCATTACGCCTTCGACGGTTGGTGGACGGCGGCGTCCGGCGGGACGCCCGTCACGGAGGCCAGCCTCGCCACGGTGGAGGGCAAGCGGACGCTGTACGCGCACTGGACGCTGACGGAGCAGCAGGTGACGTGCCGGGCGAACGGCGGCGTGATTGTCTCGGGCGGCACCTCCTCGTCCACATGGAGCGGCACGTTCGCGGCGGGCAAGGCCTACGGGACCCTGCCGGTACCGGAGTGGACGCATCATGCTTTCGATGGCTGGTACACGGCGGCGGAGGGAGGGGAACGGGTTCAGGCGAGCGACGTGGTGGCGGGGAGCGACACGCTGACGCTGTATGCGCATTGGCATCTTGCGGAGCAGGTCGTGACGTTCAACGCGAACGGCGGCAGTTGCGCGACGGCGAGCCGGACCTACGAGGTCGGCGGAACGTATTCGCCGCTGCCGGAAGCGACGCGGGAGAAGTACACGTTCGCCGGGTGGTGGACGTCGTCGTCGGGCGGAACGCTGATCACGGCGGGGAGCGAGGTTTCGGCGACGGAGACGCGGACATTGTACGCGCACTGGACGGTGGCGGAGCAGGTGGTGACGTTCGACGCGAACGGAGGGACCTGCGCCACAGCAACGCGGACGTTCGAGGTGGGGCAGACGTATTCTTCGCTGCCGATGGCTTCGCGCGGAGAATACACCTTCGCGGGGTGGTGGACCTCGGCAAGCGGCGGGTCGCGGGTGGACGGAACGACGGTGGTGACGGCCACGGAAACCCGGACGCTGTACGCGCACTGGACGCCGATCAATCAAGTGGTGGCGTTCAATGCGAACGGCGGGAGTTGCGCGACGGCCAGCCGGACGTATGCGGTCGGGCAGCCCTACGGGGAGCTACCGGAGGCGGAACGGCTGCATTGGGCGTTCGCGGGATGGTACACGTCATCGGGGAGCGTCGGCGAAGCCGTCACGGCGGACAGCGAGGTGACGCCGGCGGAGACGCGGACCCTGTACGCCCGCTGGACGCTGGCGGAGCAGGTGGTGGCCTTCGACGCGAACGGCGGCGTATGTGCGGTGACGGGCCGCGTCTATGCGGCGGACGGCACCTATGCGCCGTTGCCGGAAGCGGTGCGGGAGGGGTATGCCTTCGCGGGCTGGTGGTCGGCGGCGGAGGGCGGGACGGCTGTTGCGGAAGCGGACATGGTTTCGGGCGGGGATACGCGGACGCTTCATGCGCACTGGACGCTGGCGGAGCAGGTGGTGACGTTCTTCGAGAACGGCGGGACGTGCGGGACGGCCACGCGGACCTACGCGGTCGGTTCGCCGTACGGCTGGTTGCCGGTGGCGGAGCGCGCGGGGGTGGAGTTCGCGGGGTGGTACGAATGGAGCGGCGGCGCCTGGGTGCGGGTGACCGCGGAGAGCGAGGTGACGGCGGAACGGACGCGCTGGCTCTGCGCGCTCTGGAAGGATTCCGGCGTGGTGCTGCCCGTCGTGGAGGAGTACGGGCCGGACCCGGACGGGGGCGGGTACATGGTGCGCTTCACCGGGGCGGAGGGGAAAACCTACCTTCTGCAACGCACGCCGAACCTCGAAGCAGGCAATGCCTGGTCCACGGTGGAGACGCTGGAGGCGGACCGGGACGGCTCCTACCAGATGGCCGCGCTGAGGCCGTCGAGCTGGCCGAAAGGGTTTTACCGCGTGGTCGAGGTCGGGGAGGGCGACCAGTGGCTGGAGTCCTATCTGGTGGTGGACATGGAAGGGGGCCCATCGGCCGCGTGCTGGCCTGTCAGCGTAGTGTCCGGCGCGCCGGATGGCGGCTGGTCCGACGAGTACAAGACCACGAAGCTGGTGCTGCGCTTGCTGGCCCCCGACACCTTCACAATGGGCAGCCCGTACGGGGAACTGGGGCGGGAGGACGGCTATTATTCTTATTCCGGCCCCGAAACGCAGCACGGCGTGACCCTGGCGGAACCCTTCCACATCGGCGTGTTCGAGGTGACTCAAAAGCAGTGGGAGCTGGCGACGGGGAACAGCCCGTCCTCCTTCGCGGGCGCGACGCGTCCGGTGGAAACGGTGGGCTACGCCGACATCCGGGGTTCCTCCTCGGGGGGCGGATGGCCCGGCAGCGATGCCGTGGATTCCGGGAGTTTCCTGGGCGTTTTGCGGGCCAGGACGGGCTTGCAATTCGACCTGCCGACGGAGGCGGAGTGGGAATACGCCTGCCGCGCGGGGACGACGACCGCGCTCAACAGCGGCAAGGATTTGGCCGGAACAGGCAGTTGCACGAACCTGGCGGCGCTGGGGAGGTATTGGTACAACCGGAGCGAAGAAGTCGGCGGCTGGGCCCAGCACACGGCGGTCGGGAGCTACCAGCCGAACGCGTGGGGCCTCTACGACATGCACGGAAACGTGGCGGAATGGTGCCGGGACTGGTATTCGTCTTCCGTGGACTCGGCGTCGGTGACGAATCCCGTCGGCCCGGCATCGGGCTCCTACCGGGCCAACCGCGGCGGCAGCTGGACCAATTCCGCCCAGTATTGCCGCTCGGCTTCCCGCTCGGGCGCTTCCCCTTCCGAACGGCGGGACTACCGGGGGCTTCGCGTGGCCTGTCCCGGGGTGGAGACCTACCGCGTCCGCTTCGAGGCCAACGGCGGAAGCGGCGAAATGGAGGGCCAACGCTACGTCGTCGGCAATGACCGCCTCCTGCCGGAAAACGCATTCGTGCGCGCGGGATATTCGTTTGCGGGCTGGGCAACCAGCGCGACCGGGGAGGTGGCGGTCGCCGCCGGGAGTGGGGCGGCCGGCCTCAACGCGTCGGCGGGCGACAATGTCGCGCTGTACGCGGCGTGGCGCCCCAATGCCTACGGCGTCCGCTTCGACGCCAACGACGGCACCGGAACGATGGACCCTCAGGCCTTCACGTACACCGTGCCCCAGGCGTTGACCTCGAACGCTTTCACCCGCACGGGCTTCGTCTACAAGGGCTGGGCAACCAACGCGGGGGGCGACGTGGTCTACGCCGACGGCGCAACCATCTTGAACCTGACGGACGAAGCAAACGGCGTTGTCCCGCTTTATGCGGTCTGGGAGCCCATTTCCTACCGCATCCGTTTCGGTGCCAACGGCGGCGACGGTCTCATGGAGGATCAGGTGTGCTTCTGGGATGCGCCAGTGGAGCTTTACTCCAACGCATTCACGCGCCCCGATTACGCATTTGCCGGATGGGCGACCAATGCAAGCGGCGATGTCCTGTACGGGAACGCGCAGGTGGTGTCGAATTTGACGGCCGCGGCTGACGCTATCGTGCCCCTGTATGCCCAGTGGTATTCCTACAGGGTGCGGTTCGATGCCAATGGTGGAGAGGGGACCATGGCAGATCAACGCTTTGTCACTGGTGTCGCCCAGACGTTACGGACCAATGCCTTCAATCGGACGGGATATGCGTTCATGGGATGGGCAACGAACCCGGAGGGGGCGGTGGAGTACGCAGACGCGGAAACCGTGTCGGACTTGACAGCAAGCGTCGGCGGCGTTGTTCCACTGTATGCCAAGTGGTCTCCTGTTTACATAGTCCGCTTCAATGCCAACGGTGGCGCTGGCAAAATGTCAGATCAAGTGTTTACGGTTGGTGTTCGTCAGGCGTTGCAACCCAATTCGTTCAAACGAGAAGGATATCAATTCGCAGGCTGGGCCACATCCAGCACAGGAGAGGTCGAATACGCGGATGGCATGTATGTGGAAGATTTGGCAACCGCTCCCCTTTCGGTTGTCAAATTGAGTGCAGTATGGATTCAGAAGAAGTATCTGATTGTGGACATGAGTGGGGGGGCTGATGCGGAGAGTTGGCCCGTCAGCTGGTTGCCGGAGGTGCCGGACGGTGGATGGACGGACGCGTACAAAACAACGAATCTGGTGTTACGGTGGATTTCCGCCGGGGCTTTCTCCATGGGCAGTCCGGCGGATGAGTTGGGGCATCTGGACACCGAGACGCAACATGCGGTGACGCTGACGAAACCCTTTTACATCGGCGTGTTCGAGTTGACGCAGCGCCAGTGGGAACTGGTGATGGGCAACCGGCCGAGTTACTTTACCAACAATGCATCTTACGCGATGCGCCCGATTGAGCAGGTGAGCTACCATGAAATCCGCGGGAGCAGTGCCGGATCGAAATGGCCCTTGACGAACACGGTGGATGCCAGCAGTTTCTTCGGTGTTTTGCGCGCGAAGACGGGGTTGGCGTTCGATTTGCCGACGGAAGCCCAATGGGAGTATGCGTGCCGGGCGGGAACGGCAACGGCAATCAACAGCGGAAAGGATCTGACGGATGGAGAGCAATGCGCGAACATGGACGAGGTTGGACGTTATAGGGGCAACAGTGGCTATTCTGCGGACTCGTCTTGCGACATCTCGGCAGGGACAGCCGAAGTGGGAAGCTACCAACCGAATGCGTGGGGGTTGTACGACATGCACGGCAATGTGTGGGAATGGTGTCTGGACTTCTTTGAGGGCTTCAACAGAGAATCTGTAGTCGACCCTGTGGGGGCTGTTGCGTTGATAGAACGCGCGATACGCGGTGGCGGCTGGGAGCAAACCGCTTGGGGTTGCCGCTCCGCCACTCGCGCTAGCATCGAACCAAGTGACGGGTTCTTCTGCGTCGGGTTCCGCACCTGTTGCCCCGCAAGAACGCCATGACACACCGAAGCCACCAGCCTGCCCAGCGGAACCAGAAAGGGTGCGGGCGCAGTGGCGGCCAGACCGTGACCGCGGAGAAACAAAAACCATGAACACCCGTAAAACCGAATTCGTGCGTGCCGTCCTGTGTGCGATGATGATATCAATGCTGTTTTCATTTATCGCATCAAATATAAAACTGTTGCATGGACATGCCACCAACACGGTTGAGACCTGTGCGTCTGCAGAGTTTTGGTCCATGTTTTTCCAAAGAGTTACTTCAGTAAGAGGTGCCCACCTCTTGTTTGCCGGATTGTGGATTGTTTTCTATTTCGGATATTTGATTGACGACTACATATTGAGTTTCGAAGCAGATAAGCCTGTTCGCACGACACAGGTTCCCAGGCCCGCACATCTCATGTGGAAATATATTGGGAAATGCACTGTTCCCAATCGTCATGTTTTTCGCGGGAAAGGAGTTGCCTTTATCGGCCACTACAACACCGGACGATTGCAATCTGTTGATAACCAAAACCATCTCCCAATGGGATTGCTGGTTGGGGCGTGGTTTTGTTTCTTGGCTCAAGTTGTGAGCGTATCTTTCATGAATCTTTCAGCGGCTTTTGGAATGGCTGGATTAATTGCCATTTCGATAGTTATCCTAGCAGACCGCAGTTCGTTCCTGTTGTGGTTTTTTGAAAATGTTTTCCTTTGGATTTGTATGTATGATTGCATCTGGCAACAAGACTGTTTTTTGAAAAATGCATGGATATATTTCATCGTATTTTATATCGAGAAAGTCATCTCAATTTGTTTGCTGATTCGAATTCGAAAAGATAAAAGAGCATAAATTTACGGCATAAATTCAGGGAATACTTTTTCGAAAAGACTTTTTCCAATCGCCCCTGCTTCTCCACCCCGCTCCGCTGGATGAGTTTTCCCTCCCGCATTCCTTGTCCCCCTTTGTCCTGTTTACCTTTTCCCCCCTCCCGCATCCCATGCGTTTTCCACCCGCCGCCCGTTCAGGCAGCGCATCTTGCAAAAAGTTGTCCCGAGTTGTCCAAGTTGTCTCCCCCCATCCGCTCTCCAAGCGTTCCCGTCCACGAAGCGGTTTTCACGCTTTTCAATGTTGATTCCTTCCCCCCTCCAAGCCCTTCGAGTCCGCGCCGCGGCATTCGAGCCATTCTTGTAGATTTCCACCTCCCGTGTCCCTCCCTCGATTTGTCCGCCCGCAGGGCGCAAGTTGTCCCGGGTTGTCCAAGTTGCCTCCTCAAACAAATGTCAGAAATTGTCATCATTGTCGGTTCTTCGGGAATTATAGTGGACGGGGCGGATGGCCGAGAGATCGTGGAGAGATATTTGGAGAATGGAAAGCGCGCCAGTATTCGCCCCCCTCCGAGAGGGGGGTGTCGCCCGGAGGAAGATGGCTTATGGATTGCGAGTGCGGAGCGGAAGGAAAGGGCGGCGGGGGGAGTACTGCGGGTGGCCGTGGATGTAGGCTTTCTCATGGTCCATCTGCGAAGGGATTGATTCTTTGGGTGCGGGATGAAGTCGTGCTTGCCGCGACGGCCGACCGCAGTACTCCCCCCGTCGCGGCCCCAGCCGCTTGTCTTTTGCCAGGCATCCGCCTTCCATTCATGGCCGCGCCCCCCCCCTCTCGGAAGGGGGAGTGTCCTGTCACCCTCCTTGCGCCTTGCATTCGTGGGATTCCGGAGGTGGTTCCACTATAATCCCCGAAGAACCTCATTGTCTGACATTTGTATTCCTCTTCTTTTGTCCCCTTTTTGTCATTTTTGTTTCCAAAGATCATCCCGAAAAAGTTTTCCAATCATTGGAAAACCGACGAGAATTTTATCCAATCATTGGAAAATTCGGGCCAATTTTTCCAACCATTGGAAAAATATTTTCCAATCGTTGGAAAACTCCCCCTCTCCCGGCGAGCTACCAGATTGTGCAAACCCCAGGCGGCTTGAACACCGGCACTCCTCCCTCCCCCTCCTCACCTCCTGCTGCCCCGCCTGGACCGACTGGAGGGAAAAAACCTGCCTCATTCCCCAACCTCCGCGGGCGCCCCGCCCACGCCCAGGCAGCTTTCCGAGTCCGCGAAGCGGTTTTCACGCTTTTCAATGTTGGTTTCTTCCCCCCTCCAAGCCCTTCGAGTCCGCGCCGCGGCATGAACGTCCGCGCGAAGACGGCATGGTTCGCGGTTGACAGGCGGGGGGCAGGGCGGGGATAGTCGGGGGGCATGAGCGAACGGAGCGATAAAACGGGCAAGAGTGCCGCCACGGATGGCGGCGGCGGGGGGGCGGTGTGGCTGCGTCCGGACGGGAGGTTGGCGGGGGCGGGGTTCGGGGAGGATGACGGGGAGGGGTTGCTGGCGCTGGTGAAGGGGGGCGGGGGTGGTGCGGGGGAGGATGCGGCGCGGTCGTGGCTCAGGGGGTTGGCGGCGGACCACGTACGGCGGGTGGCGGCGGCGGCGGACGGCGGGGCATGGCCGCCGGAAGAGGCGTTGCGGGCGGCGCGGCCGCAGGGGGTGGAGGCACTCGGGATTCTCGCGGGGGTGCCGCCGATGGTCGGCGGGGAGTACTGGTCGGCGGAGGTGCTGGACGGGGTGTACGGGCGGCTGGAGGCGGCGCTGGAGAGGGCCGCCGCGGCGTCGGGGAAGGGCCTCGCGGGGGCGCTGGCGGGACTTGGGGCGGGATGGAGGGATTTGGGGAAGGTGAGCCTCCATCTGGCCGAAAACAAGGGGGATGCCTCGGCGGAGCGGCCGTTCGCGTTCTTGGCGACGTACGTGCAGCGGACGGACGGGGAGGGGCGGGCGAGGCACCTTCCGCTCTCGGCGGCGCTCAAGGCGTGCGCGGGGAACGCCCCGGCGCTGGCGCGGATCGTCGCGCCGCTGGAGGCGGCGGGCAAGGAGAGTCCATTCCTGGCGGGCATGCTGGAATCGCGGCGGATTTTCCGTCCGTGCGCGCTGACGGTGCGGGAGGCGTACCAGTTTTTGACGGACGTGCCGCGCTTCGAGGCGGCGGGGCTGCTGGTGCGGACGGGGCGGCTCTGGGCGAAGGCACCGCCGCGCGCGAAGGTGCGGGTGAACGTGGACAAGGCCCCCGGCGGCGGGATGAACGGCAAGGCGCTGTGCCGCTTCGACGCGGAGGTGGTGCTGGGCGGCGAGCCGCTCTCTCCGGAGGAGCTGGAGCTGCTGGCGGGGGCGCGGGACGGATTGGTGCGGATACGGGGGGAGTGGGTGGTGGCGGACCCGGAGCACATCCGGGCGCTGCTGGACCGCTGGCAGGCGGCGAAGCGGATGGCGGCGGACGGCGGCATCGGGATGGCCCAGGCGCTGCGGCTGCTGGCGGGCGGGCAGGCGGACGGCCTCGGCGGGGCGGAGCCGGACGCGGACGAGGAGGTGGTGGCCGGCGGGGATTTGAGGGAGCTGCTGGAGGGGCTGAAGTCGCCGCGCATGGCGGAGGCGGCCCGCGCGGAGCTGCCGAACGGGCTCGGGCGGGTGCTCCGGCCGTACCAGCTCGACGGCGTGGCGTACCTGCGGCGCTCGGCGGAGGCCGGTCTCGGCGCCTGCCTCGCCGACGACATGGGCCTCGGCAAGACGCTCCAGGTGCTGGCCGCGGTGGATTCGTGGAAGGCGCAGGGGCGTCTCGGGGAGTGGCCCGTGATGATCGTCATGCCGGCCTCGCTGCTCCAGACGTGGAAGAACGAGGCGGCGCGCTTCGCCCCGGACCTGCGGGTCGGCGTGCTGCATCCGTCGTCGGCGGAGTGCCGCACGGCGGACGCGCTGGCGCGGCCGGAACCGTACCTGCGGCGCTGCGACCTGGCGCTGACGACGTACGGGCAGTTCATGCGCACGGAGGCGCTGCATTCCATCCCCTACGCGGCGCTCATCGCGGACGAGGCGCAGGCGATCAAGAATCCCGGCTCCCGCCAGAGCCGCGCGATGCGGTCCGCGGCGGCGCGGCTGCGGATCGCGCTGACGGGCACGCCGGTGGAGAACCGGCTGACGGACCTGTGGAGCTTGTTCGATTTCATCAATCCGGGGCTGCTCGGCAGTTTGGCGGCGTTCCGGCGGGCGACGGACGGCGGGGACCGCATCGCGACGGTGCGGCGCCTGACGCGCCCGTTCATCCTGCGCCGCCTCAAGACCGACCGGCGCATCATCGCGGACCTCCCCGACAAGACGGAACTCGACGTGCCGACCGCCCTCTCGCGGCGCCAGGCGGTTCTTTACGCCAAGACCGTCGAGGAGCTGCGCGCCGCGCTGGAAGAGGCGCGCGCGGCGCACCGCGGCGACCCGGCGGCGGCGGGGCCGTCGGCGATGTCGCGGCGCGGGCTGGTGCTGGCGTACATGACGAAATTCAAGCAAATCTGCGACCATCCGGCGCTGTACCTGGGGACGGGCGAGTACCGTCCCGAGGACTCGGGCAAGTTTTTGGCGCTGGGGGCGCGGGCGGAGGAAATCGCGGCGCGGCAGGAGAAGATGCTCGTCTTCACCCAGTACCGCGAGATGACGGAGCCGCTGGCCGAGTACCTGGCCGGCGTGTTCGGTCGCGAGGGCCTCGTCCTGCACGGCGCGACGCCCGTAAAGGAGCGCGCGCGGCTCGTGGAGCGGTTCCAGGACCCGGCCGGGCCGCCGTTCTTCGTGCTCTCCGTCAAGGCGGCGGGGACCGGGCTGACCCTCACGGCGGCGAACCACGTCGTCCACTTCGACCGCTGGTGGAACCCCGCCGTCGAGAACCAGGCCTCCGACCGCGCCTACCGCATCGGGCAACGCCGGAACGTGCTGATCCACAAATTCGTCACGCCCGGCACGCTCGAAGAGAACATCGACGAAATGATCAAGGCCAAGCAGGACCTCGCCGACGCGCTCTTCGGCGGCGACGGCGGGAACCTGGTGACCGAAATGGACGACGACGAACTGCTCGAGCTGGTACGGCTCGGCGACTACCTCAAGGAGGAAACATGAGCTGGTACGGATACGGCGGCTACGGCTACGGCTGGGCGTTCCCGCCCAAGCCCACGGTGGCCGAGCGCAAGGAAAAGGCCGCGAAGATGCGCAAGAAACTCGAGGCTGGCGGCCGCAAGCTCTCCCCCGTCGAACTCCAGGGCCGCACCATTGCGCGGACCTTCTGGGGCAAGGCCTGGTGCGACAACATCGAATCCTACCGCGACTACGAGTACCGGCTCGAACGCGGCCGCTCCTACGTCCGCAGCGGCAACGTCATCGACCTGCAGATCGCCGAAGGCCGCGTCGACGCCCTCGTCGCCGGCAGCGACTCCACCCCCTACAAGGTCGCGCTCCGCATCGCCGCCGCCGACCCCGCCAAATGGAAAGCCCTCGTCGGGCGCGCCCTCGGCCGCATCTCGTCCCTGCTGGCCCTCACGCAGGGCAAGGTCCCCGAAGAACTGCTCAAGGACTTCTGCGATCCCGCCACCGGCCTCTTCCCCGCCCCGCGCGAGATGAAACTCTCCTGCAGCTGCCCCGACATCGCCGGCTGTTGCAAGCACGTCGCCGCTGTCCTCTACGGCATCGGCGCGCGGCTGGACAAGGCGCCCGAACTCTTCTTCACCCTCCGCAGCATCGACCCGAAGGAACTGGTCGCCGAAGAAGCCGTCGAAACCATCACCTCCGGCGGCCCCTCCGAAATCGCCGAAGACGACCTCGGCTCCATGTTCGGCATCGACCTCGACACCGACGGCGCCGGCGACGCCGCCCCCGCCTCCCCCACCCCACCCGCTCCCCCCTCCCCCGAACCGCCCGCCAAACGCAAGCGCGGCCGTCCCCCAAAGGCCAAGGCGCCCGCGCCTACGCCCAAAAAGCCCGCATCCAAGAAACCTGCCGCGAAAAAGCCTGCCGCGAAGAAACCCGCCAAAAAGCAAACCGCCAAAAAGAAAACGGCCAAGAAGAAAACGGCCGCAAAGAAATCCCCCGCAAAGAAATCCGCCCCGAAGAAATAGGGCATCTGCGGTTTTTGAGCGGCTTGGAGCGGCTCAAGAAAACCTGTGGCGGCCCCCGGGAGACCGCCTTGGGAGGGCCCGGCTTCGTCCGGGCCGTGTCCACAGGACGCTTCGGGGACATGCCTGAAAACACCACGTTCGCGCGGCCGCGACAAAGCGCGGCCCTCCCCGTGGAGAGCATCACCGGGAAGGTCGCGCTTCCACGCGACCAGCGCCTTAGGGAGGTGCGGCTTCCAGCCGCGCCATCAACTTGGAGATGTGGCGCGGCAGGATGCCGCACCCCCGGAAGTGGCGCAAAACCTTCTGAACAACCATCGCGCGGCTTCCGGAGGTGCGGCTTCCAGCCGCGCCGCTGGATGGGAGATGATGGGAGAACATGGATTTTTTCGGCCGGTTTTCCGTCTCCATGC
>JAFYAC010000117.1 GCA_017540905.1 Kiritimatiellia bacterium | reverse complement strand
GGAGGTGAATTTTTTGAAGAGGGCGTAGTTGTTGGTGCGGACGGCGAGGCGGAGGTCGGCGAGGCGTTGGGGGGTCCAGAGGTGGGGGGTGGTGTGGAGGCGGAGGTGGTAGAGGCCGCCGGGAGGGAGTGAAGAGTGAAAAGTGAAAAGTGAAGAGTGGGCGGGCGGGGGCGGGGCCCCCGCACTCCCGGAGGGGGCAAGGGAGGGGGAAGCAAGGAACGGGGGCTGCGCCCCCGAGCCCCCGGCGGGCGCCGGCGCGCCCGCGGCAGGACTGCGACTGGGGGCGGTGGGGCCGTGGGGGAGGAGGTGGCGGTCGAGGTCGGGGAGTTCGAGGCCGGAGACGGGGGAGGGGATGGAGCCGAAGTAGTCGCGGAGGAGGGTCGGGCCGAGGCCGATGGCTTGGTAGATGCGCGCGTTGCGGTAGGAGCGGAGGGTGGAGATGCCCATCTTGGACATGGTTTTCATGAGGCCGCGGCAAAGGGCGGTGACGTAATTCGCGGCGGCGCGGTGGGGGGCGTCGGGGGAGAGGGCGGTGACGGTGGAGAGGGCGAGCCAGGGGCAGGCGGCGGTGGCGCCGAAGCCGAGGAGGACGGAGAGGTGGTGGACTTCGCGGATTTCGCCGGAGTCGACGATGAGGCCGACGGAGGGGCGCAGTCCGGCGTCGGAAAGGGTCTTGTGGACGGCCGCGACGGCAAGGAGGGAGGGGAGGCGCCGGGGGGGGGCGTCGGGGGCGGGGCGGTCGGAGAGGATGAGGATTTTGTTGCCAGCGCGGACGGAGGCGAGGGCGGATGCGGAGAGGGCGTCGAGGGCGGGGCGGAGGGGGCCATCGAAGTGGAGGGAAAGGGTGGCGGCGGGGTACTCGGGGACGGAGCGGAGGCGGCGGAGTTCGTCGTCGGTCAGGACGGGACGGGTGAGTTTGATGAGGCGGGCGTGGGCGGGGGTCTCGGCAAGGATGTTGGGCAGGTTGCCGATGTAGGTCATGATGGACATGACGAGTTCTTCGCGGATGGGGTCGATGGGGGGATTGGTGACTTGGGCGAAGAGTTGGTGGAAGTGGTCGAAGAGGGTGCGGGGGGCGGGGTCGAGGCAGGCGAGGGCGGCGTCGTTGCCCATGGCGCCGACGGGCTCGAGGGCGGTGTCGGCCATGGGGCGGAGGATGGTTTCGGTGTCTTCGAGGGTCCAGCCGAAGGTGCGCTGGAGGGAGGGGAGGTCGGGAGGGACGGGGGGGGGGACGACTTCGGTGAAGAGGCCGGTGACGGGGATGTGGTTCTGGGCGATCCAGCGGCGGTAGGGGCGGCGGCGGGCGTAGTAGGCTTTGAGTTCGGCGTCTTCGCGCAGGCGGTGGGTGGCGAGGTCGAGCCAGAGGATGGAGCCGGGGGCGAGGCGTCCGTGGCGGGCGACGGCGGAAGGGGGGATGTCGAGGACGCCGGCTTCGGAGGCGAGGACGAAGAGGCCGTCGCGGGTCAGGGTCCAGCGGGCGGGTCGCAGTCCGTTGCGGTCGAGGGCGGCCCCCAGGGAGAGGCCGTCGGTGAAGGCGACCGCCGCCGGGCCGTCCCAGGGTTCCATGAGGGCGGAGTGGTATTCGCAGAAGGCCCGGACGTCGTGCGGCATGTGGTATTTGGCGCCCCATGCCTGCGGGATGAGCATGAGCATGGCGTGGGGGGCGTCGCGGCCGGCGGCGACGAGGAGTTCGTAGATGTTGTCGAGGGAGGCGGAGTCGGATTGTCCGGGTTGGACGACGGGGAGGAGTTTTTGGATGTCGTCGCCGAACAGGGGGGACGCGAGGGAGGGTTCGCGCGCGGCCAGGGCGGCCAGGTTGCCGCGCAGGGCGTTGATTTCGCCGTTGTGCGCCAGGGCGCGGAAGGGGTGCGCCAGGGTCCAGGAGGGGAAGGTGTTGGTGGAGTAGCGCTGGTGGACGATGGCGAAGGGGCTGGCAAAGGCGGGGTCGGCGAGGTCGGGGTAGAAGCGGTCGATCTGGGTCGCCAGGAGGAGGCCTTTGTAGACGATGGTGCGCGCGGAGCAGGAGCAGATGTAGGCGGATGGGGCGGCGCGCTCGAGGACGCGGCGGAGGATGAGGAGGCGGCGCTCGAGGGGAGCGGAGAAGGCTTGGCCGGCCGACGGCCGGCCATCGGGAGCGAGGAAGAGTTGGCGGATGCGGGGGAGGGAGGAGCGGGCGACGGGGCCGATGGCGGCGGGGTCGGTGGGGACGTCGCGCCAGGCGAGGATGCGGAAGTGCTCGGCGGCGGCGGCGGCTTCGAGGGCGGATTCGGCGCCTTCGCCGCCAAAGAGCATGGCGACGGCGTATGTGCCGGCGGGGGGGAGGGTGGGGAGGAGGGCGCGGAAGAAGGCGTCGGGGATGCGGAGGAGCAGGCCGGCGCCATCGCCGGTTTCGGGGTCGTTGCCGGTGGCGCCGCGGTGCATGAGGCGCTTGAGAACGGTCAGGCCCGAGGTGACGATGTCGTGGGTGGGGACGACGTCGAGGCGCGCGACGAGGCCGACGCCGCAGGCGTCGTGTTCGTTGGCGGGGTCGTAGAGGCCGGTGGGGGGCGGGAGGGGGGCGAGGGGGTGGGTCATGGGTGGCTCCTGGAATTTTTCACGACAATTCTGACAACTGGAAAGACAATTTTGACAAGGCTTGGAGGAGGGATTTTTTGGAAACAAAGATGTCAATGGGACAAAGGTTTCAACAAAAGGGTCCTTCGGGGTTTCCGAAAGCCGGGCATTGGCAATGCTTGAAGGGGGGGGCATTTCTTTCTGAAATTGTCGGAATTGTTTTTCGGAGTTGTCGGAATTGTCGTCTTGGGTTTTGGGTCAGAGGGTGAGGGCTTTGCCGGAGGCGAGGGCGCGGACGACGAGGGAGGCGCCGGTGGCGCAGTCGCCGACGCAGTGGATGCGGCGGGCGGGGTCGGAGGGGAGGGTGCCGCGGGGGGTGGGGGTCAGGCCGAGCTGGGCGAGGAGGGGGGTGTCGGCGGGGACGCCGGTGAAGCCGAGGGCGAGGAAGCAGAGGTCGCAGGGGATGGTTTCGCGGGTGCCGGGGACGGGGGTGAATTTGGCGGGGCGGCCGTCGGGGGAGAGGGTCCAGTCGACGGTTTCGACTTCGACGCCGGTAAGGGTGTCGGTGCCGAGGAAGCGGAGGGTGTTGAGGGACCAGCGGCGGGTGCAGCCTTCGAGGTGGCTGGAGGAGGTGCGGAGCATCTGGGGCCATAGGGGCCAGGGGGTGGAGGGGGAGCGTTCGGCGGGGGGCTTGGGCATGATCTCGATCTGGGTGACTTCGGCGGCGCCGAGGCGGTGGGCGGTGCCGACGCAGTCGGAACCGGTGTCGCCGCCGCCGATGACGAGGACGCGCTTGCCGGCGGCGTCGACGGGCGGGGCGGGGAGTTCGCCGGCGAGGTGGCGGTTCTGGCCTTCGAGGAGGTCGAGGGCGAGGTGTACGCCGGGGAGGGTGCGGCCGGGGACATTGAGGTCGCGCGCGGCGGGGGTGCCGATGGCCAGGACGACGGCGTCGTGGCGGCGCAGGAGCCAGCCGGCGGAGAGGTCGCGGCCGACTTCGACGCCGGTGACGAAGCGGATGCCTTCGGCTTCGAGCAGCAGGCGGCGGCGGTCGATGAGGTTCTTGGCGAGCTTGAAGGCGGGGATGCCGTAGCGGAGGAGTCCGCCGACGGCGGCGCGCCGCTCGTAGACGGTGACGGCCCATCCGCGGCGGCGGAGGGTGGCGGCGGCGGAGAGGCCGGCGGGTCCGGCGCCGACGATGGCGGCGCTGCGGCCGTTTTCGGCGGCGGGGGGGCGGGGGAGGACCCAGCCGGCGGCGAAGGCGCGGTCGGCGATGCGCTTTTCGCTCTGGCGGATCATGACGGATTCCTCGTCGAGCTGGTGTACGCAGGAGCCTTCGCAGAGGGCGGGGCAGACGCGGGAGGTGAACTCGGGGAAGTCGCTGTTGGCGCTGAGCAGGTTCCAGGCGGTGCGCCAGTCGCCGCGCGCGACGGCGCGGTTCTGGTCGGGCACGAGGTTGCCGAGGGGGCAGCCGTAGGCGTGGCAGAAGGGCTGGCCGCAGTCGAGGCAGCGGGCGGTCTGGTCGGCGAGTTCGGCGTCGGAGAGGGGGCGTTCGACTTCGGCGAAGTCGCGGACGCGCTCGGCGGCGGGCCGGTAGAGGTCGTGGATTCGGTTCATGGGTGGCTCATGGGGTGGGGTTGGCGGATGTTTCTACGCGGAGAAACGGCGGTTGGAAAGCAAAAAATCCGCGCGGCGGGCGGCGGGATGGTTTTCCAATGATTGGAAAATATTTTTCCAATGGTTGGAAAATCCGGGGCGTTTTTTCCAATGATTGGAAAAAAAGTTTCCAATGGTTGGAAAAATCGGGGCGGTTTTTCCAATGATTGGAAAAATTTTCCGGGCGTTTTCCAATGATTGGAAAAAAGTTTCGGCGCCCTCGCGGACGGGGGCGCTGGGAAGGGGGAGGTTGGGATGCGGAGGGGCGGGATCAAGGTTCGGGGACGGCGGGGGTGGGCCGGAGTTGCGGGCCGGGCGGGGCTTGGAGCCGCTTGAATGCGGAGCCGACCAGCAGGGTGCGGACCCGCAGGACTTCGGTGGGGGATGCCTCCGCCTGGCGGGCGACGTCTTCGTTGGGCGGCAGCGGGTCGTCGGGATCGTCCGCCAGCGCGGAGAGGATGCGGTCGAGAAGGGGATACGGCGGGAGGGTGTCGGTGTCTTTCTGCCCGGGCCGGAGTTCGGCGGTCGGGGCGCGCGCGATGACGCCCGCAGGTATCGGCGGGGTGCCGGAGGCGCGGGCGTTGCAATGGTCCGCCAGGGCGTAGACTTCGGTTTTGTATACGTCCCGCAGGGGCGCGTAGGCGCCGCAGGTGTCGCCGTAGAGGGTGCAGTAGCCGGTCAGGGTTTCGCTGCGGTTGCCTGTGCAGAGGACCGCCAGTCCGTGGCGGTTGGAGAGGGTCATGTTCAGCAGCCCGCGGATCCGCGCCTGGAGGTTCTCTTCCACGGGTATCCCTTCCGCCAGACCTGCCCCGGCGTAGGCGGCGGGCGGCGGCAGGAGGTCCGCCAGCAGGCGGCACGCGGGTTCGATGGAGACGACGGGACAGGGAATGCCCAGGCGGTAGGCAGTTTCGATGGCGTCGCCCAGGGTGTCGGTGGAGGTGTAGGCGGAGGGATAGGTGGCGGCAAACACGCGCGAGGAGCCAAGGGCCTCGACGGCCAGCGCCGCCACGACGGCCGAGTCGATGCCGCCGGACAGCGACACGAAGGCACCGGTGAATCCATGGGTGTCGACGAAGTCGCGTACGGCGGCAGCGAGCAGGGGCCAGAGGGTGTCGGGAGCGTAGGGGGCGTAGGGTTTCATGGCAGGGGGGCGGAGGGTTGCGGGATTACGGAAAACATGGGGGTTTTCGCGCGGTTTCCCGGCGGTCAGGTGTTGGAGAAGAACTGGAAGGAGGCGTAGGCGTCCTGGCCGTGTTCGACGATGTCCAGGCCTTTGAGTTCGGTGGTCGCCGGTACGCGCAGGATGTGCAGGCGCTTGAGGGCCGCGAAGATCAGCGCTCCCATCCCGAATGCCCAGATGGCCGTCGCGCCAGCGCCGAGGGCCTGCACGCCGAGGAGGCGGATGCCGCCGCCATAGAAGAGGCCCGCGGTCTCGTTGCCGTAGCCGGCCGCCACGGGCGCGGCGAAGAGCCCCACCGCCAGGGTGCCCCACACGCCGTTGACGCAGTGTACGGAGACGGCGCCCACCGGGTCGTCGATGTGCAGACGGTCGAGCGCGAAGACGGAGAGCACCACGATGACGCCCGCGACGAGGCCGATGAGGATGGACGCGTTCGCCGTCACGAGGTCGCACGGGGCGGTGATGGCCACGAGGCCCGCGAGGCTGCCGTTGAGCGCCATCGTGAGGTCGGGCTTGCCCATGATGATCCATGCGGTGACCAGCGCGGCGCAGGTGCCCGCGCAGGCGGCGAGGTTCGTCGTCATGGCGACGCGGCCGATGGAGGCGGTGCCCGCGGTGTAGCTGCCGGGGTTGAAGCCGAACCACCCGATCCAGAGGAGGAAGACGCCCAGGGTGCCGAGGACGAGGCTGTGCCCCGGGATGGGGTTGGCCTTGCCGTCGGGACGGTACTTGCCGATGCGCGGGCCGAGGGCCATCGCCCCCGCCAGCGCGATCCAGCCGCCGACGGAGTGGACCACGGTCGAGCCCGCGAAGTCGTGGAAGCCCAGCGCTTCCAGCCAGCCCGCGCTGCCTTCGCCCGCCAGGCCGCCCCACATCCAGTGGCCGCTCACGGGGTACACGAGGGCGCTGACGAGGACGGAGTAGATGAGGTAGCTCTTGAACTCGATGCGCTCGGCCACCGCGCCCGAGACGATCGTCGCGGCCGTCGCGGCGAACATGGTCTGGAAGAAGAGAAAGGTCCAGTCCCACGTGTCGGCGGAAGCGGAGAGGGTCGGCATACCGAGTCCGCCCCAGCCGAACCAGCCCGCCGCCACGCTGCCGCCGAACATGAGGGCGGCGCCGAGGACGTAAAAAGCGAGGGAGCCGGCGGCGAAGTCCATCAGGTTCTTCATCATGATGTTCGCCGCGTTCTTGGCGCGGGTGAAGCCGGTCTCCACCAGCGCGAAGCCCGCCTGCATCATGAAGACGAGGATCGCGGCAAGGAGGGTCCAGACGACATCGAGGTTGTGTTGTACGAGTTCAGGGTTCATGGTTGAAAAGTTGAAAAGTTGAAAAGTTTAAAGGTTGAAAAGTTGAAGGGTTGCGGCGGGGGGCGGGTCAGCCGATGGCGGCGGAGCCGCGTTCGCCGGTGCGGATGCGGACGCATTCGTCCATGGGGAGGACGAAGATCTTGCCGTCGCCGATGTCGCCGGTGCGGGCGCCTTCGACGATGGCTTGCAGGGTCGGCTCGACGAAGTCGTCGTTGACGGCGATCGCCAGGCGCATCTTCTTGTGCAACGTCACTTCTTCGGTGGCGCCGCGGTACATGTGGACGTAGCCGCCCTGCTGGCCGCAGCCGAGCGCGTTGGTCACGGACATCTTGTAGATTTCGCGCGAGAACAGCGCCTGCTTGACGGCGTTGAGGCGGTCGGGCTGGATGTAGGCGATGATGAGTTTCATGGTTTTTTTTGGGCGGGTTTCCGGGGTTTGGGGTTTGGGGTTTTCGAGGGGAATGCCGATTGCAATCAAATGCACTCGAATGCAGTCGATTGCAATCGGGCTGCGGGGCGCGCGGGACGCGCGCTCAGTAGACGAAGAGCATCTCGCGGTACTTGGGGAGGGGCCAGCGGGAGTCGTCGACTTCGTGTTCGAGGGCGTCGACGGCGGTGCGGACGGAGGCCATCGCGGCGAGGATGCCGGAGGGGGCGCCCGCGGCGAGCGCGGCTTCGAGGTCGGCGCAGCCGACGCTGAGGGCGTCGAGGCCGCGGCCGAGGGCGTCGGCGCGGGCGCGCAGGGCGGTGGCGCCGGAATCGAGGGCGGCGGCGGCGGCGCGGGCAAGGACCTGCGCGGCGTCGGAGTAGGCTTCGGAGGCGACGGGGAGGATCATGCTCTTGGCGATTTCGAGGGCGATGCCGCCTTCGATGGCAATCTTCTTGCCGTACTCTTCGAGGGCGATCTCGTGGCGGGACGCCATCTCGGCGGCGGAGAAGACGCCGTACTTTTCGACCAGCGCCTGGTTGGCCCCGGAGAGCAGCGGCGCCAGGGCGTCGGGGGTGCTGACGAGGTTCGGCAGACCGCGGCGGGCGGCTTCCTCCGCCCATTCGGGGGAGTAGCCGTTGCCGTTGAAGATCACCCGCGAGTGGTCGCGCAGGATGCCCCGCAGCAGCTCCTGCAAGGCGTCGTTGAATTTCTCCGCCGGGACGCCCGCGAGCTTGTCCGAGATGTAGTCGAAGCTGTCCGCCACGATCGTGTTCAGGAACATGTTCGCCGCCGCGCAGCACTGCGAGGAGCCCGGCGCCCGGAACTCGAACTTGTTGCCCGTGAAGGCGAAGGGCGACGTGCGGTTGCGGTCCGTCGCGTCCCGCGGCAGCGCCGGGAGCGTGTCCACGCCCACCCGCAGGGTGCCGGGGGCCGCCGCCGCGCCCGAGTCGCCGCTCACCAGCCGCCCGAGGACGTCCGCGAGCTGGTCGCCGAGGAAGATCGAGATGACGGCCGGCGGGGCCTCGTTCGCGCCCAGCCGGTGGTCGTTGCCGGCGCCGCACGTCGTCGTGCGCAGCAGGTCGGCGTGCTTGTCCACCGCGCGGACGATCGCGCAGAGAACCGTCAGGAAGATCGCGTTCTGCGCCGGGTCGCGGCCCGGGTCCAGCAGGTTGCGCCCGCCGTACATGATCGACCAGTTGTTGTGCTTGCCCGAGCCATTCACCCCCGCGAACGGCTTCTCGTGCAGCAGGCACACCAGCCCGTTGCGCGCCGCCGCCTGGCGGAGCACTTCCATCACCAGCATGTTGTGGTCCACCGCCAGGTTCAGCTCCTCGAACACCGGCGCCAGCTCGAACTGCGCCGGGGCCACCTCGTTGTGGCGCGTCTTCGCCGGAATCCCCAGGCTCCAGAGCTCGTCCTCCACCTCCTGCATGAACTTCAGCACGCGCGGGCGGATCGCCCCGAAATAGTGGTCCTCCAGCTGCTGGTGCTTCGGCGGCGGCGCCCCGAAGAGCGTGCGGCCCGTCTGCAGCAGGTCCGGACGCTGGAGGTAGAACTGGCGGTCGATCAGGAAGTACTCCTGCTCCGGGCCGAGCGTCACCTTCACCGTCGCCTCCGGCAGGCCGAAGAGCCCCATCAGGCGGACCGTCGCCTTCTTCAGCGCCTGGATCGAGCGCAGCAGCGGCGTCTTGCGATCGAGCGCCTCGCCCGTGTACGAGCAGAACGCCGTCGGGATGCACAGCGTCGCCCCGTTCGCGTGGCGCTTGATGAACGCCGGCGAGGTCGGGTCCCACGCCGTGTAGCCGCGCGCCTCGAACGTGCTGCGGATGCCGCCCGACGGGAACGACGACGCGTCCGGCTCCCCCATCACCAGGTTCTTGCCGGAGAACTGGAAGACCGCCCCGCCGGCCGGCGCCGGGTCCAGGAACGAGTCGTGCTTCTCCGCCGTGCCGCCGGTCAGCGGCATGAACCAGTGCGTGTAGTGGGTGGCGCCGCGGTCGATGGCCCACTCCTTCATGCCGTGGGCGACCGCGCCCGCGATGGAGGGATCGAGCGGCGCGCCGGCGTTGACCGTCGCGAGCAGCTTCTCCGCGACGTCCTTCGGCAGGTACTCGCGCATCGCCGCCTCGTTGAAGACATCCGCCCCGTAGCCGTCGGGGGATGCCGGTGCGGCGGGGGAGGGCGCCGCGGGCACTCTCGCGGCGATGGCGTGTATGGCGTGGTTGCGGTTGCAGTTGCTCATGGTCGTGTCCTTGGGTTGTGCGCCCCGGGGAGGGACGCGGTGGTTTTGGTGTTCTCCAAGCAGGAGGCGTGCCAAGTCGCGCGGGGCGTTGTGCACAGCCCCTCAGCAACAAGCCCCAACCCACTTCCCTCCAACACGTTGCACCCGCACCACTTTCGCGGCGTCCTTGTCTTGCGGGGCCGCCCCCGTGCGGCCCCTCCTTTTCAAAAAACGAAAACAACGCCCCAAACCACCCCCATTTTTTGAAACCACCTTTCAAAAAACGAAAAACCACCTTGCCCCCGTCCCCTCCCCGCGCTACACTCCCGCCCCATGACCCGGCCCACCCCAACCGAATCCCCCGAAATCGCCCTCCTGCGCGAAGTGACCACCGCCGTCGCCCGCGGGCGGGACGTCGCCAAACTCCTCGAAGACGTCATCGACATCCTCGAAAAGCGCCTCGGCATGCTCCGCGGCACCGTCACCCTCCTCGAAGGCGACGAACTGCACATCGTCGCCTCCGCGCGCATCCTCAACGCCGAAGAGCGGGCCCTGGGCCGCTACCGGATCGGCGAAGGCATCACCGGGCTCGTCGCCAAGACCGGCCGCACCGTCGTCGTCCCCGACGTCCGGCGCGACCCCCGCTTCCTCAACCGCACCCGCACGCGGCGGAACACCGACGCCGTCTCCTTCGTCTGCGTCCCCCTCGTCCACCACGGGCAGGTCGTCGGCACCCTGTCCGCCGACCGCGACATCCGGCCCGGCGCCCGCCCCCTGGCCGGCGACGTCGCCCTCCTCGAAATCGTCGCCAACGCCGCCGCCGAAGCCGCCGCCGCCTGCCGCCGGCAGCGCGCCGAACGCGACGCCCTCGAAGGCGAAAACCGCCGCCTGCGCGCCCTCCTCGGCGACAACCCCGGCAACCTCGTCGGCAACTGCCCCGCCATGAAGCAGGTCTACGAACAGATCCGCCTCGTCGCCCCCTCCGACGCCACCGTCTTGGTCCGCGGACCGAGCGGCACCGGCAAGGAACTCGTCGCCCGCGCCATCCAGTCCCTCTCCCCGCGACAGGACAAACCCTTCATCGTCCTCAACTGCGCCGCCTTGCCCGAGGCCCTCGTCGAATCCGAACTCTTCGGCCACGAACGCGGCGCCTTCACCGACGCCCGCGACCGCCGCATCGGCCGCGCCGAAGCCGCCGACGGCGGGACCCTCTTCCTCGACGAAATCGGCGACCTGCCGCTTCCGCTCCAGGTCAAACTCCTCCGCTTCCTGCAGGACCGCACCTTCTCGCGCGTCGGCTCCAGCGAAGAGCGCCGCAGCGACGTCCGCATCCTGGCCGCCACCAGCCGCAACCTCGAAGACATGATGTCCCGCGGCCTCTTCCGCGAAGACCTGTATTATCGCATCAACATCTTCCCCATCGCCCTTCCGCCCCTGTCCACGCGCGGCGACGACGTCCTCCTGCTGGCCCGGCACTTCCTCGCCCGCCTCTCCGCCAAATACGGCAAGACCGTGGACCGCATCTCCCCGCCGGCCGCCGACATCCTCCTCGCGCACCCCTGGCCGGGCAACGTCCGCGAACTGGAGAACTGCATCGAACGCGCCGTCCTGACCGCGCAGGACGACTGCATCCACACCTACAACCTCCCTCCGGCCCTCCGCGACGCCGCCCCCGCCGAAGACCCCGCCACGCCGGGCGCCCCCCTGACCCTGGCCGCCCAACTCGCGGCCCACGAACGCCAAATCCTCTCCTCCGCCCTCCGCCGCCACAACGGCAACCGCAGTGCCGCAGGCCGCGAACTCGGCGTCACCCCCCGCATGATGACCTACCGCCTCGCCAAGGCCGGCCTCTCCTGAGCGGCCACTCCCGGGGGGCGCGGGGGGACGCGGAACAGTCCCCGGGCAAACAAAAAAACACCCGGAAACCGAGTGTTCCAAATGGTGGGCGTTACTGGGCTCGAACCAGTGACCTCGTGCATGTGAGGCACGCCCCATTTCTAGAAAACCCCTGCAAAAGAGGTGTTTTCGGAGTGGAGGATGTGCCTCCGCCAACACTTTTTGCCAATAAGAGTTTGCTTGGAAATGCCCATATGAGTACAATAGGAGATATGAGAACCAAAGCAAGCCCAAACGACCCCACCCAAAACAGGGGGGCGCATCTCCGCTTTGTGCAGGGGGCCCTGAGGGAGGGAGGGGCGGTCAGGATTTGTTGGAAACGGATCGGGGGGCGGATTTGAGCTTGGACAGTTCGATTGACAGGCCGACCAGCCGTTCGCACAGGTCCTTGAACTTCCGGTAGGCCTCCACTTCCGCCTTCACCCGGGGAAGGTCTTCGGGGCGGATGTAGTCGGTGTGGCCTTTCTTCCGGAAGGTGTAGCTCAGCTGGGTGTAGGGGCGGCGGCCCTGGCCGCTCGGGCGCATCTGCACCGACAGGTGCCCCGGACGCATGTCCCCGATCGCCGCGAGGGCCGCTTTCGTGCGGGCGATGCGCGTTTCCAGC
>JAFYAC010000048.1 GCA_017540905.1 Kiritimatiellia bacterium | reverse complement strand
GAGTGCAGGGTGATGGCGGTTTCCATGGCAGTCCTTTGTTTTGATTCCACAAAGGAAGGCTACCACGGAGCCGCCATCCTTTCACCCGTTGAGTGAAGGGGGCGAGAAGGTTTTTCCCCCGTGTGCATGCGCACCGGCGCGGGAATGAGTGGCTTGAACTGCTGTTTTTAGGGTAAGAAACATCGGCGACTATGCGTTTCGCGATTGCAAGGGCCTGACGAGCGTGACGATTCCCGACAGCGTAACGAACATCGGGATGATGGCATTTTATGGTTGCAGCAATCTATTTTCGGTGACGATACCGACCAGCGTGACGAGCGTCGGGAACTATGGGTTTTACGGTTGTAGCGGCCTGACGAACGTGATGATTCCCGACAGCGTGACAAGCATCGGGTACGGGGCGTTTTCCGGTTGCAGCGGTCTATCCTCAATGACGATTCCCAACAGTGTGAGCGACATCGGAAGCGGGGCATTTTCGGAGTGCAGCGGTCTAACTTCGGTAACCATACCGGAAAGCGTGACAA
Organism: Kiritimatiellia bacterium; assembly: GCA_017540905.1. GTDB lineage: Bacteria > Verrucomicrobiota > Kiritimatiellia > CAIQIC01 > Lenti-01 > CACXEY01. The sequence continues at coordinate 27,301 of JAFYAC010000048.1, read as the reverse complement.
GCATCGGGGGAAATGCGTTTTCCGGTTGCAGCGGTCTGACGAACGTGACGATTCTGGGCACCGTTACGAACGATTGGGAATACGGAAGTCCTTTCTCTTACTGTGCGAACCTAACGACGGTTCTCCTTCTGGGAACGAACACAACGAAAATCGGAAATAGCATGTTTGCCAATTGCGGCGGCCTGACCTCGATAACAATCCCGGGAACCGTGACAAACATTGGAGAAGATGCATTTGGCAGTTGCAGCAATCTGACTTCAGTGACGATTCCATCCAGCGTGGCGAGCATCGGGCGCGCGGCGTTTTACGATTGTCACAGTTTAACCACGGTGACGCTACCTTCAAGCATGACGAGCATCGGGGACTATGTGTTCGGATGTTGCTTCGGCCTGACGAACGTGACGATTCCCGACAGTGTGACGAGCATCGGGGACGGGACATTTTGGTGGTGCAACAATCTGACTCCGGTGGCGATACCCTCCAGCGTGACGAGCATCGGGGACTATGTGTTCGGATGTTGCTTCGGCCTGACGAACGTGACGATTCCCGACAGTGTGACGAGCATCGGGAAGTCTGCGTTTTACAGTTGCGATGGCCTGACGAGCGTGACAATACCCTCCAGCGTGACAAACGTCGGGGACGGAGTGTTTTCTGGTTGTAGAGGTCTAACCGAAATCATGGTTGAAGCAGGCAACATGCATTATTCAAGCAAGGATGGCGTTCTTTTTACCAAATCCGGAGACAGCTTGATTCAATTTCCATCTGGAAAGACCGGCTCATACACCATTCCTCCAAGCGTGACGCGCATCGGGGGCAATGCGTTTTACGGGTGCGATGGGCTGACCTCGGTGACAATCCCGAACAGCGTGACGAACATCGGAGCGATGGCGTTCTATTCTTGTGACGGTCTGACCCAGATTACAATTCCAGACAGCGTGACGAGCATCGAAAGCCTTGCGTTCACCGATTGTACCGGCCTAACCCGGGTGGCAATTCCGGACAGCGTGACAAGCATCGGAAACTTGGCATTTTCCGGTTGCCGTAATCTGGAGTTGCTGTGTGTACCGGAGTCGTGGAGCTCGAAGTATGTGGAGGAGACATTCTGGAGTACCTATGCTGAAGTGCCGACGGGATGCACTGTGGAGTATTATCCGGCCCAGTCGCTCTTGATGCTGGCGGCGGGCAGCCGAACGGTTTCGCCGTGTATTGCGGACAGTCTGGAGTTGGGGGTGACAGCAACCATGGCATGGACGGTGAAGTCGTCCGCCGCGTGGTTGACGGTGAAGACGGCCAGCGGGAGTGGCAACGGAGTCATCGCGTACGGCGTGTCGGCGAACACGGGGACAGAGGCACGGACGGGGACGATTACGGTGACGGGGGAGGGAATTTCGCGGACGTTCACGGTGACGCAAGGTATACATGGTCCTACTCGATTTCGGATGGGAAGGCGACCGTGTCAGGGGCCAATCCGGCCATAGGGGACCTCACGATACCGTCTTCTTTGGGCGGGTATCCCGTGACGGGCATCGGGACGTATGCGTTTCGCGATTGCCGCCAACTGACCTCTGTGACGATTCCGGCCAGCGTGACGAGCATGGGATGGGGGGCGTTTTACGGATGCAATGGCCTGACCAATGCGACAATCCCGAACAGCGTGACGAGCATTGGGGAGATGGCGTTTAACGAATGCAGCGGTCTGACGGCGGTGACGTTACCGTCCAGTTTGACGAGCATCGGGAAACACGTGTTTGCCGGGTGCAGCGGTCTGACCTCGGTGACTATACCGAATGAGGTAACGAGCATCGGGGAAAATGCGTTTTACGATTGCGGCAAACTGACCACTGTGACGATACCGCCCAGCGTGACGAGCATCGGGGGCTATGCATTTCAGGGGTGTAGCGGTCTGGAAACGCTGGTGCTAACCAACGGTGTGACGAGCATCGGGGACTTGGCATTTGAGGGGTGCAACGCTCTGAGTACGTTGACGCTACCGTCCAGTGTAACAAGCATTGGGTACTATGCGTTTTCCGGTTGCAACGGTCTGACCACGGTGACAATTCCGTCCAGTGTGACGAGCCTCAAGGGGCCATTTCTCTCTTGCAGCAGTCTGACTGAAATCGTGGTTGAAACGGGCAACATGTATTATATGAGCAAGGATGGCGTCCTGTTTACCAAGGCCGGAAATAAATTGCTTCAATGCCCCGGCGGGAAGTCCGGGTCATATATCATTCCGGACTGCGTGGCGGTCATCGATGACCATGCGTTTCAGGGATGTATTTATCTGAGCAAGGTGATACTGCCAGACAGCGTGACGAGCATTGGAGACAGTGCGTTTGTGAAGTGCAGTAGTTTGTCCACGGTGATACTGTCAGACAGCGTGGTGAGCATCGGTCACCAGGCGTTTGAGGGATGCAGTGGTCTGACTACGATGACAATCCCGGACAGCGTGACGAGCATTGGAAACTGGGCTTTTAATGGTTGCACCGGTCTGGAAACACTGCATGTGCCCACATCGTGGGAGGGGACGGGGATGTTGGCGAATGCGCGTGTACCGTCGGGGTGCAGGGTGGTGTATGATGTTCCCCAATCGCCGTTGAGACTGGCGGCGGGCGAGCGGCGTTTCACGGCGGACGCTGCAAGCAACCAGGAGCTGGGGGTAGCGGCCACCGTGGCGTGGACGGCAAAGTCCTCGGCAACATGGTTGACACTGAAGACAACGAGCGGAAGCGGGGACGGAACAATCGTGTACGACGTGGCGGCCTACACCACCGCGGCGGAGGCGCGGACGGGGACAATCACGGTGACGGGAGGCGGAATCACCCGGACGTTCACGGTGACGCAGGGAATCCTGTGGAACTACGACATTGCCGACGGGAAGGCGACCGTGAGGGGGGCGGAGCAGGAAGAAGGCGACCTCGCGATACCGTCTTCCTTAGGCGGGTGTCCCGTGACGCGCATCGGGGATTGCGCGTGGGATTGGTGCCCCCAACTGACCTCGGTGACCCTGCCGGCCACCTTGACGGACATTGATGAGTGGGCCTTTTCCGATTGCAGCGGCCTGGCCACGGTGACGATACCGGCCGGCGTGACGAACATCGGAGTGGGTGTGTTTGCCCTGTGCAGCGGCCTGACCGAAATCAAGGTCGCAACGGGCAACAAGCATTATGCGGACAAAGACGGCGTCCTGTTTACCAAGTCCGGCGACAAGCTTCTCCAATGCCCCGGCGGAAAGACCGGCGCCTACACCGTTCCCTCCGGGGTGAAGGGCATCCGGGGCTCCGCGTTCGAGGGGTGCATCGCTCTGACTTCCGTGACGATACCGGAGGGCGTGACGGACATCGGGGCCAGTGCGTTTTATTACTGCAACGCGCTGAAGATACTGTACGTTCCGGAGTCGTGGAAGACGAAGTACGTGGAAGGGAAGTACTGGAGTGAATATGCCCTGGTGCCGGAAGGGTGCAAGATTGTCTATTGCGGACCGGACGGTCCGGAACCAATCACCACGACCGGCGTTCCGTACACCTGGTTTTCGGAATACGGCTTGGGGGATGGCACGCCGGCCGGTTTCGAAATCGCCGCAGACGCAACGGCGGCGAACGGAATCAACACCGTGGCCGAGTGCTACGTGGCGGGATTGAACCCCACCAACAAGGCATCCACCTTCACGACAACCCTTGTTTTCACGAATGGCCATCCCGTGGTGACATGGAGTCCCAACCTCAACGAAAACGACACCCGCACAAACCGCTTCTACCTCGTGGAAGGCCGCCCCACGATGACAAACGCCTGGGACAAAACCAACTCCGCCAGCCGCTTCTTCCGGGTAAAAGTGTCCCTGCCACAGCCGTCGCGGACGCTCCGCGACTGAAAAGCGCAATCCACGAGGGGACCGCCCGCGCCTCGACAGCCGCCCGTGTTCCCAGGGGAGGATAAAGATATTCCATAGCGTCACGGAAGCGTCCCACCCACATGGTCGCCCGGGCTTGCCCCTCCCGTTACGCTCTCTGTGGGAGAAGACGCGCTTGTGATAATCAACTCATTGTCAACTGACGAGGATAGGTTGAAATCTGAAATTTCAGATTCTACTTCTCCCCCTCTCCACCCAGCCTCCCCTTCAGTGCCTCCACCGCCGCCTCCTTTCCCCCCTTACCCCACGTTCCATTCCGCAACCCTTCCGCCATCCTCGCCCTGAACTCCGCCATCCGCTCCCCGAACGCCTCCGCCCGCCTCCCCTCCTCGTACACCGCCCGCGACTTCTCGTTCAGGTGCCTCTGCCCCCGGATCTCCGAATTCTGCAACGAATCCAACCACCCCCTCAACTGCCTCGACACCGCCTCGCACCTTCCGACCAACTCCCGCAGCCTCCCCTCCTCCCCCTCCATCCCCCCCAGCCGCAGCGCAAACCGCAGCATTGACCGCACCTCCCCGGCCGACCCGCGCGCAATGTACAAAAACGACACCAACTCCGCGGTCGTCCCCCTCTCGAACCCCTCAGCGATATTGTTCCCCACCGACAGCGCCGCCCGCCGCAACTGGTTCACCAAATCCCCCTTGTACCTGAACGCCGCCCTCCCCGTCACCCCGAACACCTCCACCCCCAACTCCACCGCCGCATTCCACACCGGCAAATCCTCGAACCTCTTGAACGTCGCCATTTCTCGCCCTTTCCTTTCCAATTCCGAATCTGAACGATAGTCCACACCCCTCCCAAAATCAAGCCCCAAATCCCAAATCTGAAATCTCAAATTTGAAATCTGAGATCTGAAATTTCAAATTCCCCCTCTCCCCCTCCCCCTCCCCATCCCATCCCATCCCACTCCACTCCACTCCCTCCCCCTTTCCACACCTCTCCCGCCCCCTCCCCGTGGCAAGGCCGGAAAGTCTGCCGCCCTTCCCCGTCGCCGGCATTTGCGATATCAAGGAAAACCACCCGCCAACCCGCCGTTTTTCACGCCATCCTCCCTCATGAAATTCTGCCCTTCCGCCCCCCGCCCTCCCGGTGTACACTCCCTCCCATGGCGCACCACACCATAACCTTCTCGCAGAAAGTCCGCGACAAGCTGGCGGCCCTCCCCGGCAAGCCCGGCGTGTACCTCATGCGCAACAGCCTCGGCCGCATCATCTACGTCGGCAAGGCCGCCTCCCTCCGCAACCGCGTCTCCTCCTACTTCCGCCCGGCCACCTTCGCCAAGGCCGACCCCAAGCTCCGCGGCCTCATCCGGTCCATCGACGACCTCGACTTCATCGTCCTGCGCTCCGAGGCCGAGGCCACCCTCACCGAGTCGCGCCTGATCAAGGACTACCGCCCCCGCTACAACATCGAGCTCAAGGACGACAAGCGCTTCCTGCTCCTCAAGGTCCGCCCCGACGACCCCTGCCCGCGCTTCGAGGCCGTCCGCCTGCGCAAGGACGACGGCGCCCGCTACTGGGGGCCCTTCGCCTCCTCCGCCAGCGCATGGGCGTCCCTCGAATTCGTCGAGCGCGAATTCGGCATCCGCCACTGCGCCGCCGCGCGCCCCGGACCCGACGACCACAAGCACTGCATCGACGACGTCGTCCGCTTCTGCTCCGCCCCCTGCATCGGCAAGACGGACCCCGACGCCTACCGCGCGCGCGTCCTGGAAGCCTGCGCCTTCCTGGACGGCGACCGCCCGGGCCACCTCGAAACCCTCAGGAAGCGGATGGAAGAAGCCGCCGCCGAGATGCGCTTCGAGAAGGCGGCCGCCCTGCGCGACTGGTACCTCCTGCTCGTCCGCGGCCTGCGCGAGCGCGCCGTCGTCCGCAAGACCCCGCCCATCCAGCGCGCCGAAGCCGACGCCGGCCTCGCCGAACTCCAGCGCCGCCTCGGCCTCCCCTCCCCGCCGCACCGCATGGAATGCTACGACATCTCCAACATCTCCGGCACCCTCTCCGTCGCCTCGCAGGTGGTCTCCATCGACGGCGTCCCCACGCCCGCCCACTACCGCATGTACCGCATCAAGACCGTCGAAGGCTCCAACGACCCCGCCTCGATGGCCGAAGTCATCCGCCGCCGCTTCACCCGCGCCCTTTCCGAGAACGAGCCCCTGCCCGACCTCGTGATGGTGGACGGCGGCCTCACGCAGCTGCGCGCCGCCCGCGCCGAACTCGACGCCCTGGGCCTGCGCGACCGCCCCCGCCTGACCGGCATCGCCAAGCAGTACGAAGAACTCTACCACGACCCCTCCGCCGAACAGCCGCCCCTCCGCTTCTCGGCCAATTCCCCGGCCCTGCACGTCATCCAGCGGCTGCGCGACGAATCCCACCGCTTCGCCCTCACCTACCACCGCAAGCTCCGCGCGCGCCTCATCCGCGAATCGGTCCTCGACGACGTCCCCGGCATCGGCGCCAAGCGCAAGGCCCAGCTCCTGGCCCACTTCGGCTCCCTCTCCCGCATGAAGGCCGCCTCCCTCGAAGATTTGGAATCCGCCCCCGGCCTCTCCCGCGAAACCGCCCTCCTCCTCCACGCCGCCCTCCATCCCCCCATTTCCCCGCCTCCGGCGCTTCCGCCCGAGGCCGATCCGCCGACTGCCGTCCACCTTCCGCCCCCGGACGGAAGCGTCCCAAAAACATAAGTCGCGGAAAACAATCCTCCGAAAGCCGGACAGGCCATCCCCCCTTCCTGCGCGCCCCCCTCTCCAGCCCTCCTCCTCCCGCCTCGTCTCTCCCCGCCCGCCCCTCCATCCACTTTTGAGATCATGGAAAACATTGATGTTTTCATAGGTTTTTACAACCATCCATCCCCATGAAAAACACCCCCTCCCCCTCCCCGGAATTTGGTTGCCAACGCCCCCCCGCCCGTAGAAAATGCCTCCCATGAAAGAGCCCTCCGAAGCGTCCGCCCCCACCCCGCCCCAAATCCCCGGCTACGAACTGCTCGGCCCCATCGGGACCGGCGGCACCGCCGTCGTCTGGAAGGCCCGCCAGGTCTCCCTCGACCGCCCCGTCGCCATCAAGGTCCTCTCCCCCGGCCTCCTCCGCGACGACGCCTCCCGCGCCGCCTTCCTCACCGAGGCCCGCGCCGCCGCGAAAATCTCGCATCCCTCCGTCGTGGGCATCCTCGACTTCGGCGAAACGACCGACGGCACCCCCTACTACGTCATGGAGTACGTCGAAGGCGTCTCCCTCGCCGAATGGCTCGCCCGGCACGGCCAGATGGCCCTCCAGCAGGCGCTGCTCCTCGGCGGCATCGTCGCCGACACGCTCGACGCCATCTGGCGCCAGCACCAGATGATCCACTGCGACATCAAGCCCGGCAACATCCTGCTCGGCACCGACGGCGCGGTCAAGCTGACCGACCTCGGCCTCGCGCGCGTTGTCGGCGCCGCCGAACAGGCCGACCCCGACTACATCGAGGGCACCCCCACCTACCTCGCCCCCGAGCAGATCGAAGGCCTCCCCCCCGACTGCCGTTCCGACATCTACGCCCTCGGCCTCACCCTCTACCACACCCTCACCGGCAACGCCCCCTTCGAAGGCCTCACCCTCCAGCAAGTGCTCGAAGCCCAGCAGACCGACTACCTCCCCGACCCCTGCGACCTCCAGCCCGCGGTCCCCGCCTGCTACGGCTGGCTCCTCTCCAAGATGACGGCCAAGGACCCCGCCCGCCGCCCCGACACCTGGACCGCCGTCGCCAAGGACATCCGCCAGATCCAGGACGGCAAATTCCCGTCCCCCCCCTACCCCGAAGAAGACGAAAGCACCATCCTCCTCTCCCCCAACCACCGCCCCGGCTCCCGCGCCAAGACCATCAACCTCGGCGCCGCGGCCAAGAAAGCCATCGTCCTCTCCGCCAGCCAGCAGGAACACCTCAAGGTCAAGCGCCCCGACGCCGCCCGCACCGCCCGGCGCGCCTCCTCCGGCGGCGGGTTCCTCCGCTTCCTGATCTTCCTCGTCCTCGCCGGCGGCGTCGGCTTCGCCATCTACCACTTCGGCCTCAAGGACAACCCCGACTTTCAGGCCATGCTCCACGGCAAGCCCAAGCCCGTGCCCTCCGGCAAACCCGACATCGACGTGCACAGCCCCAACGTCCAGGTCGGCGGCAACGCCATCCTCGGCGACCTCGCCACGCGCCCTGCCAAGTCGGCCTCCGGCGCCGCGGCCTCCGCCGCCCCCGAAGACGAACTCGCGCCGCAGCTCGCTGGCGGCGGCACCTCCGGCACAGCCACCCCCGGCTCCTGGAACCGCCCCGAATTCATCGAAGCCGCCCAGCAATTCAACGCCGCCCTCACCGCCTGGCAGGAATTCTCCAAGAACCCCGACCCCACCGACCCGACCCTCCTCCAAATCGCCTCCGACGCCCGGGACGCCGCCGCCAAGTTCGAAGCCATCCGCCCCGAAGCCCCCGCCAGCGTCCCCGTCACCGACTATGCCAACCAATGCTACCGCCTCGTCAACGACGCCCGCTGGGCCCGGTTCGACACCGACGCCCGCCGCGCCGCCCACCGCGCCGCGCCCAAGACCCACAACGACCTGCTCGTCCCCTGGCCCACCCCGCCGGCCGACCCCAAGGATCCCTTCGCCTCCCGCTACATGCAGTTCGGCTACGCCTGGGACATGCTGCCCGCGCCCGGCGACCGCACCGACGCCACCGAATTCGTCTTCCTGCTGGCCTCCTTCGGCCTCTCCCCCGCCGCCGACACCCGTGCCCGGCCCGACCTCGCCATCCACGGCCCCCTCGCGTGCCTGATGCCGATGGACAAAGCCCTCCGGCTCGTCTCCGCCCCCACCCCGTCCCCGCGGCGGCCCGTCGAAGGCGCCCCCTTCCCCTACGGCGGCTTCTTCTACTTCGAGGCCCCCGCCGGGCGCTACGGCACCATCTCCCCCAACGTCCCCCCCTACCCCCTCATCCGGCTCATTTCCGACGCCGAAGACCGCCTCGTCGGCGTCGAACTCGTCGATCCCGAGCCCAAGACCCCCATGCAGCACCCGCCGACCACCTACACCGACGGCAGCAAGACCTACGACTTCGTGACCGGCCGCACCGCCCCGACCAAGGGCGACATCCGCCTCGCCCACAACACCATGCGCGGCCAGGGGACCCTGCGCATCGACACCGAGGCCGTCGACTTCTCCGCGGGCACCGAAAACGCCCCCGTCTACCGCTCCGTCCTGCTTCTCCCCGAAGCCGTCGGCCGCAACCTCCTCTACCACCTCATCGGTGCCGCCGACTGATTCCCCGGCTCGCGCTTCCGCGCGACCATGTGGCTGTGAAACCTCTGGGAGGTGCGGCTTTCAGCCGCGCCATGGACTTGGCCAAACGGCGCGGCAGGATGCCGCCCCCCTGGAAGACCTTCTGAACAACCATCGCGCGACTTTCTGAGGTGCGGCTTCCAGCCGCGCCGCTGGAGAGGTTCAAGAAATACTGTAGCCGTTTCGGGAGGGCCGCGCTTTGTCGCGGCCGCGTGCAAGGACGAAAAACCAGGCCCGGACGAAGCTGGGCCCTCCCCGACTTGCGGCCGCACTTTTTCTTGATTTGCTCTGGATGGGATGTTCTGGGGCAACATGGCCTTTTTCGGCCACTTTCCCACCTCCATGCGCCCCGCGGGCGGGACGCCCGCGCCCCCAGTCTCCACCCGCTTTCCCGGCCATTTTCCCGCAATGTCCGCCCGCATGGCACACTGCACACTCGTCACTTGGCAAAAGGGCGGCGACGCGCTTCGCGGAACCGTGGATTGACAACGGCGACCGCAAAATGCTTTCCTTCAAACTGGCAACGCCATCCACTGGAGGCCCCCCGGTGCGGCGCGGCGGCTTCCGGCGGCGGCGGGCGTTGCGGCAGCGACAACAACAGGGAGATGGAAACATGGCTGTCAATCTGACTCTGAACGACCCTCTGAACGACTTCCGGAGCGTCCTCGGCAACGTGAACGACGGCAACGTCGTCCTCAACGCCAACCAGACCGGCATCGAGAAGGCCAACTACGGGAGCAAGTTCCTCAACCTGTTCCGCACCGTCCGGACCGCGCCGAACAATCCTGCGGAGAACATGCAGGTGCGCCAGTCGCTCCTCTCCGCCATCCGCAATTCCGCCGAGGGCAAGGTCCTCTCGATGGACGACATGCAGCGCATCTACGACGCGCTCGGCATCCCCGACGGGACCGACCCGGCCGGGTCTTCCGCCCCGCTCACGCGCAGGGTGCTCCAGAACGTCATCGACATCATCGACGGCGCGACGAAGGACGACGCTCTCATCGACGCCAACATCGAGGCGCTGAAGTCGTAGAAAATCCTGATCACCGACGTCTCGGAGGGCGTGAAGCACACGATGGAGGGTGCCCGGTGCCTCCGCCCCGCCGACAACGCCAAGGCGCGCGTCGCGTAGGCGAAGCAGCTCTTCGGGAAGGACTTCAACGGGCGCAGCCCCGCGGAGGTCGAGAAGTTCGTGCGCCTGAACATGGCCGTCATCCGCGAGCAGGTGTTTGACAGGCTCTACTGGTCGAACCCCGCGCTGCAGCTTTACGAGGAGGGGGCGGACATGGGCAATGCCTTCATCTTCGACCGCCAAGACCGGTACCCTCCCCGTGGTGTTCTCCGCCTGCACGACCGCCCAGCTCCGGGACATCGCCGTCCGGGCGGTCGACGGCCAGTTCACCGCCGACGACCTCCCCTCCAAGCCGCCCGCCACCTACAACTCGGGCGCGATGATCGAGATGCACGCCGCCATGGCGAAGACCTCCGCCGCCGAAATCGACGCCAAGGTCAAGATCGCCGCCCCGGCGCCGAAATCCATCGACGCGCGCCGCACGGTCGCGCCCTACGCCGCCACCGTCAAGAACATCGTCGCCGACCTCTTCCTCAACAAGGACACCTGGGCGTTCGACGCCAGCGCCACCGGCCAGGCCCAGCCCGGCGAACGCGTGCGCAAGCTCCTCCTCGAGCACGAACCGGAGCTCGCCTTCATCCTCAAGGCCTCGGCAAGGAGGGCGAAGACCTCCTCGCCAACCTCCCCGCGAACGTGCGCGACGCCGCCAAGGGCGTCTTCGAGGACATCAAGAAGCTCAACCTCCGCCGCCTTGCCGACCCCGGCGACCTCCCGCCGGGCGCGCGCGACGCCCTCGCCGCCATCGATGCGAAGATCGACGCCGCGGCCCTCTTCGCCAAGGCCTTCCCGGAGGGCGGCGGCGAGATGAAGCGCCTCACCGACGTCCTCAAGCGCGGCTCCTCCCTCGACCTCATGTCGCGCGTGCAGGCCTTCATCGCCATCGTCCAGTCCAAGGACGTGCCCGTGCCCGCGCCGCTGCAGAACTTCGTGCAGAGCTACGTGCGCCTGTGCGACATCGTCGAGGACCTCGACCACACCGTCGCGGACCTCCAGGTCGCCGCCAACTCCATCTACTGCGACGTCCCGAAGCTCGCCCCCGCCCCGGGCGAACCCAAGACCTTCACCCTCCTCAAGGCCGTCGCCTCCGCCTACGTCGGCTCCGCCGGCAGCCAGTGCTCCCCCGCGGCCATACGCTCCGCCGGCGCCGACTTCGCCAAATGGGCCGCTTCCAACGAAGGCAAGGCCGAAATCCGCTCCCTCGCCCGCGACCCCGCGAAAATCAAGAACGAACTCGCCCCCCTCGTCGACGTGCTCCAGGGAATCGGCATCTACCGCAAATTCGACGCCGACGGCAACGTCTTCGGCGTCACGGCCGACGAAAAAGGCGGCACCGTCAGGCTCTACGGCGAGATTCCGCCCCCCTCGCCCGACCGCAACGACGCCCTCCTCAAAGCCGCGATGGAAGCCAACCACTTCCGCCGCGGCACGGGCGGAGGCACCTTTTCGCTCAACCCCGACACCGGCGTCCTGACCCTGGCCGACTCGCGCCCCCTGGCCACCCTCGACGAAGAAACCTTCTATGCCTTCATCGAGCGCTTCGTCAACGCCCTTGCGACCTGGAAAGGCCTCGCCTCCGCCGCGGCCCCCTCCCCCCCCTCCTCCCCTCCTCCCCCCCCGCCCGCCCCCTCCTGGCCCATGTCCGACCTCACCTTCACCCGCGTCTGACCCCCTCCTCCGCCCAAGCGGGAGAGCGGCAGCTTTAGAGCGGTTTAAGAAATAGTGTGGCTCCTGTTTTGCCTGCCAGACTGGTGGGGCGAGCTCTCCGAGCGAGCCGTTCCATCCGTCAGCGCGGCTCGCACGGAGTGCGCGCAGCAACACACACGGCACGACCACGCTATTCCTGAATGGGTCCTGGAGATTTTTAAGAAATACTGCAGCCGTTTCGGGAGGGCCGCGCTTTGTCGCGGCCGTGTGCAAGAACGAAAACCAAGCACGGACGAAGCCGGCCCCTCCCCGACTCTCGGCCACACTTTTTCTTAATTTGCTCTAGTACAGCGTAAAGCTTGTTCTTTCGCGTGTTTTCGGGGGTAGGGCGGCGAGTCCCTTCGCCGCCGTGTGCCTGTAAGGCGCATGGAAAGCTTTGCATTTGCCTTCATGCCGCAATCGTTTCGCACGGCGGGCATCTGCCTCGACTACGGTTCAAGGGTCCAAAAGAGCCTGTTCATGTGCGATCTCACGGAGAAGACGTTCGGGGAGATGTGGAGACGGCTGCACGCGGCGGTTGATCCGGAAACGGACACCTTGTTGGCTTTCCCTCTCTGCCGGAGCTGTCTCCGCCAGCGTGTTGCCGCCGGGAAATCCATGCCTAGAGCGGTTTAAGAAATGCTGTAGCCGTTTCGGGAGGGCCGCGCTTTGTCGCGGCCGTGTGCAAGGACGAAAAACCAGGCCCGGACGAAGCCGGGCCCTCCCCGGCTTGCGACTACACTTTTTCTTAATTTGCTCTAGGCCGCCCGTCGATGGGTTCATCTTTTGACGCAATCCCCGCCTTTTTCGGAGGCAGTCCCGACCGCCCGAAAACCCGGGGTTGACTCCGAAACGCGCAATCTTTTGCGGGGCAATGTGATAGAGCTCCAATTCGATCCGCGGAAGACCCCCGTTGCTTCAAAACATTTGCCGCGGAGGGTACTGCCTCCAAACGCATGCATTTCAGCCTTGATTGACGGGGGCTCCCGTGCTCTACTGTCCGCAGACCCAATCAGGCGAAAGCCGTTTGAGACTCCAGTGCTTCGCCGACCGACCCTAGCGGGACCGCGTCCGCAGACCCAATCAGGCGAAAGCCGTTTGAGACCACCGGGGGCACGTCTTCGTGAAGTCGGCGAACCTCCGGGTCCGCAGACCCAATCAGGCGAAAGCCGTTTGAGACACGTCAGGAACTGATTGTGTTTGATTTGCAAACTTCAGGTCCGCAGACCCAATCAGGCGAAAGCCGTTTGCGCGGGTAGGGCGGCGAGTACCCTCGCCGCCGGAATCCGGGACGTGCAATCGGCTGTCTTTGGATGCACGCCAGCCCTTCGGCCAAGCGCCCGGGAAAGCGTGCGCCACGCCTTTCCGGCGCGTTTCCCTGCCCTCCTGTCTCCGGCGGGCAGGGACTGCCCGCCCTACCGTCGCCGCCTGGGGAACCGCGAGGTTTTCGCCTGGCCAATCCCTGTCCGTGCCTGCGGCGCAAACAGGGGCGCGCGGCGGAAGGAGGAACGGAGGTTGCCGGAAGGGGGCTCCCCTTCCACCGCGAACGCGCAGAAGCGCGTCCCTCCCCTGGGAGACCGCACCGGGAGGGTCGCGCTTCCGCGCGACCTCGTCATCGGGAAAACGCCTCTAAAGCCACAGAAAAACTGACCCCGCCCTAGAGCGGTTTAAGAAATTCTGTAGCCGTTTCGGGAGGGCCGCGCTTTGTCGCGGCCGTGTGCAAGGACGAAAAACCAGGCCCGGACGAAGCCGGGCCCTCCCCGGCTTGCGACTACACTTTTTCTTAATTTGCTCTAGCCACCGGACAAGAGTTTGTTGAATGTTTCCAAGGCGCGAATGCTCCTCCAAAAACTCCCCTCCAACACCCCTCCGTGCCTCCTTCCTCCGTCCCCTCCGTGTTTCGCGCCGCGAGCCCGTTTTCCCATGGAAAAACCTTGTCGTTTGATTGAAACTCCGGATGGCTCCCCCGGCATGCGGGGGACCGGACATACGCGGACATCCGGTTTGGGCGCATCGGGGGGAAAGTCGTGTAGCTTGGCCGGCGGAATCGAAAGAGAAAGACAAGCGAAGACGGACAGGAGAATGCCATGAACATCCACGGACCCATGAAATACCCGCTGCCGAAGATGCCGCCGCCCCCTCCTCCGCCGCCGCGGCCGAAAATGCCGGTGCCGGTGCCTGGAATGCCGGTGGCATCGCCTTCCGATGTCGTCCTCGCGGCCAAAATGGCGGCGGAGGCGAGCGCCCGCCTCACCATCTGGCTGATGGAGCGGCTCGGGTGACGGGGAGCCGGACATACGCGGACATCCATTCCGTGCCCGCCCTGGGCGGACCGGGGGATACTGGCGGCGGAACCCAAAGAGAGAAAAAGAACAACCCACCAACCGGAAAGGAACATCCCATGGGCAAGAAGAGCAACAACGCGGCGAACTGGACGAAGCACGGATACGAGGCGACCGTGAAGGCGCGGGCGCTGGCACGGGCCGGCGGGAACCCCAACCTCAACGGGCACATCCTCGAAATCATGGGCGCGGACAAGACGAACCTGAATCCGGCCAACTGGGTGAAGGGCGTGCGGGAGACGCTCTCCGCCTCGACGACCGAACGGGCGGCGGATTCGCTGGTGCGCCAGGCCGGGCGCGTGGTCGAGAAGGTGCAGTACAAGGACTGCAGCAAGTCGATCGGCGACGTGGTCCGCCGCGTGAACGCGGGCCAGTACCAGGGGACGACCCTCAAGGGCACGACCGAGACGGCCAAGGTGTTCAACCGCTACGCGGCCAAGCACGGGCTGGCCACGCGCATGAAGGACACGGGCATCTCCAGCAACACCACGAAGTCCCTGGGCCGCGCCTGCGGCGCCTGCAAGCAGGTGCCGCTGGCGAAGGCCGCGGCGATTTCGGCGCGGTCGGGCGGGATTTTCGGCGGCGCCATCGCCGGCGGCATCTCGGCGGTCTCGAACCTCCGCGCGGTGGCGCGCGGGGAGAAGGACGGCTGGGAGGCGGCCGGCTGCATCGCCAAGGACACGGCCGGCGGGGCCCTCTCCGGCGCCGGCGCGGCCGCCGCCGCGACGGCGACCGGCGGCGCCGTCGCCGCCGGGGTGGCCGGCACGGCCATCGCCGGCACCGCCCTCGGCACGGTCTGCGTGGTCGCGGCGCCGCTGGCGGTCGCCCTCGGCGTGGGCTGGGGCATCAGCAAGCTCTGGAGCGGAATCTGGGACTGAACGGAAAGGAAGGCAACAGATGAAAACAACCAACGCGAAATTCATGCACGGGATGCGGTTGGCGGCGGCGGCCTTCATGGCGCCGCTCCTGGCGGCGGCGGCGTGGGCGCCTTCGTCGGAGGGATCGCCGGCGCCGTCGTCGGGGAAATCTTCGGGGCCAAGGGCGGGGAATGGGCGTACCTCGCCAAGGCCGAACGGGGCGCGGAACGCGGCGACCCGGCGGCGGACTTCTTCCTGGGCGGCTACCACTACTCGCGCATCAAGCCCGGGAAGGCCAAGCATGTGGCGGAAGCCCGGCTCCACCTGGAACGGGCCGTAGCCGCCGGGTCCGCCAAGGCCGGCGTCTTCCTCGGCAAGATGCTCTGGGACGGCATCGGCCGGCCCGCGGACAAGGCCGGGGCCGTGGCGCTGTGGCGCACGGCGGCGGAACGGGGCGACGCGGACGGCATGTACCTGCTGGCTCGCGCCCTGCTCGCCGGGGAAGGCGCGGAGACGGACATCGAAACCGGCCACTCCCTCATGCGCGAATCCGCCGCGCGGGGCTGCGAACTCGCCATCGACGCCTATCCCGAAACGGACCGCCTGTACCAAGCGTGGCGCGCGGAATCCGCGGAACGCGCCCCGTCAACGGGGCCGTCGGCGGGGGCGGCGCGCCCTGCCCCGTCCCCGGCCGCTTTCCAGGCCGTCCGTCCCTCCCGGAATCCTCACGGAAGGCCGTCGGGTTGGCTCCGTCCCGCTTGCCGCTTGCCGCGGACACGGGTCTGTTGAACGCCCGCCCCCACCCTCCCGCCCATCCGAGTCCCGCCCGTCCCGTCGGGCCCTTCCCCCACCCCACCCGTCCGCATCCGACCGCAGGGATGTGGAATGCGGGTTGCGGGGGAGTGGGAGGGGTGCTATAAGGGTGGCGGACCGGCGGGACGTGGCGCCGCCGCCGGCGAACAAAAGGAGTGGCCATGAAACTGTACCGGGAATCCGCATTCACGATGATCGAACTGCTGGTGGTGATCGCCATCATCGGCATCTTGGCGGCCATCCTCATTCCGGCCGCCTTGAAGGGCGTGGAGATGGGGCGCCGCTCCTCCTGCGGAAACAACCTCAAGGGCATCGGCGCGGCCGTGCTCAACTACGCCAACGACCACCGCGGCTCGCTGCCCGACGGCGATTCGCTGACCGACGTCGCCAAGGAACTCCACGAGGGCGGCTACCTCACCGACCTGGCCATCTGGCACTGCCTCAGCGACAAGGAGGATTCCGGCGGCGCCGCGTCCCCCGCGGCCAAGATCGACGACTTCGATTCCGACAAGAACTGCAGCTACCTCTACATCGCCGGCTACAGCCTGCTGGCCACGGACGAAATCCCCGCCCAGGCCCCCCTCGCGATGGACGAGTCGAACAAGGGCGAGAAGAAGGACTCCGCGTCCGGCCTGCCCAAACTCGAAAAGGACGACAACCACGGCGAGGACGTCCGCAACGTCCTCTTCCTCGACGGCCATGTCCAGGTCCTCAAGGGCGCCGATGCCGTCAACGGGGTCCTCGAGACGCTGAAGGATCCGGACAAGCTTTCCGTCATCGACTGACCGCGCGGCGGTCCGCGGGGCCGACGCTTTTGCTGGCAGGGGGGCGGGGGGTGTGGTAGTGTGCCGCCCTGTTTTGCCATGAGAGAAAGCTTTCCATCCGAACCGCCCTCCACGCCACGCCCGGCCCCGCCCCCGCCGGCGCCAACGCCCGCTTCCGCGGCGGCCCCGGCCGCCACCCTGCGGGTCTGCGTGCTGGGCTCGGGCAGCAGCGGCAACAGCACGTGGGTGGAGTTCGGCGGGGACGCCATCCTGGTCGACGCCGGCCTCTCGGCGCAGCGCACGCGCCGCACCCTCCGCGATTGCGGGCTGGACGAGCGCAAGCTCCGGGCCATCTGCGTGACGCACGAGCATACGGACCACACCTGCGGCATCGCCCGACTCCACGCGCTGCTCGGCATCCCCGCCTACGCCAACACGGGCACGGCCCACGCCGCCCGGAACGTGCCGGACGGGTGCTGGAAGTGTTTTTCGACGGGCCAACCGTTTTCGCTCGGCCCGTTCGACATACTCCCCTTCTCGCTCCCCCACGACGCCTACGACCCGGTGGGCTACAAGATCGCCTGCGGCGGCGCGTGCGTGGGGATCGCGACGGACCTGGGCATGGCCACGACGCTCGTCCGCGGACAGCTGTCCGGCTGCAACCTGCTGGTGATCGAGGCCAACCACGACGAGGAGCTCGTACGCGGGGCCACGCGCCCGTGGCGCCTCAAGCAGCGCATTCTGGGCAACCAGGGCCACCTCTCCAACTCGGCCGCCGCCGCGCTGATCGCCGACGTGGCCGGCGACTCCCTGCGCACGGTGGTCCTGGCCCACCTCTCCCGCGATTGCAACCGCGAGGACCTGGCGCTGGAAACCGTGCGGGCGGATTTGGCCGCGCGCGGCCTGGAACGCATCCGGGTGCTGGCCGCCCACGCCGACTCCCCCACCCCGGTCTGCTCGTGCGGCTGCATCTGAAGCCCCCCTGCACCTCCGGAAGTGGCGCGGAAGTCGGGGAAGAGGTGCGGCGGTGCTTCCGGAGGTGCGGCATTTGCCGCGCCGGACTCACTTCCTCGCCACGGGCACGACCACCCATCCAGAGGTCGATTCGGTGAATTCGCGGGCGGAGAAGCACCAGACGACGACTTTCTTGTCCGCGAGCCAGGCGGGGTCCCGTGCGGCCTTTCGGAAGAGGTTCATGCGCACGACGCTCGAGGCGGAGCCCTTTACGCCGATGCGGTCGACGGGCCTCCCGAGTTCCGCCGCGAGGCACTCGGCGAGACCCGCGTTCTCCGCCAGCATGTCGCCCCCGCTGGAGAAGACCAGAACGTGGCTGTCCCCGAGGAGCAGCACGGGGGAGGATTCGTCGATGGTTCCCCCGCCATACCGGGTGATGGCGAGCGTTTCGGTGGGCGGGGCCGCCGGGTCCAGCGACAGCATGAGGTCGCCGGCGATCGCGACGGTACCGTCTTCCCCCGCGAACTCCGCCCCTCCGCGCGGGAGGCCGGACGCCGCGGCGATCTTCTTCGCCGCGAGCCGGATGCCGGCCGGATTCCAGTGCGCGTCCTGCTTGCAGTAGACGGGCGTCGCCGAGGCGGCGAAGTCGCCGTAGAGGTCGAGCACGTCGATGCCCTTCGCGCGGAGTTCTTCGTAGAAGGGGCGCAGATAGAGCATGGCGTCGCCCTGCTCCAGCCCTTCGAACGGCACGACGGCGCATTTCGGCGGCACGGGCACGACGAGGAGCTTGATGCCCATGGCCGCGAGTTCGCCGTTGAACGCCGCCATGGCGGGAATGGGGTCGGCGGCCGACGCCTGCGCCGCCTTGGAATGCTCCGCCACCTTCCCGCCCGCGAGTTCGCCGGCGGCGAGGTGTTCGAGTTCGTTGCGGCTGTACAGCCAACCGTCCGGCCCCGCGAAGGCGATGGTCCCGGACGGGACCTGTGCCAGGGCCTTTTCCGCGATGGCGGCGACGTCGGCGGCCTGCGCGGCCATGGCCGTCGCCAGCGCCGCGAGAAGGGATGGAATCGTCTTGTTCATGTCCGTGGGCCTTTCTGTTTTCCGGATTGTCCTTCAGGGTGGATTTCGCCCCAGCAGGGTTCCTGCAGGAGAAGGTCGATGTCGTCGAATTCGCTGCGGTTCCAGCTGCCGTATTCGGCTTCGAAGCCGTCCCACGGCGAGAGCGTGGCCGTGACGGTGTCGCCGATCCGCAGCCGCGCGGCGTCCGTCCACACGTTGTCGCGCATGCCGGCGGCGAAGACGAGCGCCTCGGAACCGCCGTCGATGTCGCCCAGGTGCAGGCTCATGACGTGGTCCTTGTACGGCGCGGAGTGCGGCCGCGGCACGGACGTGGCCGCGAGCACGGTCGCCGTGACGGTGCGCGGCGCGTCGACGGTCAGGAACCCGCTTTCCGCGCGCTCTGCGAGTTCGAGCGGGGTATCGGTCCAGTCGCCGGAGACCAGTTCGCGGGCGGCGAATTCCCAGACAACGACCTTCTTGCCGGCGAGCCGGTCGCGCCCGTGCCGGAATTCGCCGGCCAGCGCGTCGCGCGAGGCGCGGGCCCCGGCGTCGTTGCGGGCGATGACGTCGATGGGCCGCCCCAGCTCGTGCGCGAGGGTCTCGGCGAACCCGGCGCGCACCCCCCAGCCCATGGCGTCGAGCGAGTAGATGTTGACGAAGCTGTCGCCGAGCAGCAGCACGTCCGCGGCGCGGTCGGGAACGGTGTCGTGCTGCACGACCTCGACCGTTTGCTGCGGGAAGAGGGCGTCCACGTCCGGCAGCTTCAGCATGTTCGCGATGTCGCCGCGGGCGGTGACCGTGGCGGCCGCCCCGGCCTCCCCGCCGGGCGCGGCGCCGCCGATGGCCGCGGCGGTCTTCTTCGCGGCCAGCCGCATGGCTTCGGGCGTCCAGTGGGTGTCGGTCTTGAGGTACGGCTCGGCGCCGTCCCG
The DNA here is from genome assembly GCA_017540905.1 of Kiritimatiellia bacterium. GTDB lineage: Bacteria > Verrucomicrobiota > Kiritimatiellia > CAIQIC01 > Lenti-01 > CACXEY01. The sequence continues at coordinate 7,558 of JAFYAC010000048.1, read as the reverse complement.
CCGCATCGCCGCGAAATCCTCCGTGAAGTCCAGCACGGTGGCGCCGAGCGCCTCCACCCGCGCCTTGAACTCCCCGAACGACTTGTTGCCGCGCAACCCGGCGCCCGCCCCGAGCTTGTCGCCGTAGACCAGCGGCTTGGCGGGCACGGGGACAACAATCAGCCGGATGCCGCGCGCGGCCAGGTCCGCCGCGAACTTCCCGACGGCCGCGACCGGGTCGGGATGCGCCCCGGCGAGCCCGCGCTTGCGCATCCGGCCGGGTTGCAGGAAGCCCGGATTCGCGAGGTACTCGAAGTCGCCCGCGTAGAACAGCCAGCCGTCCCGCCCGACGATGACCTTCTCGTTGCCGGTCCGGAACCACCGCGTCAGAACCTCCTGCGCGGGCGCGAGCAGCACGGCCCGCAGGAGCGAGGTCTCCTCGATCGCGGTCTCGTACTGCTTGAAGCCTTCCCGCAGGGTCGCCGCGGGCCGGATTTCCTTCAGCGGCGAAGAATAGACGAACTGCAGGCACGGATAGACGCCGATGGCCAGCAGGAAGAACAGCGACAGGAAAAGTTTCTGCGCCGGCGTGACGTCCGTCACGCCGATTTCGCGACGGGCGATTTCCTCGCGGGTCAACCTGTTTTCATTCGTTTTGGCCATGGCGCGTCAGAATATGAAGTATATGAACGGGTTGTAGCTCTGCGTCGTCAGCACCGCCAGAGCCAGCAGGAACAGCAGGATGCACCAGGCGATCTTCGCCCAGCCGAGCCGCCGCGTGAAGTCCCACGCCTGCGGGAACGCCCACACCGCGACGCCCGCCAGCACGAAATTCGCGACGTAGTACGGATTGCAGATCAGCCCCCGCACCGCCTCCCCCTGTCCCGGCGTCCCCCCGCCGAACATGCACCGCAGGTACTGCCACGCGTCGCCCAGCGTGTCCGCGCGGAAGAACACCCATGCCACCAGCACAATCGCGAACGTGGCCGCGGTCTGCATCCACCCCGGGAGCCTGCGGTAGAGGCTCTCCTTGCCCTGCGCCCGCTCGAACGCCAGAAACCCGCCGTGGATGCCGCCCCATACCAGGAAATTCCAGCTCGCCCCGTGCCACAGCCCGCCGAGGAGCATCACGACCATCAAGTTGGCGTACGTGCGGACCTTCCCCCTGCGGTTGCCGCCGAGCGGGATGTACAGGTAGTCGCGCAGCCACGTCGACAGCGACAGGTGCCAGCGCCGCCAGAACTCCGTGATGGACTTCGACCGGTACGGCGAATCGAAGTTCTTCGCGAACACGAACCCGAGCATCAGCCCCAGGCCGATCGCCATGTCCGAATAGCCGCTGAAGTCGAAGTAGATCTGGAACGCGTACGCCACCGCCCCGTACCACGAGTCGAAACACCCCAAATCCACCGTGTCGAACGCCGTGTCCGCGATCTTTCCGCACGGGTTCGCCAGCAGCACCTTCTTCGCCATCCCGAGCATGAAAAACGCCGTCCCGCGCGCGAATTTCTCCCAAGAGAGCGTCCGTTCGCGGAGCTGGTCCGCGACGTCCCGGAACCGGATGATCGGCCCCGCCACCAGCTGCGGGAACATCGAGACGTAGCACGCGTAGTCGACGAAGCTATCCACCGGCTGCGCCTCGCCGCGGTAGACGTCGATCACGTAGCTCAGGCTCTGGAACGTATAAAAACTGATCCCCAGCGGCAGCACCACGCGGAACACCCCGTGCCACTGCGCCCCCGGCAGCCCCAGCGCGGACACCGCCGCGTTGTAGTTCTCCACCCCGAAGTTGAAGTACTTGAAGAACCCCAGCACCGCCAGGTCGAAGACCACCGACGCCGCGGCGAACCACCTCTTCCGCGCCGGGAACCGCCCCATCAGCCGCCCGTCCGCGTAGTCCACGCACGTGGTCGCCAGCATCAGCAGGCAGAACCACGGGTTCGCCCACCCGTAGAACACGTAGCTCGCCAGCGCCAGCGCCAGGTGCCGCCGCTTCCCCGGCACCGCGTAGTACGCCAGCAGCGCCGCAGGCAGGAAGAAGAAGAGGAAGAGGTAGGAGGAGAAGACCATCGGAATCCCTTGGCGCCCGCCGCTTCCCTTCCCGTCTTAGTAGTACCACAGTTCCACGTTTTCCACGCTGCATCCCCTTTCGGGGTGCCGGAGCGTGAACAGCATCCTCGCACGGATGTCCTGCCCCCGCAGCGGGACGAACAGGTCCGCGCTCTGGTTCCATCCCCCCGGCACGGAACAGGTGTCGATGGCCTCCCCGCCCGGCCCATCCGACAAATCGATGCGGCACAACTCGGCTTTGGCGAAGTTGACGCGGACCATGCAGGCGTTCTTCCCCTCCACGCACGGAATCCCGAACTCCAGCCCGAACGCCCCCTCCCCCGCCGCTCCGTCCTGCCCGTCCACCTCCTCCGCCTTGAACAAAACGCTTCCATCCTCCTGGACGGCGTGCGGCATCCGGCCGTCGCCGAAGACCGCGATTTCGTCCGACGCGGCCTCCAGGGTCTTTTCCCGCGAAATCCGCCTGGCGTGGTCCAGGATGTATTTCGGCAGCGGGGGGAAACCGTTCCAGCTGTACGGCGCGCCCGCCATGACGACCGCCCGCCGGCCGTCCAGCAACTGCGGACGGCTGACCAGGTTCCGGATCATCGGGTTCGCGGTCCCGTCCTGGTAGAACCAGTCGGGAAGGGTCTGGAGGAACCAAGCCGTGTAGCCCGGGACCGACGCCCCGAGGATCCGCTGCGGGTACCAGAACAGGGAATTGCTCAGGAACACGAAGGGGGAGCCCGTGGACGTGGAAAGGTTCCCGATCGGTTTCCCGCCCTGGAACACCTGGTTGAACGACATGTTTTCGCCGGGGTCGTGCGCTTCGTTCCCCGCCGGCCAGAAGAACCGGGTCTGGGTCGTTTCGAACACCGCGTTCGTCAGGACGATTTCCGGCTCCACCTTCGGGAACGGATAGCGTGCCAGGACGTCCGCCGCCGCCTTCGCCATGGCGAAGGACGCCCCCTCGCAGGGATGGTGTTCGCTGGGGACGTGGTAGAAATACGTCAGGGGGAAGTCGAAGCGGCCTTTCCACATTTCCGGCATGGGATCGACGACCTCGATGTCGTTCTTCAGGCATTGGTAGCAGTGCTCCACCCAGTCCGGGTTCTCCCGGAAATCGTCGGACGCCAGCACGCGGGCGGCGAAATCCCCCTTGCTGGGGACCCGGACGACGACCAGGTCGATGTTGTTTTCTTCCAGGTGTTTCTTGTAGGGCAGCAGCCCTTCGATGTACTCTTTGGTGTTGTACGTGGTTTCCAGGCCGTCCGCCGCGAAATACGCGTCGTTCGTCCACCCCTTCCACCCTTCTTCGCACAGCCTGGCGTATTTTTCCGCCACCGGCCTGTATTCTTCCCGCCAGGCATCGAAGGATCCGCCGTGCGCCGCGAGCTCGCCCTCGATCCGGGCGATTTCCCCATCAATGCGGGCCCTCCGCGCCGCGGCCGCCTTGCCGTCCCGCGGAAGGGACCGGATCGGCAGGATGGCCAGCTCCCGCTTCGCGAATTCCTTGTTCCCGTCTTCCCGGAACTCCTCGATCCGCCTGATTTCCAGCGGGTAGTACTGCTGGTACTCGAAGGACTGGATGTCGTCCGACAGCTGGATTTCCTGGATCGCCTGCGGCATGTCTTCGTATGCCGCGCACCGGCACGAAATCTTGCTCCCCGGCTTGAACTTGCGCGTGTACAGGATGCGCTTGCCTTTCATGATCGGCACGTTCACCAGCACCGTCCGCCCGACGCCCGCGCCCTCCGGCGGGTCGGACAGGAGGGAATCGATCTCGACCAGCAGCGCCTGCAGGCAGTCGTCGTAATCGTTCCGGTCGGGGTCCGGGACGGCCGACGCCGCGAGGACCGTCCCCTCGAACGACACCGTTGCCAGGCCTTCGCCCTCGTAGAGGCCGCCGAACGGGTCGTCCATCGGTCCCAGCCGCCGGGCCAACCGCTCCTCCTCCCACTCGGACTGGAGATACACCACGCAATCGTGCGACACCTGCCACACGTGCGTCGGGGAACTCCGCCGCGGCAGCTTGTCGGGAACCACCAGCAGCTCCAGCGCCCCGCACTCCGCGAAGAGGTCGCCGCCCCCCTGCTCGACGCTCTCCGGCATCACCAGCCCCCGCAGCGCGCTGCATCCCATGAACGCCGCGTCGCCGAACTCGCGCACGCCTTCCCCGAACACCGCTTCCCGCAGGCTCCGGCAGTCCCGGAACGCCGACTCCCCGACCAGCTCCACGCCCGCGGGCACCCCCACCACCCCGACGCCCGACCCGCGGAAGGCGCTCGCCCCGATCCGCTTCACCCCCTCCGGCACCGCGTACGCCCCGCCCCGCGCGCACGGGAACAACACCAGCTCCTCCCCTCCGTCCCCGAACAGCACCCCGTCCCGGCTGCACATCGCCGGGTTCCCCTCCGCCACGTCTACCCGGCCCAACGCCTTGCAGTCCGCAAAGGCCCGCGGATGCACCTCCCGCACGGTCTCCGGCAACGACACCGCCGACAGCCCCGGACACTGCCGGAACGCGTCCTCCCGGATGCTCTCCAGCCCCGGCGCGAACCGGGCCTCCGCCAGCGCCCTGCAGCCGGCGAACACGCCTTCTTCCAGGACCGCCACGCCCGGCGGAACGGCCACGGCCTTCAGGCCCGCGCCGCGGAAGCAGTCCCGCCCCATCGACTTCAACCCCTCCGGCAACTCCACCGCCGCCAACCCGGCGCACCCCGCGAACGCCCGCGCACCCAGCCTCTCCACGCTGGCGGGGAAACGCACCGACTCCAGCCCCGCGCACTCCGCGAACGCGTCGTCGCCGACCTCCTCCACCCCCTCCGGGATCCCGTACGCCCCGCCCCGCCCCCCCGGATACGCCAGCAACGCCCTCCCGTCCTTCGAGAACAGCACCCCGTCCACGGACTTGCATCCCGCGTTCCCCCCGGCCACGGCAATCTCCCGCAACCGCCCGCACCGGGCGAACGCGCCCGCCCCCACCGATTCCACCGACGCCGGCAACTCCACCCGTTCCAGCGCGCCGCATCCCTCAAACGCGGCCGCGCCCACCGACCGCACGCCCTCCGGCAGCCCGATCCGCTCCAGGCCCGCGCACCCCGCGAACGCGCGCGCCCCGATGTTCGTCACGCCGGCCGGCAGCTGGATCTCCCGCAGCCCGCCGCATCCCTCGAACGCCCCTTCCGGGATGTTGGCGATTCCCTCCGGCAACTCCACGCGTTCCAGCGAGCGGCAGCCGGCGAACACCCCGTCCCCAATGTCCTCCAGCCCCGCCGGAAGCGCCACCGACCGCAGCGCGCCGCACCCCGCGAACGTCCGCTCGCGCAGATTGCGCACACCGTCCGGCACCCGCACCGACCGCAACGAGGCGCACCCCTCGAACGCACGGGTCCCCAGCACCGTCACCCCCGCCGGAATCTCCACTTCCTCCAGCCCCATGCACCGGCGGAACGCGCGGCTCCCGATGGTGGTCAACCCTTCCGGCAACTCCACCCGCTCCAGCCCCGAACACCCCTCGAAAACGGCCTTCGGCAGGACGCCCACGCCCGCCGGTATCCGCATCTCTTCCAGGGACAGGCACTCGTTGAACGCGTACGGCCCGATGTGGGTCACCCCGTCCGGCAGCGTCTCCAGCCGCAGCCCGTCGCACCGGGAAAAGGCCGATTCGCCGATTTCCCGCACCCCGGCCGGAATCTCGACCGTCTCCAGCCCCAGGCAGTTCGAAAACAATCCCTCCGCGATGGTTTCCGTCCGCGGCGGCAGCGCAAACGACTTCAAGGCCTCGCACCCGTTGAGCGCATACGGTCCGAGCTCCGTCACCCCGTCCGGCAAAACCAGCTCCTCCAGCGACGAGCACCCCGAGAACGCGTACGCCCCCACCGACTTCAGCCCCTCCGGAACCGCCACCCGCTGCAGGGCGAAGCACGCGTAGTACGCGCGCGGCCCGATCTCCACCACCCGGTCGGGAATCTCCGAGACGGTCATCCGGATGCAGTTGTAGAACAGCCCCTCCTCCAGCTTCCGGAGATGCGACGGCAGTTCCGCCCACATCAGGTACGTGCACCCCGCAAACGCTTCCGGCCCGATCCGCGACACGTGCCGCGGAATCTTGATCGCCATGGCGTTGGTGCACTGCCAGAAGGCCCGGGCCGCCACGCTCCGCACCGCCCTCCCCCCCAATCTCGCCGGCACTTCCAGCCGCACGAACGTCTCCTCTTCCTCCTCTTCCTCTTCCGTGGGCTCCTCCTCCGCCTCCCCTTCGGCCTCCGCCGCCACGGCCTCCCCTTCCGCCTCCGGCACCGCTTCCCCTTCCGTCGTCGGTGCCGCTTCCTCCACGGCAGCTTCCCCTTCGTCCGGTGCCACGGCCTCCGCCTCCTCCTCGACTGGCGCCACCCCCGTCACTTCCGCAGACAGCCAGCCCGCCACGTACTCGAACCCGCTTTCGGTCCCCGCCCTTTTGCACCACGGCCTCGCCCAGAGCAACACGGCCACCGCCGCCACCACGCATACACCCGCTATTTTCCGTGCACTCTTCATGAAATCAGTCCTCAACCTCCCCATGCTCCATGGGAGTGCCGCCATGATATGCCAACCTCTCCCCCGCGCAAGCAGAAACACCGCCGCGTTCCTGCCCCGAAACCCCGCTCAAAGCCCCCCCCTTCGCCAGAGCACTCGCCTTTCCCTCCCCCGTTCCCCCCTACCCGCCCCCCGGGGGTTCGGGGGCCCCGCCCCCGTCCTTCCCCTCCCCCCCACTGTGTCACACCCCCGTGCCATTCATGTCTCATTATTGTGCCACTCTGTCTCACTCCTCCCCCTCCCCACCTCCCCCTCCCCACCCTTTCCTCCGACGTCCTTCATCCCCTTCATCCTCCCCTCCAACGACTTGCACCTTTTCAACCAAAACTTGGCACGCCCCCTGCTTATACCCAGGCGGACGAAGTTGAAAGGAGCTCGTCCAGGAAAATCGAAAAACCATTTCAACCGCAACCCTTAAACAGAAAGAGGTAAACAACATGTCCAAAGTACTCGGTATCGATCTGGGAACCACCAATTCCTGCATGGCCATCATGGAAGGCGGCCAGCCCACCGTCATCCCCAACGCCGAAGGCGGCCGCACCACGCCGTCCATCGTCGCGTTCACCAAGAGCGGCGAGCGCCTCGTCGGCTCCGCCGCCAAGCGCCAGGCCGTGACCAACCCCAAGAACACCATCTTCTCCATCAAGCGCTTCATGGGCCGCAAGTACGACGAAGTCAAGGGCGAGCTCGACCGCATCCCCTACGAAGTCGTCCGCGCCCCCAACGGCGACGCCCACGTCAAGGTCGGCGACCGCACCTACTCCCCGCCGGAGATCTCCTCGATGATCCTCCAGAAGATGAAGGCCGACGCCGAAGCCTATCTCGGCGAGCCCATCACCCAGGCCGTCATCACCGTCCCCGCCACTTCTTGCAGTCGGTCGTCCTCTGTCAGCGCAATAGCGATCTCTGTCGGCTGTACGTCAACAATCAATTCGCTTTTCATACTAATAGG
>JAFYAC010000007.1 GCA_017540905.1 Kiritimatiellia bacterium | reverse complement strand
TCGCCGCGGCGGCCGCCGCCTTCGCCACCCCCGGCTACCGCTCCTCCCTCCCCGGCATGGTCTCCCCCCCCGACGATCCCTTTTCGCCCGACCTGAGATTCGCCGAACCGCGCCTCCTCGACGCCATCGTCGCCGCCCGCTATCTCGTCCATCGTATCCACCTTTCCCTCGCCCAAGGTCACACCGCCTCCGCCATCGCCGACCGCGCCCGCCTCCTGACCATCACCGACATCTTCCTGCGCGAACCCTCCCTCGGCCCCGCGGTGACCATAGGCTTCCACAACCCCGCCACCTTCCCCGACCTCCCCCCCGACGCCCTCGCCGACGCCGCCCGCGACGCCTCCGCCCTTGCCGACGACCTCGAAGCCCGCTGGCCCGACATCCTCCTCTCTTCCTTCCACTGCGACTTCTCCGAGGCTCTCGTCAATCTAGACTCCGCCCCCGACGACATCCCCGCCGACGTCTGGGCTCAAACCCTCCGCCTCGCCGCCATCCGTCGCCTCGACACCACCACCGACGCCATCCGTGCCGCCTTTGCCCTTCCCCCCGGCCCCGAACGCGCAGCCGCTCTCCCGGAGCGCACCTTCGACCCGAAATGGCCAGTCCCCGAATTTTTCGCCAAGCGCACCGTCCACTCCGCCTGGCGCAACACCTTCATCATCCTCGCCCGCTCCCGCGACAACGCCTCCATCGCCCTCGTCGCCGTCGCCCTCCTCCGCTTCCACCGTGACACCGGTGCCCTCCCCGACACTCTCGAAGCCCTCGTCCCCGACTACCTCCCCTCCCTTCCCCGCGCCTTCGCCGACGCCACCCCCCTCTCCTACACCCCCGTCACCACCCCCCTCCCCGGCTTCACCCTCTCCTTCCCCGCCCCTCCCATTCCCACCTCCTTCTTCTTCCCCCTCCCCTGAGAGTTTGCCTCCGGCCTCTCCGTCACCCGTCCTTCCCTCCATTTGAGAACACGAAAAACCTTGTCTTTTCGCACCTTTTTGCCCCTCCCCAATCCCCCGCCCCGCCGCCCTCCCCCCCCCGAAGTCGAAGAACTCCTCGCCGCCCGCGCCGCCAAGGACTGGCCCCGCTCCGACGCCCTCCGCGCCCGCCTCCAAACCCTCGGCTACCTCGTCAAAGACACCCCCAAAGGCCAAGTCGCCACCCCCGTCCAGTAGCCTGCCGCCGCCGGGGACTCCTCCTCCCCGCCCGTGCAAAAAAGCTTCCGCAAAACCCGGAAAATGCTTTGCAGAAGCATTCCGGCGCGCTAAAGTCTCCGACAGCAGAAAGAAACACGGGCGCACAGGCCCATTGAGGAGAACAGGCATGAGCACACTCATCACGCAAATCGTCAAGCGCAACGGCACGGTGGTTCCCTACGACCGAGGCCGGATCGCCACGGCAATCTTCAAGGCCGCCAGCGCCGTCGGCGGCTCCAACTACGACGAAGCCGAACGCCTCGCCCTGCTCGTCGAGGACAAGCTCGGCGCCCAGTACGCCGGCTCCACCCCCTCCGTCGAGGAAATCCAGGACATCGTCGAGGAGACGCTCATCCACGCCGGCCACGCCACCACCGCCCGCGCCTACATCCGCTACCGCCAGGAACGCGCCATGGCCCGCACCCAGCGCGCCTACAAGTTCGAGGCCACCGACAACATCCCCTACAAGAAGATCTACGAAGTCCTCCGCTGGAACATGGACCACGGCTGCGAGACCGTCGAGGGCATCAACAAGATCATCGCCGACGGCCGCTTCCCCGAGCTCGTCGACGCCTGCGAGGACCGCTACGACAAGGAAGTCAAGGCCGGCGCCCAGCTGATCATCGACCGGCTGCCCGAGGTCCGCATAGTCATCATCGCGGGCCCCAGCTCCTCCAGCAAGACCACCACCACCATCAAGGTCAGCGAGAAGCTCGCCGAGGCCGGCATGGAATTCAAGGCCATCAACCTCGACCACTACTTCTTCAACCTCGAACAGCATCCCAAGGACGAGTTCGGCGACTACGACTACGAGACCCCCTACGCCCTCGACCTCAAGCTCATCGACGAACACATCGCCGCCCTCCTTGAAGGCAAGACCATCAAGACCCCGCACTACGACTTCAAGACCGGCCAGCGCGAACTCAACGTCCACGAGCTCAGCCTCGCGCCGAACCAGATCCTGCTCCTGGACTCCCTGCACGGGCTCTTCGGCGAGATGACCAAGTCCACGCCGGACTCCAAGAAATTCAAGCTCTACATCGAGACGCTCGGCCAGGTGCAGAACAAGGAAGGCATGTTCATGCGCTGGGCGGACAACCGCCTGCTGCGCCGCATGATCCGCGACAGCTGGCACCGGAACCTCCAGCCCGAGCAGACGCTCACCCACTGGCACTACGTCCGCCGGAGCGAACTGCGGAACATCATCCCGTTCATCGGCACGGTGGACTACCTGGTGAACAGCGCGGTCCCGTTCGAGCTGCCGGTCCTCAAGGCGCGGCTCTTCAAGTACTTCCCGCCGGCGATCGAGAAGTTCAGGGAAGACCCGAAGCGCCAGGACGCCTACGTCCGCGCCAAGCGCGTCTACGACACCCTCAAGGACCTCACCCCCATGGAAGACGACAGCGCCATCGGCCCCAAGTCCCTCATCCGCGAATTCATCGGCGGCAGCGAATACGAGTACTGACGAACGGGGGGGATTCACGACAATTCCGACAACTTGGAAAAACAATTCCGACAAATCGGAAAGACTTTTTTCAAGTTGTCGGGATGCGGAACGAGGGATGGCGGATGGTCGATGTGAAGAAACTGATGGGGCATGTCTTCGACGTGGTCGGGGCATTGTACGCCGTCCACACCGAACTCGGCCCGGGCCTGAACGAGTACTGCTACCAGGAGGGCTTCGCGCTGGAACTGGAACGGTGCGGGATTCCTTTCGAAAGGGAAAAGTCCTTCCATCCATCCTACAGGGGAACACCCATGCAGGCTTTGTTCCGACTCGATTTCCTCTTCAAAGGAGACATCGTCGTCGAATGCAAGTCCGTCTCCGAACTCAACGCCACCATGCGAGCCCAGCTTTTCAACTACATGCGCCTGTTGCAGATGCCCTGCGGTGTCATCGTCAACTTCTTCCCGAAGTCCGCCCAGCTCGAACGCTACTTCTTCGATGCCGGAACCAAGGAAATCCTGACCGTCACCGGCGCGCCCCTCCGCCACCTCTGACAATCCATTTCCCCTCCCGGATCATTGTCGGAAATTGTCATAATTGTCTGAAATATTCCCTCCTCCAAAAAGGACCCTCGCCATGAACCGCACTCAAAGCACTTGGAAACCTGCCCTCGCCGGGTGGCTGGTGGCGCTGCCTTTGTGCATCTTCTGTCTGTTCAACCACGACGTGTGGAGGCCGGCGGAGGCGCGCGAGGCGGCCATCGCGCGCGAGATGATCGAGGGCGGCGACTGGACCGCCACGCACCTCAACGGCGACATCTTCCTCGAAAAGCCCCCCCTCTACACCTGGACCCTCGCCGCGTCCTTCAAGGCCTTCGGCTACAAGGACTGGGCCGCCCGCGTGCCCGTCCTCCTCTTCACCCTGGCAACCCTCGCGCTGCTTCCCGCCCTCGCCCGCCGCAAGCTCGGACCGTGGGGCATGGGCGCGGCCGTCCCCATCCTCGCCTCGATGGCGCTCTTCATCGAAGTCAACCACGGCGCGATGATCGACAACGGCATGATGTTCTTCACGACCCTCGCCATGCTCGCCTTCGACCGCATGGACGGGGCCGCCGACGGGAACCGCCGCGCCTTCGCCGCCTGGTCCGCCCTCTTCTGGGCCGCCTGCGGCGGCGCCTTCCTGTGCAAGGGGGGAATCGGCCTCCTGCTGATCGGCTCCGGCGCCGCCATCTACGTCCTCGCGCGCCGCCGCTGGAAACTCGTCTTCTCCTGGCACTGGCTCGTGGGCGCCGCGATGCTGGCGCTCGTCGTCGGCCCGTGGCTCTGGGCCCTCTGGAACAAGGGCGGCGCCGAATCCTACCGCATCTTCTTCATCAAGAACCACTGGCAGCGCTTCACCGGCACCGAAGGCCCGACCGCGCCCTGGCACTACTACATTCCGCAGGTCCTCGCCGCCTGCGCCCCGTGGACCCTCCTCGCGCCCTTCGGCGTGGCCGAACTCGTCCGCCGCTCCCGCTCCGGCGACACCGCCGCCCGCCGCGGCGGCCTCCTGTGGCTCTGCTGGGCCGTCGGCATGTTCCTCCTCCTGAGCATCTCCAGCGGCAAGGACAACCAGTACCTGCTCCCCATGCTCCCGCCCGTCGCCCTCGCCTGCGCCGCCTGGGTCGACCGCTACGCCCGCGACGGCGAAGCGCCCGCCCGCGCCGGACGCATCTGCTTCGGCCTGATCGCCGCCTTCTGGTGCCTCGCCGCGATGGCCGCCCCGTGGGTGCCCGCGTTCACGATGAAGGAGTGGTCCCTGGCCCTCGACGCCGGCGGGTTCATCGTCGGCGCCGGCTTCACCGCCGCCCTCCTCCAGAAGACCGTCGAAGGCGACCGCCGCGGCATCCTCTGGGCGTTCGCCGGGGTGCTCGTCTGGTGCGGCTTCGGCCTCAACTGGCTCGAAGGCCCGCTCAACCAGTCCAAATCCAGCGTCCCGCTCATCGAGATGCTCCGCGCGAACCTCCCCGAAGGCGCCGAACTCGTCGGCTGGGGCCTCAACGAGAACTCCGAAGGCGCGCTCATCTTCTACGGCTACAAGCCCGGCCGCGCCTTCGACAACCCCGTCGAACTCGTCGAGCGCGCACGCGCCGGCGACAATCTGGCCCTGCTCGTCTGCGCCGGCCGCGACGCGAAAACCTTCCCCGAATGGATGCACGGCAACCCCGATTGGCGCCCCCTCCGCATCAAGCGCATCAACAAACGCTTTTACGCCTTGCTCCGCCCGGTCGTTTCCGCGACAATGCCCGGCGACGATGAATCCGATGCCCAGCCCGAACGCAAACCCTGACACCCCCGCCGCGGTGATTTCCGCGCGCGCCCTGCGCCCCGCTCCCGGTCTCCCCGCCCGGGACTTCGATTTGCGTCCCGGCACCGCCCTGTACCTCGAAGAATCCGCCGACACCCGCGCCCCCGGGACCCCGCGCTGGCTCGACCTGCTCCTCGGGCTCGCCATCCCGGACCCCGATGAATGCGGCGAAGTCCTCTGGCGGGGGCGCCCGTGGGCGGAAATCCCCCCCGACGACGCCTCCGCCGCGCGCGGCGAGTGCGGCGTCGTGCCCGCCGGCGGCGGACTGCTCACCAACCTCGACATGGACGAAAACGCCTGGCTTCCCGCCCTGTGGCACCGGCGGGAGGATGCGAAGGAGGAGCTGGCCAGGTGGTCCGCCTTCTTCGGCTGCTCCCCCATGCCGCAGGCGCGCGCCCATGCCGTGGCCCCCGGCGTGCGCCGCCGCATCGCGTGGACCCGCGCCTTTGCCGGACACCCCGCCCTGATTGTCCTCGAAGACGCCGCCGAAGGCGCCTCGCCCGCCGACCGCACCCTCCTCCTCGATGCCTGCCGCCGCAATCTCGCCGAAGGCGCCGCCCTCGCCTGGATCGCACCCTCCCTCGACCCTGACGTGGCCGCGGCCCTGGCCCCCGATTCGGCCCCCGGGAAAAACTGATTTTCAAATGGAAACAAAAGAAACAAAACAAGAAACAAACCATTCAACAAAACCATGCTCCGGGATGGATGGCCAATGATGCTGTTTTCGGATTGCCGAAAGGCCCCTTTTGTTGAAATCTTTGTTCCATTGACAATCTTGTTTGAAAATCCATAAAAGAATCCAACCCCACCGCATCCCACCATGGCCAAGCCCTTCAAATTCCGCTACGTCAACCAAATTGTCGGCTCTTTCGTCCTGCTGGTCGGCCTCGTGTTGCTGGCGGGCATCCTGATCGCCGGACGCACCCAGCACTGGTTCGAGAAGCGGAAGCTCATCGGCCTCGAGTTCCCGTCCGAGGGCGTCATGGAGCTGAAGGAAGGCGCCGACGTCATGCTCCTGGGCGCCAAGGTCGGCACCGTCACGAGCATCGACGTTGCCGACGACGGCTCCATGACCGGCACCATCGCCGTCCGCTACGCCTTCATGCGCCACATCCGCCAGGATTCCGTGGCCCTGGTCAAGCGCAAGATGGTCGTGACCGGCGACGCCTACATCGAGATCACCCCCGGCACCGGCAAGTGGCTTCCGCGCATGGACGCGACCCTGCCCTGCCGCAAGGACACCGAAATCATGCAGCTCGCCACCCAGGTCCTCGACGAAGTCAAGGAGCAGGCCCTGCACACCCTCGAACTGGTCAACGCGGCCATCGTCGAATACACCGCGCTGGCGGCGGGCCTCAACGACCCCGAAGGCGGCGTCCAGCAGCTGCTCGCCAACGTCAACGCCCTGCTGGCCGACGTCCGCACCGGCGACGGCCTCCCCGCGAAGGTCCTCAACGACCCCGCGATGGCAGCCGACGTCGCCGCCATCGTCCGCCAGGCCTCCGACACCGTCGCCCGCGTCAACGCCCTGCTGGCCGAGGTCCAGGCGATGGCCGCCTCCCTGGCGCCGGCCGTCGACACCGCCGCCGGGCAGGTGGACCGCCTGCCCGCGCTGCTCGGCGAAACCGAATCCCTGATGCGCGAAAGCACGGCCACCCTCGAAGGCCTCCAGAAGCACTGGCTCCTCCGCCGCTACATGGCCCCCGACGCCGCCCCCGCCACCAACGAGCCCCTCCCCTGACGCTCGGGTGTGGGCGGAAAGCACCAGCCGGGAACAGGGGCGTTCCCGGCCGTCTCGGGCAAAGAACCCCACACTTTTCCCCACACTCCCTGACGGGTTTCCATCGCCGGTAAAACGTTTGACTTTTTTACTGGACACCTTTTTCTTCCTTGTGCTATCTTAGACTCAGACAGTAATGTCCATGTACAACCACACCCACCGGAGAAACTGCCCATGAAAAACCGTCGATTCCCTTGGATCCTGGCCTTGGCCGGCCTTCTGGCCGCCGCGCTGCCCGCAGCCGCCGGCAGCGTGAAGGTCGCCCGCTTCTGGCACAACCACCAACCCATCTACTGGCCGGACTGGGCCGATGGCCACGTCCAGTACGCCAAGGACTCCATCGAGCGCAAGGGCACCCAGGGCGGCCACCCCGACAACAACCTGGAGGAAATCTTCGGCAAGTACGACCGCGTGAAGGCCTACCAGTACGGCCCCAAGGACTCCCTGGGCGCGTGCGCCGCCGGCGCCGGCTACGCCATCAGCTACTCGGGCTCCCTCATCGACAACGTCCGCTCGCTCGGCAACGCCGGCATGCTCGGCTACTCTTCCGACCCCTTCGGCGCCTACCGCGACGTGCGCGCCAACTGGGACAACGGCAAGAAGCGCATGGACATGGTCGGCTTCTGCTACCACCACGCGCTCGGCCCCGTCCTCCCCAAGGCCGTCTTCCGCAAGGAAGTCCAGATGCTCAAGCAGTCCGGCTGGAAGGCCTGGGGCGGCTCCGATGCCGACCACTCCAAGGGCTTCTTCCCGACGGAAATGGCCTTCTCCGAGGAAATGATCGACGTCCTCGCCGATGAAGGCTACCAGTGGGTCATCGTCGCCTCCCACCACCTCTCCCGCACCTGCCCCACCTACCTCAACAACGGCACCGCCGAGGGCAACTACAACATCAATTCCTCCGAGCCGAACCGCGCCGACATGAACGGCCCCTCCCCGACCTCCGGCTGGTGGTACGACTCCCCCAACCCCGGCAACTGCGCCTGGAACGTCGCCCCCTTCGCCTACCAGCTCCACAAGGTCCAGTACGTCAACCCCTGGACCAAGGAAACCAAGCAGATGGTCGCCGTCCCCTCCGACGATGTCATCTCCTACAAGGCCGGCTACTCCGGCGCCGAAATGAAGTACGCCGACAGCATCGCCTACGGCGCCACCGACGACAACCCCGTCATCGTCCTGCCCGCCACCGACGGCGACAACGCCTGGGGCGGCGGCGACTCCTCCTGGATGGAATCCTGGCCGGGCTTCACCCACCAGGCCGCGCAGCGCGGGTGGGACAACACGACCATCCAGGACTTCGTCGACGGCTACGGCGCCCGCGCCTCCCTCGTCCACATCGAAGACGGCGCCTGGATCTTCCCGGAGATGGACTACGGCTCCCCCTACTTCCTCAAGTGGGTCGATCCGCCCGCCAACGTCAAGAACATCGACAAGTGCTATCCCAACACCCAGATCGACCTCGAAACCCCCGGCTTCGCGCTGAAGTTCTGGGACTGGGCCCCCATCATCGCGGCCGCCAACTGGTGCGAAACCGCCGAACAGAAGCTCGGCCGCGCCGACCCCTGGCGCATCGCCGCCCCCTATGAAGAGGGCGCCCAACCCAACGCCGCCGAATGGGCGTGGCACATCTACCTCGCCGGCCTCGACTCCGGCTTCAACTACTACGGCGGCAAGGGCAACGACGACGAATGCAAGCCCCCGCTCGCCAACCTCCGCGCCATCGAATCGCTCCGCGGCGCCGGCCTCACCCAGGAAGCCCTTTCCGCGACCGACACGGTCCCGCCCTCCATCTTCCGCCCGCAGCGCTTCCCCTACAACCCCGGCGGCTACACCTTCGGCTGGTTCAACACCACGCCCCAGGACGGCTCCTTCCGCAAGAAGATGGGCTCCGACTTCTACGTCTGGACCCACGCCTACGACGTCTCCGGCATCCCCGACGGCGGCATGAAGCTCTTCGTCCGCGCCGACAACGACGGCTTCAACCCCGTCGATTCCATCCAGAACGAAACCTTCGAAGGCGGCAGCGAAGTCGGCGAATGGATCGAAATCCCCATGACCAAGCGCGTCCTGCCCTGCACCACCGCGGAACTCAACGCCCTCGCCGACGCCGGCGACATCAACTACGAATTCGAGCCCGCGGCCAACGCCGACTACTACTTCGCTAAGGTCACCCAGTTCCGCGGCCAGCTCGTCGACTACTTCATCGAAGCCACCGACTCCAAGGGCAACATGACCCGCTCCGACATCCAGCACGTCTGGGTCGAAGACGACGGCACCGCGCCCGGCGAAGGCGGCGGCGGCACCTCCGCTTCCGCGAGCTTCTCCCCCGCCTCCCCGACCGACTGCGGCGACATCACCGTCACCTTCAAGGCCGGCGGCAGCCTCGCCGAGGCCACCCAGGTCCAGATGGGCTACAACTTCACCGGCACCGACGAAGGCTGGGGCACCGTGGACATGGCCGCGACCTCCGTCGAAGGCGTCTGGACCTATACCTTCACGGCCCAGACCGAGCCGTTCGTCGACAACGCCCCCTCCCTGAGCGTCTTCTTCACCGACGGCAACGGCAACTACGAATCCCGCGGCGGCAACAACTGGACCGTCACCATCGCCGACTGCGACGCGCCCATCAACGGCGTGAAGATCGAGCCGACCCCGGCCGTCGCCGGCCAGGCCGTCACCGTCTCCTACTACCCCGCGGGCCGCGTCCTGGAAGGCGCCGAAACCGTCTACGCCCACCACGGCTACAACAACGGCAACTGGACCACCCTCCCCGGCGACGCCATGACCTGGTCCACCTTCGACCGCGCCTGGAAGTACACCTACACCGTCCCCGAGCGCGCCTCCACCCTCGCCTTCTGCTTCAACAACGGCGGGACCACCTGGGACAACAACGGCGGCGACAACTGGACCTTCCCCGTCACCGGCACCGTCGTCCCCGAAGCCTGGTTCACCGGCGCCTGCGCCGTCACCAACCGCGCCGAGCAGCCCTACGCGTCGCTCGAAATCGGCTACAACCCCGCCGGGCGCGACCTCGCCGTCGCCTCCGCCGTGTACGTCCACCTCGGCGTCGTCACCGCCGACGGCACCAACTGGACCAGCCATCCCATGAGCGACCAGGGCGGCTTCTGGACCTACGCCTTCACCCCCGAAGTCGGCACCACCGGCCTCCTCGCCTGCTTCCACGACGGCGGCAGCACCTGGGACAACAACGACTCCGCCAACTGGTCCTTCGACCTTGGCGAAAACTACGCCGCCGTGGACGACGGCCTCGCCGTCACCACCCCCACCGAGACCACCGCCGTCGAGACCCCCAAGGCCACCATCCACGGCACCGCCGGCGCCGACATCATCGGCCCCGTCGCCTGGACCAACGCCGCCACCGGCGCCAGCGGCATCTTCGAAGCCAACCCCCTCTGGAGCCAGGAAGTCGCCCTCGCCAACGGCACCAACGAAATCGTCTTCACCGCCCAGACCGTCTCCGGCAGCGACGGCTACGCCGCCGACGACGCCGCCAACTACGAGGCGAACGAAGACTACACCGGCCTCAACAAGGGCACCAACTTCGGCGCCTGGATCACCTCCATCCCCGTCGGTTCCGGCGGCAACGACACCCCCGACGCCGACCTCGACTTCGTCGTCCTCTCCCCCGGACCCAAGCAGGGCTGCACCTCCACCGTCAAGTTCTACGCCAACAACGAAGCCGCCGCCCTCGCCCACGGCACCGTCGATGCCGTCTTCGTCCACTGGGGCGCCACCGATTCCGGCGGGACCTCCGCCTGGACCGAAGTCCCCGGCGACCCCATGACCTGGTCCGACGCCGACGGCGCCTGGGAAGCCCAGATCGCCGTCCCCGCCGGCGCCGCCACCCTCTCGTTCCTCTTCAACGACGGCGGCGACACCTGGCTGCACTACCGCGACGTCAAGGGCGGCGACCAGACCGACTGGCAGTGCGAGGTCGCGGCCTCCACCGCCGACGTGCAGGGCGGCGTCTGGGCCGAACCCCAGGGGTCCGGCTTCGGCATGTGGGAGAACTTCGGGCACGCCACGAAGATCTACCGCCCCTTCAACCGCAGCCTGACCACCAACGACCTCTTCTCCTTCACCTTCAAGAACGGGAACATCGCCTGGTACACCTCCGACACCCAGCCCGGGACCGGCGCCGGCGTCTGCGCCATCGACGCCGGCGGGGCCATCGACGACAACTGCGGCTTCCGCTTCTACTTCAACGGCGGCCAGGAAGTCTACGAAACCCCCTACGGCAACACCACCATCGGCTGGACCACCGACCCGATGACCGTCACCCTGCTGATGGCCGACGCGACCAACTTCACCGCCACCTTCGAGATCGGCGGCGAAGTCGCCAGCACCGTCTCCGGCGCCTTCTCCAAGCCCTGCAACGCCTTCCGCGCCTGGAGCTGGTCCAACAAGGAAGACAACCCCGACAACGACTACGACGTCTTCGTCGACCACCTCGTCCTCGGCTCCCTCGTCTACGAGACCCAGACCGCCAAGGCCGTCCTCGTCTACGGCACCCCCGGCGAAGAAATCGAAGTCGTGACCACCGGCATCGTCGATTCCCAGTTCGACGCCGCCACCGGCAAGCTCTCCCTGAAGGCCAACGTGGACGCCCCCAACGGCACCCGAGTCGACATCTACACGACCGACGACCTCCTCTCCGGCACGTGGACCAAGTTCACGACCGTGACCGTGGCCGGCGGCGCCGTCGAACTCAGCGGCCTGGACCTCTCCGAGACGAGCCTCTTCATCTCCATCGGCAAGCCCAACATGGACTGACCGTCCACCACGGCACCCACCAAGGCAGGGCCTCGCGCCCTGCCTTTTTTCGTCCCCTCTTCGCCACCACCGCCCCCTCCCCCCTCCCTCTCCCACAATTGCCTCCTCCTCCTTCCCCATGTCCAACCAACTCGCGATATCAAGGAAAATCCTTGCATTTCCCCCATCCTTCCGCCATCATGCCCCCCATGAACCAAGACCCCGTATTCCCCCCCGGATACCTCGAAGCCCTCGCCCGCGACTGCTTCGACACCTCCAATGCCGCCACCCACCACCCCGCCGCCCTCCTGCTGCAGGGAGTCGAATCCCTCGCCTTCTTCACCGGAGCCCTCGCCGTCCACCTCGCCTGGTACGGCGGCAAGCGCCTCCTCGCCCGCCT
>JAFYAC010000047.1 GCA_017540905.1 Kiritimatiellia bacterium | reverse complement strand
GGGGCGCATCTCCGGTTTGTGCACGGGGCGGACCAAATCCACGCTTGCATATTCCCGCGCGAGGCGCATGGTGGGGGCGAGGCGTCCCCGCCGAGCCGTTCTTGCCGGTTTTCCAGACCTCCTGCCCCCTTCCACACCGGCTCGCCGGGGACGGCTCGCCCCACCAGGAGCCTTGCCATCCAATCAATGGGCACCAAAAGTCGAGGCGGAAGGGAGGAAGGTGCACAAACCGGAGATGCGCCCGTTCCGCATTCCCGTTCCGCATTCCCATTGTGCATTCCCAGCCGAAAGAGTACAGTCCCGCCCATGGACACGCGCGCCCCGGCCGCATCCATCCACAACCCAACCGAAAGGACCCCATCCATGACCGCTTCCAACCGCTACGCCATCGGCATCGACTTCGGTGGCACCTCCGTCAAGCTCGCGCGCGTCTCCGCCGACGGCGCCATCGAGCAGCGCGCCTCCTTCGCCACCGCCGGACTCGACGGCGTCCGCGGCTGGCTCGACGAAGCCGAACGCCACGTCCGCTCCCTCGTCGATTCCGCCGGCGAAGGCCGCGACTGGGCCGGCGTCGGCGTCGGCGTCCCCGGGTTCGTCGACTTCGACCGCGGCTTCGTCTACGAACTCGCCAACGTCCCCGGCTGGAAGGAAGTCCCCCTGGCCGACCTCCTCCAGCAGCGCTTCGGCAAGCCCGCGCGCATCGAGAACGACGTCAACGCCATGGCGGCCGGCGAATGCGCCCACGGGGCCGGACGCGGCCTCACCGACGCCGTCTTCGTCACCCTCGGCACCGGCGTCGGCGGCGGGCTGCTCCTCGGCGGCAAACTCTACCGCGGCGCGCACTCCATGGCCGGCGAGATCGGCCACATGACCATCGACATGCACGGCATCCGCTCCCCGATGGGCATCGGCGGCGTCGAACAGTACACCGGCAACCGGCGCATCGCCGCCTACGCCCTCTCGCGCATCGACGCGGGCGCCGACGGCGCCGCCATCCTGCGCGCGGCCGGCGGCATCCCCGACGACGTCACCCCCAAGGCCATCGCCGAAGCCGCGTCCGCGGGCGACCCCCTCGCGCTGGAAGTCTTCGACCACGTCGCCGACTGCCTTTCCGCGATGATGTCCTCCGTCGCCTACCTCATCCAGCCGCAGGCCTTCATCGTCGGCGGCGGCGTTTCCGCGGCGGGCGACATCCTCTTCGCGCCGCTGAGGAAGCACCTCTCCGAGCGCCTGACCCCCGTCTTCTACGAGCGCCTCGAAATCCGCCCCGCCGCCCTCGGCAACGACGCCGGCGTCATCGGCTGCGCCTCCCTCGCCATGCAGTGACATCCACCCAAACCAAGGAGAAAAACCCATGAAATCCTTTCTCTTCGCCAACGTCCCCCTGAGCGTCGTCCACTTCATCCTGTTCGTCCTCTTCGGCGGCTTCCTCGGCTGGCCCGGTACCGTCCTGGCCGGCGCCCTCGGCGCCGCCAACGGCAGCGTCCTCTGGTGGATCGTCATGATTCTCAACTCCCTCGTCTGGGGCGCCGTGATCTCTATCTTCGTCGCCCCCTTCCTCCGCAAACTCCTTGGCTGACGCCCCGCCCCATCCCATGAATCCCAACCCCACCCGCGCCCCGCGCCCCAGAGTAACCTTCCGCGACGCGGTACGCGCGGAAGCGGAGCGGCTGTGGCGGCTCCAGTGGATGGGGTTGGTCGTGTTGCTCGGGCCATTCGTGTTGTTCGTCGTGTTCAACGAGAGGGTCCCATTTTCCTTGATTCCGTGGTTGCAGATTGCCTGGCTCATGGCAGTCGCGGGATTCTCGTATGCGTTCTACTGCGAATGCGTGCGGGTGAAGTGTCCGGGCTGCGGCAAACGCTTGGCGTACCTGCTGGAGGACAAACGGATGGGATACCTTCGCGGAACGAGCGTGTCGGGAATTCCCCGCGGCCCCATTTCCCGCAAGGGCCTTCCGGAGGACCTCCACGCCTGCCCCTACTGCGGCCACCCCTTCGACGCCGTTCTGGAGGAAGAACCCGATGCCGGACAAGCCTGACACTTCCGTCTGTTCCCGCCGCGTCTCCCTCGCCCTCGGCTCCGGCGGCGCCCGCGGATGGGCCCATCTCGGCGCCCTCCGCGCCCTGCGCGAGCGCGGCATCGAAATCGCCGCCGTCGCCGGCACCAGCATGGGCGCCCTCGTCGGCGCGTTCCTGGCGGCGGGCCGTCTCGACGCCCTCGAAGCCGTCGCGAGCACCCTCGACTGGCGGCAGCTTGCCCGCTTCCTCGGCGAATTCACCCCGTCCCGTTCCGGCCTCACCGAAGGCCACCGCCTGCTGAAGGAAGCCGCCCCCCTCCTCCGCGCCCGGACCTTCGCCGACCTTGCCCTCCCCTACCGCGCCGTCGCCACCGACCTCGAAACCGGCGAAGAAACCGTCCTCTCCGACGGCCCCCTCCTGCCCGCCGTCCGCGCATCCATCTCGATACCCGGACTCTTCACCCCCGTCCACCTCGGCGGCCGCTGGCTCATCGATGGCGGCCTCGTCAACCCCGTCCCCGTCAACGTCGCCCGCGCCCTGGCGCCCGGCCTCCCCGTCCTCGCCATCGACGTCACCCAAGGCATGCCCGCCGCCCCGGACTCCCCCTCCAAGGCACCTCCCATGACCGACGTCCTGACGCGCTCCATCCGCATCGCCGAATCCCGCCTTGCGGCCTACCGCCGCGCCGAAGACCCGCCCGACCTGCTGGTGGAAGTCCCCGTCGGCCCCATCGGCACCCTCGACTTCCTCCGCGCCCCCGAAGCCTCCGCCCTCGGCCACGCCGCCACCCTCTCCGCCCTCTCCGCCGCCGGCTGGTGACCCCTCCCCCGCTCCCCGCCCCCCTACTCCTCCCGCACTCGTGAGATTACAGAAAAATCCGATGAATCCACCGTATTTCCACCATATTTCCCCCATGTAAATCCTCTCGGGAAAGTCCCCTGTCCCTTGGCGGGAGCCCCCCTCCACTTTCCGCTTCCGCCGCGCCCCGCGACCGCCTATACTCCCTCGCCATGAACTCCTCCGCATCCCCCCGCACCTTCGAACTCAACGCCACGGTCTTCCTGACGGGCGCCGGCATGATGACCGTCGAGCTGGTGGCCAGCCGCCTGATCGCGCGCTTCCTCGGCTCCTCCCTCTACACGTGGACGGGCGTCATGGGCGTCATCCTCGCAGGGATGAGCATCGGCAACGCCATCGGCGGCCGCCTCGCCGACCGCCCCGGACCGCTCCCCCGCCGCATCTCGAAGATGTTCTTCGCCTGCGCCGCCGCGTGCCTGGCAATCCTGGCCCTCAACGCGTGGGCGGGCCGCGCGCTCTGGCTGATGTCCCTGAACTGGCCGCTGCGCATCCTGATCCACATGTCGTGGGTGTTCCTGCTGCCGACCATCGTCCTCGGCACGATCAGCCCGATGGTCGCCAAGCTGGCCATCGACCGCTGTCCCTCCAACACCGGCCGCGCCATCGGCAACCTCTACGCCTGGAACGCGGTGGGCAGCATCTTCGGGACCTTCCTGACGGGCTTCTACCTGACGGCGCACCTCGGCAGCGTCCGCATCGTCGTGTGCATGGCGGCGCTGATGGCGGTCCTCGGCCTCGCCTACGCCATCGTCCCGCCCCTCGCCGCCCGCCGCGCGGAGGCCGGCGCCCGATGACCGCCCGCCGCGACCTCTGGCCGGCGGCGGCCGCCGCGCTGGCGTTGCTCTTCCTGGCGGCGCTCTGGCTCGCGTGCGCCCCCGACGGCACCCCCTCCGCCCGCCTCGGCTCCAGGCTGCTCCTGCGCGACGCCCCGTCCGAGCCCGACGCCATCTACTACGCCGAGACCCAGTACCAGATCCTGACCGTCACCGCCGAACCGGGCAACCCCGACCACCGCGCCTTCTACCAGGACAAGCTCCGCCACAGCGAAGTGGACCTCCACGACATCACCGACCTCAAGTACCCCTACATGCGCGTCTACGACGCCCTCGTCACGCGCATCGCCGGCCCCGCCCCCGCGCCCGTCCGGCTGCTGCTCCTCGGCGGCGGCGGCTACGTCTTCCCCAACTACCTCGCCCGCACCCGCCCCGGCAGCGAAATCGTCGTCGTCGAAATCGACCCCGGCGTCACGCGCGCCGCCATCGACGCCTTCGGCTTCCCCGCCGACGCCCCCGTCGAGATCCACCACATGGACGCGCGCAACTACGTCGCCGACGCCGTCCGCCGCAACAAGGAAGCCCCCGGCAGCGTCCCGCCCTTCGACCTCGTCGTCTGCGACTCCGTGAGCGACTACTCCGTCCCCTTCCAGCTGACGACCCGCGAATTCATCTCCGACGTCAAAGCCCTCCTCAAGCCCGGCGCGCCCGGCGGAGGCGGCGGCCTGTACGTCATGAACCTCATCGACGCATTCCGTCCCGGCGCCTTCATGAACGCCGTCGCCCAGACCTTCGCGTCCGTCTTCCCCTGGCGCGGCGCCGTCTCCGTCACCACCGATCCCGACAACCGCAACACCACCGTCTTCGCCGGCGCCGAGTCCCCCCTCGACCTCGAAAACGTCCTCGCGTGGATGCGCCCCGGGACCGTCTTCGAGGGCCTCCCCTTCACCGACGCGCAATTCGCCGACCTCGCCTCCCGCAACGGCGAATGCGTCCTCACCGACGACTGGGCGCCGGTCGAGAACCTCCTCGCGCCCGTCGTCAAGGCCGACCCCATCGGACAGCTCACCGCCGCCCTGCAGGCCGGCATCCGCGCCGCGGAAAAGGAAGACTGGCCCCGCGCCATCCGCCACTTCCGCCGCGCTCTGGAAATCCACCCCGGCGACGAATCCGCCCTGGAAGACCTCGCGCACGCCCTCGAACTGACGGGCGACGAAGAAGGCGCGCTCGCCTGCTACGCCCAGCTTGTCCAGCTCTATCCCAAGACCGTCCTCCCCCGAAACCGCGCCGCGATGCTGCTCGCCCGGCGCGGCCACGTCCAGGCCGCGCTGGAGCAGTGGCGCGCGAGCCTCGACATCCAGCCCGGCCAACCCGACGTCCTGACGAACCTCGGCTCCCTCGCCTACCAGGCCGGCGACCGCGACCGCGCCCGCGACTACTGGCAGCGCGCCCTCGCCCTCGCCCCCGACTCCCCGGTGTTGCAGAACAACCTCCGCCTCCTCGGCCCCTGACCGCCCCCTGGCGCCGCCGCCGCCATCCCCCCCGCTCGATTGCAATCGAGTGCAATCGATTGCAGTCGATTGCAATCGAAACCCCATCCCCCCGGCGCGCCCCGCCCGCCCGCTCAGTTCGCCCGCTGGATGAACTCGCCGGTCCGCGTGTCCACGCGCACCCGCTCGCCCTGCTCCATGTATTCCGGAACCTGCAGGACCAGCCCCGTCTCCAGCGTCGCCGCCTTCGTGCGGGCCGTCACGCTGGCGCCGCGCATCGAGGGGGCGCATTCGGTGATTTCGAGGTCCACCGAGTCGGGCATCTGGATGCCGAGGAGCTTGCCGTCCTTGAAGAGGGCCTTGATGCCCTCGGTGCCGTCGATCAGGTAGTCGGTCGCGTCGCCCAGTTCGTCGCGCATCAGCTCGTACTGCGAATAGTCCTCCTGGTCCATGAACGTGAACCGGTCGCCCTCGCTGTAGCTGAACTCGACCTTGCGCGTGTCGAATTCGCACTCCTTGAGCGCGTCGTCGCCCTTGTACGTCTGGTCCAGCTTCGCCCGCGTGCGCAGGTTGCGGAACCGCACCTTGTAGAGCGTGGCCGCGCCGCGCGCCGACGGCGTCTGCGTGCGCAGCTGTTCGACGATGTGCGGATCGCCGTTGAGTTCAACCACCGTGCCCTTGGCCAGGTCGCAAGCTTTCATCTTCTTTTGCTCCTCGTGTTTTTTGGATGGGAAAGCGTAGGCCAATCTGCTACCAATCGTCAATGACAACTTCCGCATGAACGCGCCCGTCGAAAAAACCTGGACCGTCCCCAACCGGCTGGAGCTCCTTCCCGCCGTCTCCCGCGACGTCCACGACTGGCTGGAAACCCACAACCTCTCCACGCGCGCCAAGTACGTCGGCCGCCTCGCCGTCGAGGAAGTCGCCGGCAACGCCATCAAGTACGGCTTTCCGCAGGGCGGCGACCACGCCGTCACGGTCCGCATCGCCATCGAGCGCGACTACCTCCGCCTCGACTTCACCGACGACGGCATCCCCTTCGACCCCACCGCGCGCATCCACGCCCCCGTCGAGGACGTCCTCGACAACGTCACCGAAGGCGGCCTCGGCCTCGCCCTCCTCTCCCGCGTCTGCGCCAAGATGGAGTACCGCCGCGAGGGCAACCTCAACCACCTGACCCTCCACGTCCGCAAACTCGAACCCGACGACACCCAGTACATCGAACTCGCCGAGCCGCCCCCCGACCCCTGAACCCCGAAAGGAGCCCCCCATGATCCGCTTCCCCCTCCTCCCCGCCGCCCTCGCCGCCGCCGTCCTGGCCCTCGCCGCCGGCTGCTCCACCATCGAGTCGCGCATCGAGCAGAACCGCGACTACTTCGACGCCCTGCCCGCCGCCGACCAGGCCCAGATCCGCATCGGCAAGATCGACCTCGGCTTCACGCCCGAGAGCGTCCGCATGGCCCTCGGCGAACCCCGTCGCAAGACCATCCGCCGCACCGCCTCCGGCGACTCCGAAATCTGGACCTACACCGACACCACCCAATCCTACGACCGCCAGCACGCCGACATCGACGGCCTCTCCTACGCCGGCCCCGGCAGCGGCCGCATCACCGGCGGCAGCGCCTGGATCACCCTCCGCCAGGACCACGAAACCCTGTCCGCCATCGTCGAATTCCGCCACGGCCGCGTCAGCGCCATCGAAGTCCCCGCCGCCGACGCCTCCAAAAAACTCGCCGACACCGCCCCCGCCTCCCCCTCCTCCCCCGACGCCCAACCCTGACGCCCCGACGCCGTGAAAACCGTCTGCGCCGCCAGCGTCCTCCACGCCCGTTCCGCCTTCGCCCCCTTCGGCGAAGTCGCCATCCTCCCCGACCGCGCCATCCGCCGCGAAGACCTCCTCGACGCCACCGCTCTCGTCGTCCGCTCCAAGACCCGCGTCAACGCCGCCCTCCTCGAAGGCACCCCCGTCACCTTCGTCGCCACCGCCACCGCCGGCACCGACCACCTCGACACCGCCTGGCTCGACCGCGCCGGCATCGCCTGGACCGGCGCCCCCGGCTGCAACGCCAACTCCGTCGCCGAGTACGCCCTCGCCGCCATGGCCCTCCTCGCCGCCCACGCCGCCTCCCCCCTGCCCGGCAAGACCCTCGGCGTCGTCGGCTGCGGCAACGTCGGCTCCCGCGTCGCCGACAAGGCCGGACTCGCCGGACTGCGCGTCCTCCGCAACGACCCGCCCCGCGCCCTGCGCCGCCCCCCCGGCGACACCGCCCAATACCACGCCCTCGACGCCATCCTCCCGCAGGCCGACATCCTCACCTTCCACGTCCCCCTCACCGACGCCCCGCCCCACGCCACCCGCCACCTCGCCAACTGCCGCCTCCTCGGGCGCCTCAAGCCCGGAGCCTGGCTTTTGAACACCTCCCGCGGAGCCGTCGCCGACACCGACGCCCTGCAAGTGGCCCTCGCCTCCCATTGCCTCTCCGGATGCGTCCTCGACGTCTGGGAAAACGAACCCGCCGGCATCCCCGACGCCCTCGACCGCGCCGCCCTCTTCCTGACCCCGCACATCGCCGGCTACTCCTACGAAGGCCTGTTGAACGGCACCCTCCAGTGCCGCCGCGAACTCGCCCGCTACCTCGAACTCGACCTTCCCGCCTGGACCCCGCCCCCCGGCGCCCTCCCCCCTCCCCCGCCGCCCATCACCCTTTCCGGCAAGGGCAAATCCCCGACCGAAATCCTTGCGGCCGTCCTATCCGCCGCCTGCCCCATCCCGGCCGATTCCGCCTCCTGGCGCGCCCAGGCCCGCACGGCGCCCGACGAGACCGCCCTCCGCGCCCGCTTCGACACCTTCCGCCGCACCTACACCGCCCGCCGCGAATTCGCCGCCCACCGCCTCCTCCTCTCCGACTGCCCCCCCGACCTCCTCGACCTCCTCGCCGCCCTCGGCTTCCAAATCCGCGCCTGATCGCCCCCCCCGCCGCCATCCCCCCACCCTCCCCCATCCCCACCCACTTTTGCAATCACGGGAAACTCCTTGACATTCCCCCTCATTCCCCCCATCCTCCCCCCCATGACCTCCATCCTCGGAACCGCCCTCAAAAAATCCACCGCCGTCGTCGACGCAGTCACCGGCGGCCCGCGCTGGGCCCCCGACTACGCCTACCCCGTCACGGCCCCCTTTGTCCTCGCCATCGGGACGGCCTCCTTCACCGCCTACCTGGCGACCGAGACGGGCCGCGCCATCCTCGGCGAACTCCGGCGCCGCCGGCGCCTCCGCGAAAAGCGCCCCGACTCCCCCTCCCTCCGCGGCGCCCCCACGCCCGAAGAACTCGAAGCCGATGCCGCGCTCTCCCCCCGCACCCTGGCCATCCGCCTCCGCATGGGCTCGCGGCTGGCCGACCTCGAACCCACGCTCGACGCCGGCATCGCCCACAAGACCCTGCCGAACGGCCAAAAGCGCATCCGGTCCCGCGGACCCGGCCTGAAGGGCTGGCTTGCCGACCGCCGCGTCACCGTCAACTACTCCACCCTGGTCCGCTACAAAAAACTCGTCCAGCGCCTCCGCCAGCTCCTCGCCCTCGACGACCGGCTCCCCCTCGAATGGCTCCTGCCGGGCGCCGTCCCCTCCCACCCCGTCCCGCCGGACCTCCAGACCCAGTACCAAACGGCCCGCCGCCGCCTCGCGCGGCTTCTCCGCGACCACTGGAACTTCAGCCGCCTGCAACGCTACGTCGAAGACAAGCTCGGCATCCCGCGCCTCCTGTCCGTCCGCCGCGCCCCTGCCCCAGCCCCGGACCGATGGGGCGGCAAGCCCCGGCGCGCCGCCCGCCCCGTCCGCCGACCGCCCCCCCAGCCCGCCCGGGTGGAGGCGACCAAGCGCGAGCTGCTCCGTTTCCTCCGCGAGCCGTCCCTGGCGCCCCCGCTGGCCCACCTCCGCAACAAAGTCCTCCACTGGCTCCGCACCCTGCCGCCCAATAACCGATAAGTCGCTTGTTGTCCGCCTGGAGTCGCGTTTGCCACACCGGCACCCCATTGCACTCCCCCCCGTCGCGGCCCCTGCCCCTTGTCTTTTGCCATGCACGGATACCCCATCCATGGCCGCACCGCCGCTCCCTTGGGCATCCACATTTGCAATCACGGAAAACATTGGCATTTCCTCCCATTTTCCGCATCTCGTCCCCCATGAAAACCCCGCGCGTTTTTCCAACCATTGGAAAAAACTTTTCCAATCATTGGAAAACCGCCGGCGCGGCGGCGGAGAGCGGATGGCGGGCGGCGGGGCTCCGTTTTTTCTTGGGGGAGAGATGGTTGAGAAACGGATGAAATTCAATATGTTTTCCGTAATTGCACGACTGGGCTTTCGCGCCGCCGAACCCCATCCTTGGGGGGGCGGCGCGCGGCGGCGGCCCCCGGTTGGCAAGGGGGCGGAGGTTTGCTACAACACGGGGGCGCGCGGCGAAGGCCGCGCAACGGCTTTCACAAGGAATGGCGACATGGCATCGAAACGGACATCGGAAAAGGAAACGGCCGAAAGCATGGGCCGGCGGCAGCGGGAAATCTCCATCTCGGAGTTCTTCCTCAAGAACCGGCACCTGCTCGGCTTCGACAACCCGCGCAAGGCCGTGATGACCGCCGTCAAGGAAGCGGTCGACAACTCCCTCGACGCGTGCGAAGAGGCGCGCATCCTGCCGGAAATCGCCGTCGAACTCGTCCAGACCGCCCCCGACCGCTGGCGCGTGGCGGTCCGCGACAACGGCCCCGGCATCGTCCGCGCCCAGATCCCCAAAGTCTTCGCCAAGCTCCTCTACGGCAGCAAGTTCCACCGCCTCCGCATGTCCCGCGGCCAGCAGGGCATCGGCATCAGCGCCGCCGGCATGTACGGCCAGCTCACGACCGGTTCCGCCACCCGCATCCTCTCCCGCACCACCCCCTCCTCCGCCCGCCTCGTCGAAGTCCAGATCGACACCCGCGCGAACAAGCCCGCCGTCCTCTCCGACACCGACACCCCCTGGCAGCCCGCCTTCCCCCCGCCGCCGGACGCCCCGGAAGGCACTCCGCCGCCGACCTACCCCCACGGCACCGAAGTCTCCATCGAGATGGTCGGGCAGGTCGTGCGCGGGCGCCTGTCCGTCGAGGAATACCTCAAGCAGTGCGCCATCGCCAACCCCCACCTCCGCCTCCACTACCGCGCCATCCCCCTCCCCCGTCCCGGCGCCCCCGAGCCCCCGGCGGAGGTGCCCTGGACCACCTACGAGCGGGCGACCCGCGACCTTCCGCCCCCGGTGCAGGCCATCCAGCCCCATCCCCACGGCGTCGAACTGGGCGTCCTCATGCAGATGCTCAAGGACAGCTCCTCGCGCACCCTCAAGGGCGTCCTACAGGAAGACTTCTCCCGCGTGAGCCCCCGCGTCGCCGAAGAAATCTGCGCGCGCGCCGGCCTGGACCCCAAGACCCCGCCCGTCCGCGTGGCCCACCGCGAAGCGGAGACCCTCTACCAGGCCATCCAGGACACCAAACTCATGCGCCCCCCCACCGACTGCCTGGCGCCGATCGGCGAAGGGCAGATCCTGGCGGGCCTGCGCAAGGAAGTCCCGGCCGACTTCTACACCGCCGTCTCCCGCCCCCCCACCGTCTACCGCGGAAACCCCTTCCTGGTCGAAGCGGGCCTGGCCTACGCCAAGCCGGGCGACAACCCCGACCTGGCCCCCGACGACACCGTCCGGGTCATGCGCTTCGCCAACCGCGTCCCGCTCCTCTACATGTCGGGCGCCTGCGCGATGACGGAGGCGATGGAAGGCGTCAACTGGAAGAGCTACGGCCTTCCCCATCCCAAGGGCGCCCTTCCCGTCGGCCCCGCCGTCTTCTTCCTGCACATCGCGAGCGTGTGGGTGCCGTTCACGAGCGAGAGCAAGGAAGCCATCGCGCACTATCCCGAGATCCTGCGCGAGATGACCTTCGCCCTCCAGGAGTGCGGACGCCGCCTCTGCGTCTACCTCAACCGCCGCCGCCGCGACGCCGAAGCCGACCGCAAGCGCAGCTACATCACCAAGTACATCCCCCACCTGGCCCTTGGCCTCCAGGAGATCCTCGGGCTCGACGCCCCGGCCAAAACCGACCTCGAACAGCGCCTCGTCCGCATGCTCGAGCGCTCCAAGGGCGACGACTGACGCCCCCCCGCCCCGCGCCCCCCCGGCGGCTCCTTCGCCCGCCGCGGGGGGCCTTTTTTCTTCCACGTTTTTCATGAAGGGGGGAATGCATGGAATCCAAAGATATCGCTTGTCTTTTCCATAATCTCGCGTATGGGTGGGGCGCAGGCCGGGACGGGGGAATCGGGGGCGGGGCCCGCGCCGGGCGGCGGGCCCCGAAAATTTTCTGCAGCTTCCCGGGGCCACGGTCCAGAGCGGTTCAAGGCATACTGTGGCCATGCCGTGGGGCGAACACTCCGTGCGAGCCGCGCAAACGGTTGGAACGGCTCGCTCGGAGAGATTGCCCCACCAAGTCTGGAAGACCCAGCAGAAGCTACGCCAGGGGCTCGAAGTCGGCGGCGCCGTGCTTGCAGAGCGGGCAGATGAAGTCGTCGGGGAGGGTGTCGCCTTCGTGGACGTAGCCGCAGATCTTGCAGACCCAGCCCTTGCGGCCGCCCGCGGGCTGCGGCTTCGGCTTCACGTTCGCGTGGTAGTAGGCGTAGGTCATCGCGGGGGCGGAGGAAAGCACCCGGCTCTCCGCGACGGAGCAGACGAACATGCCGTGCGACCCCATGTCCACGTACTGCTCGACCTTCAGCGAGAGCACCGCGCACACGTGCCGCGGCAGCACCGCCAGGCCGTTCGACGTCCGCGAGAGGCCTTCCACCCCCGCGAACTTGTCCGCCGTGCGCCCGCTCTGGAAGCCGTAGCGCTGGAAGATTTCGAACGGGGCGTCCTCGCTGAGGCAGTTGACGTTCAGCGCGCCGGTCTGCTTGACGACGTGGTGGGAGTAGTTGAGCTTGTTGATGGTGACGGCGACGCGGGTCGGGTTGTCCGACACCTGCGCGACGGTGTTGACGATCAGGCCGTTGTCCTTGCCCTTTTCGTCCTTGGTTGTGACGACGTAGAGACCGTAGCCGATGTTGTTGAGTGCGGCGGGGTCGTTCTTGGGCGTGGCGGCGTCGGCCCGCGCGACGTACTCGCGGCAGAGCTCGTCCGCCAGCGCCTCCAGCTCGGCGCGCGAGGCGTCGGAAAGGGCCGACTGGATGTGGACGGTGGTGTCGGTGAAGCGGATGTTCTTCGACTTCTCGAAGCGCCCGCGCATGATTTTCGCGGCCAGCGGCGCCCAGGAGCCGTTCTCGATCAGGCCGATGGTCCGGTTCTGGTAGTTGCGCTCGACGAGGTGGTCGATGAAGGTGTGCATGAACGGGAAGATTTCCGCATTGTACGTCGTCGTCGCCAGCACGAGCTTGCCGTGGCGGAAGGCGTCCTCGACGGCCTCCGCCATGTCGTCGCGCGCGAGGTCGGCGGAGCCCACCTTCGGGCAGCCGCGCGCCTTGAGCAGCTCGACGAGGCGCAGCGCGGCCTCCTTCGTGTGGCCGTAGACCGAGGTGTAGGCGACGAACACGCCGTCCGTCTCCGCCTCGTAGCCGCTCCAGATCTGGTACTTGGCGAGCGCGTTCGCGAGGGCGTCGCCGCGGAGCACGGGGCCGTGCAGGGGGCAGACGGTCTGGATGTCCAGCCCGGCGGCCTTCTTGAGGAGCGCCTGGACCTGCGCGCCGTACTTGCCGACGATGCCGAAGTAGTAGCGCCGCGCCTCGCAGTCCCAGTCCTCTTCGACGTCCAGCGCGCCGAACTTGCCGAAGCCGTCCGCGGAGAACAGCACCTTGTCGGCCTCGTCGTAGGTCACGACGACCTCCGGCCAGTGCACCATCGGCGCCGCCACGAAGTGCAGCACGTGCCGGCCGAGCGCCAGCGTGTCGCCTTCCTTGACGACGATCCGCCGGTCCTCCCACTGCTTGCCGAAGAAGTTGCCCATCATCGCGAACGCCTTCGCCGACGAAACGATCGTCGCCGCCGGGAACGCGTCCATGAAGGCCGCGATGTTCGCCGAATGGTCGGGCTCCATGTGCTGGACGACGAGATAGTCGGGCTTGCGTCCGGCGAGGGCCTTTTCGAGGTTGTCGAGCCACTCGTGGCGGAAGCGGGCGTCGACGGTGTCCATGACGGCGGTCTTGCCGTCGAGGATGGCGTAGGAATTGTAGGCCATGCCGTTGGGGACGTCGTACTGGCCCTCGAACAGGTCGATGGAGTGGTCGTTGACGCCGATGTACAGGATGTCTTTGGAAATGTCCATGGGGTGCCTCTCTTTGCGGTTTGTCGTGTCGGAACGGGCGGCATTCTACCATCCCCCCCGCCCCGGTCAACCGCCCTGCGCGGGCGGGGGTGCGGGCGAAAAGCAAGGTGGGCGGGGAAGCCTGTCTTTGGTGATTGAAGCGTGCGAAGCTCTTTCCCCCTCTCGGAAGGGGGATGGGCTTCGCACTCCCTTATCTCGAATAGCCACAATCGATAGAGCAAATAACGAACAAGTGCAGCCGCATCCCGGGAGGGCCCGGCTTCGTCCGGGCCGTTTCCACCATGCGCTTCAGGGACATGCCTGAAACACCCCGTTCGCGCGGCCGCGACAAAGCGCGGCCCTCCCCGTGGAGAGCCTCGCGGTCGCGCTTCCGCGCGACCATGTGGTTGGGAAACGTCTGGGATACCATGGAAAAACATAGAGCAATTCAAGCAACAGTGCAC
The DNA here is from genome assembly GCA_017540905.1 of Kiritimatiellia bacterium. Taxonomy (GTDB): domain Bacteria; phylum Verrucomicrobiota; class Kiritimatiellia; order CAIQIC01; family Lenti-01; genus CACXEY01. The sequence continues at coordinate 15,714 of JAFYAC010000047.1, read as the reverse complement.
TTTTCGCCCGGCCCCCGGCGGGCGCGCAAAGCCGGCTTGAAAAACCGGCGCGCGGCACAATAATCCACTGGGTCGCGCGTTGGTTGCGTGTACGGGCGGCGCGCAGTCCGCCGCCCGGGAAAGGACCCCGACATGAAACTCGCCATCGGAATCGCCGCGGCCGCGCTGGCCGCCATCGCCGCACGGGCCGTGGAGACCTGCCCCGACGACGGGCTCTGCCCCTTGCCCGCCGCCGCCTCCGCCGAACCGCTCTTCGACGTGCTTTCGCCCGTGCCCGCCAGCGCCGTGGAACCCATCGCCCCCGCCCCGCGCCTCGGCACGCTCGAGGGCAAGACCATCGCCCTCGTCGGCGGCAGCTTCATGGCCAGCGTCACCCATCCCGAGCTCAAGCGCCTCATCCTGGCGGAATGCCCGTCTGCGCGGGTCGTCCTCCTCGACGAAATCGGTTCGGCGGGCCCCTACCCCCGCCCCGGCGTCGTCCGGCGCGAAAAGGACGCCTTCCAGCGCAGGCTCAGGGAGCGCGGCGTCGACGCCGTCGTGTCGGGCAACGGCGGCTGCGGCCTCTGCACGCCCAAGGAAACCGGCTCGTGCATCGCGGCGGAGGTGCTCGGCATCCCGTCGGTGATGATCGCCGGGCCGGGCTTCGTGGAACAGGCCCGGAGCACCGCCGCCGCCGCGGGGCTGGCGGAGCTTCGCGTGGCGGAATACCCCGGCGCCTTCGCCAGCCACACCCGCGAAGAGCTGCTGGAGAACACCCGGCGGATCCTCTGGCCCCAGGTGAAGGCCGGACTCCTCGGCACCGGCGCCGCCCCGCGCGCCGCGTCGGTCGGAACCGCCCGCCCCGCCGCCCCCGACGAGCCGGTCGCCGGCGGCACGCTCGCCGAAATCCAGCGGCTCTTCCTCGACTCGGGCTGGACCGACGGGCTGCCCATCGTCCCCCCCACCCCGGAAGCCGTCGCGGAATTCCTGCGCTTCACCGACCTGCCGCCCGACGCGCCCCTGGGGGCGATCCCCCCCGCCCAGCGCGCCGCGACCGTGCGCCACGTCGCCGTCAACGGCGCCATGGCCGGCTGCCCCCCCGAGTACATGCCCCTGTTGCTGGCGTTCGTCGAGGCGATGACGGACGGCGACTTCCGCCGCACCCTCTCCTCCACCCACGCCTGGACCCCCTACTGCTGGCTCAACGGCCCCGTCGCCCGCCAGCTGGGCTTCGACGCCGGGCAGGGCGGGATTTCGGACCCCCGCAACGCCGTGCTCGGGCGCTTCGTCAACCTCGCGATGCTCAACCTCGGCGGCTACCGCGTGAAGGAAAACCGCATGGGGACCTTCGGCTACCTCATGCCGTGGGTCCTCGCCGAGGACGAGCCCGCCGCACTGCGCGCCGGCTGGCTCCCCTGGCACGTGCAGTGCGGCTTCGCGCCCGGCGATTCCACCCTCACCGCCGCCTCCGCCATCAACTGGGGCAACAACCTCGTGCCCGCCACCGCCGACGCCGAACGCATCCGCGACATGATGGCCTGGGACGCCGCCGAAAAGTCCCAGATGGCCCTCGCCAGCGGCACCCCCTGCACCTACCGCGCGTTCCTCGTCACCGAAGGCGTCGCCCGCGACCTCGCCGCCGCCTTCCCGTCCAAGGACGACCTCCTGCGCTCCCTCGAAGAGACCTCGCGCATCCCGCTCGCCCAGCGCGCCTTCGCCAACTACTGGGGCAACCCCGGCAGCGCCTTCGACCCCGCCAAATACCCCCTCCGCCAGCACGAACGCCGCATCGCCTCCCAGGAGGGCGCCGCCGACTCCCCCACCCCGCCCTGGCTCGCCTGGACCGGTGCCGGGCACATGGAAACCGTACCCGCCATGGCCCCCGGAAAGAGCGCCGTGCTCGTCACCGGCGACCCCGCCCGCAACAAGGTCCTGACCGTCCCCGGCGGCGGCTTCGCGACCGTGAAGATCACCCTCCCCGCCGCTTGGGACGCCCTCATGGCCGAGCGCGGCTACCCCCCCCTCTCCGACTTCCTCCTCCAGATGCCCGCAACCCCGGCCTCCCCTCGCCCTCCCAGCGTCCGCCCCTCCGACCCGACCGCCCGCACCGGACTCCGCCCCGATCGCCCCACCCGCCCTTCCCGCCCCATGCGCCCACCTCGCCGCCCCCCGTCGGACGCCGCCCGTCCGGATTGACACCCCGCCGCCCCCCGCCCGGGGGGACCGGGTTGTGCGCCGTCATGAATGGGGGGCAAGCATGTCCCCCCCTCTTGGAGGAGGGCTGACCCAGCCCCCCATCTCCCCCACTTATTTTGACCCTGGGAACGTCATTCGAAAACAAAGAAAAATCTATATTTTTCTGTAATCTCACGAGTGGGCTTGGAATGGGCGGGAGGCGATGGTGGAGGGGATGGGCGCGCCCCTGTGGAGGCCCGGTCACAACTTCGCGAGCGCGGCTTGGAAGACCGTCTCAGGGGGGAGGTCGCCCAAGCAAGGCGGATGCACGGCGGAGGGGGAGGTGGCGCAGGTGCGGGAGTGGCAGGGGCGGCAGGGGAGGGAGACGGTGAGGACGGAGGTGGGGTTGTTCCAGGGGCCGGTGCGGGCGGGGTCGGTGGAGCCGTAGATCGCCACCAGCGGGGTGCCGAGGAGGTTCGCCCAGTGGAGGGGGCCGGAGTCGACGCCGATCACCAGGTCGGCGGATTGGAGTTCGGAGCAGAGGGTGGGAAGGGTGGTGTGGCCGCAGAGGTTGGTGGCGCGGTCGCCGATGGCGGCGGCCATGGCTTGTCCGGCCGCGGTGTCGGCGGGGCCGCCCAGGATGCGGATGGTGCCGCCGATTTCGGCCAGGAGGCGGCGTCCGAGGGCGATGAAGTGGTCGGACGGCCAGTCTTTGGTGGTCCAGCGGGAGAAGGGGGTGAAGGCGATGCGCGGGCCGGGGTCGTCGGGGGCCGCGCTCTCGGGGAAGGTGAAGTCGAGGGGCGGCAAAGGGGGCTCGGGGGTGCCGTCTTCGGGGGGCGGGGCGACGGTGTCGATGAGGTCGATGAGTTCGTCGGTGGCGTGGCGGCGGGGGCCGTCGCGGCGGTCGGGGCGGGCGTCGTAGAGAAGATGGGAGCCTTCGCGCGACCAGGCGGGGCCGACGCGCCAGGCGGCGCGGGAAAGGCGGGCGGCGATGGCGCTCTTCATGAGGCCCTGGAGGTCGAGGACGAGGTCGTATTGGTTCTCGCGCAGGGCGCGCCGGAAGGGGAGGAAGTCGCGGAAGAAGTGTTTGCGCGGGAAGTGGATGGTGCGGTCGACGAGGGTGCAGGCGTCGAGGAGGGGGGCGTACTCGGGCTGGACGACCCAGTCGATGGCGGCGCCGGTACGGGCCTTGAGGAGGCGGACGGCGGGGAGGGCGTGGGCGATGTCGCCGAGGGAGGAGAGTTTGACGATCAGGATGCGCATTTTTGACGACAATTACGACAACTCGGAAAAACAATTCCGACAATTGGAAACAAAAGGAACAAAGGGGAAAACAAATTCATGAGGTGAACAAATCATTTAAAAAATCTTTTGTTTGCTTGGTTTCCTGGTTTGTTCTTTTTGTTGTGAAAAATTGTCGGAAATTGTCGTAATTGTCTGATTGTTTCCGGTACGGGTCATGCAAGCTCTTCCACGCGCTTGATTTTGCGGGCGCGGCCGGTGGTGGGGTCGAGGGTGAGGAGGGCGCCGTGGAGGCGGACGTCGCCGGTGGCGATTTCGAATTTGCCGGGCATGCCGGTGGTGAAGCGGCGGAGGATGATGTCGGTGGTGCGGCCGATGACGGAGTCGCAGGGGCCCGTCATGCCCAGGTCGGTGATGTAGGCGGTGCCTTTGGCGGTGACGGTTTCGTCGGCGGTCTGGATGTGGGTGTGGGTGCCGAAGAGGCAGGTGACGCGGCCGTCGAGATGGTGGCGCATGGCGACTTTTTCGGAGGTGGCTTCGGCGTGGAAGTCGACGATGATGGTTTTGAAGCGGGAGGCGTTGCGCTTGAGCCAGTCGTCGATGGCCCGGAAGGGGCAGTCGGAGATCATGGCCATGAAGGTGCGGCCGAGGAGCTGGACGAGGGCCAGGGGGCCGTCGGGGGTCTCGAGGACGGTGGCGCCGCGTCCGGGGCATCCGGGGGGGAGGTTCAGGGCGCGGACGATGCGGGGGTCGCGGTCGAGGAGGGCCGGGGCTTCTTTCTGGTCCCAGACGTGGTCGCCCATGGTGAGAAGGTCGCAGCCGCCGGAAAAGAGTTCGTCGGCGAGGGGGGCGGTGAGGCCGCGTCCGGCGGCGGAGTTCTCGGCGTTGGCGATGACGAGGTCGGCGCGGTGGTCGGCCTTCCAGCGTGTGGCGGTGCGGGCGGTGATGGTGCGGCCGGGGTGGCCGACGATGTCGCCGATGAGGAGGACGTTCATGGCACGCCCTCCGGGCGTGAGTGACGAGTGACGGGTGACGAGTGACGAGTGGGTGGTGGGTCGTTTTCGGATTGATCGGGCGGGAAGCCGAAGAGGCGGGAGAGTTTGGCCTCGGATGTGGGGAGGAAACGGAAACGGCCGTTGGCGAGGATGGCGTCGACGGGGATGTCGTGGGGGGCGGAGGGGATGGTGTCGGGGGGGAGGAGGCGGGAGGCGGGGCAGAGGGCGAGAAGAAGGGCGTCGGGGCACTGGGCGAGGAGGCGGTCGTAGGCGCCGGTGCCGTGGCCGAGGCGGCGGCCGGTGGCGTCGAAGGCGAGTCCGGGGACGACGACGAGGCGCAGGTCGCCGGGGCGTCCGGGTCGGGTGGTGGCGGGGTCGGGGTCGTCGATGCCGTGGGGGCCGGGACGCCAGGTGGTTTTGTCGGTGAGGCGACGCCAGGCGTAGGTTTTGCCGTCGGGACGGGCGGCGGGATATTGGATGTCCATGCCGAGGCGGGCGGCGTCGGCGAAGAGGAGGTCGGTGGCGGGTTCGCCGGGCAGGGAGCGGTAGAGGGCGATGTTGAAGGCCGCCGCCCAGAGGTCGCTCGCAAGGAGGGCGCGCTGGTTGGCCAGGGATTCGGCGTCGGTGGCGCCGGGGAGGGCGCGGACGCGGGCGCGGAGGGCGGATTTGGAGGAGGAAAGCGACGAAGCGACGAGGGGACGAGACGACGAGGGCTTGGAGGGGGAGGAGGGGGGACGGGACGTGGGCTTGGGGGGGCGGGGGGTCATTCGACGGCGCTCCGGAGGTCGAAGGCTTCGGGGGGGCGGGCGGGGCGGCCGGCGCGGTCGACGATGCACCACTCGACGAGGGCTTCGACGACGACGGTGTCGCCGCGGCGGATGGTCTGCTTCATGGAGCCGGTGACGCGGCGGACGGCGACGGGGGTGGATTCGATGGTGAGTTCGTCTTCGGAGAGGGCGGCGGCGCGGTAGGCGATGTCGATGTGGGTGATGGGCATGATGTAGCCCGCCGCGAGAAGGCCGTGGTAGTCGAAGCCGACGGCGCGCATGTAGTCGAGGCGCGCGACTTCGAGGTAGTGGAGGTAGTTGGCGTGGTTGACGTGGCCGTAGGGGTCGCACTCGTAGGGGCGGACGGTGAGGGGGGTGGTGTGGGTTTTCATGGGAAGTGAAAAGTGAAAAGAGAAAAGTGAAAAGTTGCGGTGGATCGGCTCACTTGACGACGGCGCCGCTGGAGAGGTCGCCGTCGATGGTGACGAGGCGGAGGGTTTCGCCGCGGCTGGCGGCGAGGAGCATGCCCTGGCTTTCGACGCCGCGGAGTTTGACGGGGGCGAGGTTCTCGACGACGACGACGGTCTTGCCGATGAGGTCGGCGGGTTTGTAGTGGAGGGCGATGCCGGCGACGATCTGGCGGCGCTCGGTGCCCATCCAGACGCCGAGTTTGAGGAGCTTGACGGCGCCGTCGATGGGTTCGGCGGTCATGATCTTGGCGGTGCGGAGGTGGACCTTGGCGAAGTCGTCGTAGGAGATGATGCCTTCGGGGAGGGGCTCGGCGGGGGCGGCGGGTTTGGCTTTGGCGGCGGGCTTGGCGGGGGCGGGGGCGGCGGTGGGCTTGGGCTCTTCGGCGGGTTTGGGGGGCTCGATGCGGGGGAAGAGGGCGCCGGGAGGCGTCACTTGGGCGCCGGGGGCGAGGCGGGCGGGCGCGAAGAGGCCTTCGGGGTCCACGGCGGCCGCGGCGGCGGGGTCCATGCCGAGGGCGGTGCGCAGGGCGGCCATCTTCTGCGGCATGAGCGGCATGAGGAGGCCGGAGCATACGCGCAGGGCGTCGGCGGCGGCGTAGAGGGTGGTGCCGAGGGGGGCCGGGTCGGCGGCCTTGGCCTGGGTCCAGGGCTGGCGCGCCTCGAGGAAGCGGTTGATGGCGCGCACGGCGTCCATGACCTGCGCGATGCCGGAGGAGAGGTCGTAGCGGTCGGCGCTGTCGCGCAGGGCCGCCGCCGCGGCGGTGGCGCGGGCGAGGAGTTCGGCGGCGGGCGCGCCGGGCCCGAAGGCGCCGGGTTCGGGCGCGGGGAGGCGGCCGGCGCAGTACTTGCCGACCATGCTCGCGACGCGCGAGAGGCAGTTGCCCAGGTCGTTGGCGAGGTCGGCGTTGTAGCGGCGGACGAAGGCGTCTTCGGTGAAGGCCGCGTCCTGGCCCATCACCATCTCGGCGAGCAGGAAGTAGCGGAAGGGCTCGACGCCGTAGCGCTCCATCATGTCCATCGGGTTGACGACGTTGCCGAGGGATTTGCTCATCTTGGCGGTCCCCGAGAGCCACCAGCCGTGCGCGAAGATCGTGCGCGGCATTTCCACCCCCGCCGCCTTGAGCATGCAGGGCCAGTAGACGCTGTGGGTCGTGAGGATGTCCTTGCCGATGAGGTGGACGGCGGGCCACCACTTGGCGAAGCGGGCGTCGTCGCGGCGGTAGCCGATGGCGCTGACGTAGTTGACGAGGGCGTCGAACCAGACGTACGTCACGTAGTCCCTGTCGAACGGCAGCTCGATGCCCCACGAGAGGCGGCTCTTCGGGCGCGAGATGCACAGGTCCTGGAGGGGCTTGCGGAGGAAACCGAGGGTTTCGTTGCGGCGGAAATCGGGCTGGATGAATTCGGGATGGGTCTGGATGTAGTCCACGAGCCAGTCTTGGTACTTGGACATGCGGAAGAAGTAGTTGGCCTCGCGCACGCGCTGGACTTCGCGGCCGCAGACGGGGCACTTGCCGTCGGCGAGGTCCTTTTCGGTGAAGAAGCGCTCGTCGCCGACGCAGTACCAGCCGTCGTACTCGGCGCGGTAGATTTCGCCGCGGTCGAAGAGGTCCTGGAGCATCTCCTGCACGATGGCCTTGTGGCGCTCCTGGGTGGTGCGGATGAAGTCGTCGTTGGTGATCTCGAGCTTCTGCCAGGCTTCCTGGAAGCGCACGACCGTCGCGTCGGCGTGCTGCTGGGGGGTGACGCCGAGGCGGGCGGCGGCCTCCTGGACCTTCTGGCCGTGCTCGTCGGTGCCGGTGAGGAAGTAGGTGGGGCGGCCGAACAGCCTGTGGATGCGCGCGAGGACGTCGGCGAGGACGGTCGTGTAGGCGTGGCCGATGTGCGGCTTGTCGTTGACGTAGTAGATGGGGGTGGTGACGTAGAAAGGTTTGTCGTTCATCTGAAGCTCCTGATTGCAATCCGTCCTTGTATCCCAACGGACGCGGGCGCGCAATTCAAAACGGGCGGCCGGCGCGGTGTGGGCGAAAAAGCGGGGGGGGACTTTGCCCCGGACGGCCGGGAACGCCTCTGTTTGCCGTAACTGGAGACCCAAGCGATATGCCCATTGATTTATGTACACATCAATTGTGGCCATTCGATACAAGGGAGTGCGAAGCCCATCCCCCTTCCGAGAGGAGGGGAAAGAGCTATGCACGATCCATTTGCCAAAGACAAGCTTCTCCTCCCACCTCAACCCTCTCCCCCCCCCACACACACGCCGCCGGCGGGCCCGAAAAAATTTCCATCCGCCGTTGGAATCGCGTTGCGCGGGCGGGCGGGTTTTAGTAGGTTCAAGGGACTTTGACAGGAGGATTGTGCACCAACGATGGCAAAAACGGCGATAGAACGGCTTGCCGAGGCAATCGAGTACCCCGACCCGGTACCCGGCGGCGCCCCTTCGTTCGCGTTCCGCGCCGACGGGAGCGAGGTGGAGGCCGAGGAGACGCCCGACGGGCGCCTCGTGCTCAGCCTGCGCCTCTCCGCGGACGAGGCGCTCCTCCCGGCCCTCGCCGGCTACGCCCCCGCACGCATGCTCCGCGAGGAGGCGGTGCTCGCCGCGGACCCTTCCGGCGCCTTCCTCTGGCAGGACGCCCCGGCGGCGGCGGACGCGCGCTCGTTGCGGCGCCTCTTCGAAACTTTCATGGACGCCTGCGACTGGTGGCGCGCGCGGGTGGACGAACGGACCGGCCACGGCGCGGAAGCGGGCGCGCGCGACATGCCCGATTTCATCATCCGGCCCTAGACGGAAAGGCGGCGGCGTGAAACGGTTGTTGTCAACGATCCTTCTGGCGGGCGCGGCGCTCCTGTGCCCGCCCTCCCCGGACGCTTCCCGCGCGGATCCCATCCCGTGGAAGGTCCCCGAGTACACCCTCGTCGCGCGCGGCATGGACCTGCGCACGGCCCTCGACACGTTCGCGACCGCGGAAGGCCTGTCGGTGGTCATGTCCCCCTCGGTGCAGGGCGTCTTCTCCGGCGATTTCCGCGACGTGCCGGCCGGCGAGTTCCTCGACCGCCTCGCCACGGTCCACAACCTCTCCTGGTACTACGACGGCGCCGCCCTCTACATCTACGGCGCCGGCGAAATCCAGTCCCTCCTCCTCGACCTCCGCTACATGAAGGCCGGCGAGCTGCGCGCCATGCTCGCCGAGCTCGGCGTGGAGGACGAGCGCTTCCCGCTGCGCACGACCTCCGACGGCGAGCTCATCATGGCCAGCGGCCCCCCCCGCTACGTCGCGCTCGTCGCCGAGATGGTCCGCAAGGCCGACGCCCTCCGCGAGCTGCGCACGCACAGCGAGGTCGAGACCTGGATGTTCCCGCTCAAGCACACCTGGGCGGACGACGTGAGCTTCTCCGCCAGCGGCCCCGAGAGTTCCGGCACGATCAAGGGCGTCGCATCGCTCCTCGAGGAGATCATGGAAGCGACCATCGGCGCCGGCGTGCGCGAGGCCGGCACGACCAACGCCCCCGGCCGCCTGGAGGAGTCGCTGGCCGACCACTTCCGCCCGGTCATCACGGCCGAGAACCGGCTCAACGCCGTCATCGTCCGCGACATCGTCAGCCGCCGCCCCATGTACGAGCGGCTCATCCGCGAACTCGACGTCCCGCAGAAGCTCGTCGAAATCCACGTCACCGTCGTCGAACTCTCCAAGAACGACGCCCTGGACTGGCAGCTCTCGCTCCAGTTCGCCGACAGCGGCCACGACATCTCCGGCGCCGCCGGGATGAACGCCGCCAACCTCTTCGCCGCCGAGGACCTCGCCGGCAAGGGCCTCGCCGGCGCCCTCACCCACATCCACGACACCTACGCCCTCTCCCTCTCCCTCACCGCCCTGCGCCAGAAGGGCCGCGCCCGCTCCATCTCCCGCACCTCCCTGCTCACCGTCAACAACCTCGCCGCGGAAATGACCGACACCCAGAGCTACCGCGCCCGCGTCATCGGCACCGAGGTCGCCACCCTCGAGGAAGTCTCCGCCGGCACCAAGCTCAGCATCAAGCCCCGCATCATCCCCTCCGAGGCCCCCGGGATGGCCAACCAGATCTGGCTTTCCATGGAACTCGACGACGGCGGCTTCGAGGCCATCACGGTCGATGCCATGCCCATGACCCGTTCCAGCACGCTGCTCACCCAGACCGCGGTCTTCGAGAACGAATCCATCATGCTGGCCGGCTACCTCCGGGACATCGACGAAGACGCCGGCTGGGGCATCCCCTACCTCCGCGACCTGCCGCTCATCGGCTGGCTCTTCGGCGGCGCCTCCCGCGAAAAGACCACCGTCCAGCGCATGTTCATCCTGACCCCGCACGTCGTCGACGCCGACACCGAGATGCTCGCCCGCCTCCAGTCCACCCGCCTGCGCGACATCACCGACGAGGAGCAGCTCGAGGACGACGCCGAGGCCTCCGACGCCGAGCGCGCCCGCCGCGCCCTGGAGCGCGCCGACACCGCCGAGCGCCGCCGCGAGCAGGACGAGGACCGCCTCGCCCGCCGCCGCGCCGAACTCAACCACGAGCGCGAAATGCGCCAGCTGCGCCGCCGCGACGAACGCCGCCGCCTGAAGGCCGACGAACGCGAATGGCGCCTCGTCGAGGCCGAGGAGGCCGAGCGCGTACGCCAGCGCGAACTCGAGGACGCCGCCAACGCCGGCCCCGAACCCGTCGAAGAAGGGGAAACCGTCTGGAAGTGACTCCCATGGAAGGCCGCGTGGACATCGCCAACGGATTCGCCGCCATCGGCGCCGGCCTCTGGCTGCTGGCCCCCTCCCAGCCCGCCGCCTTCGAGGGCGCCATGACCCGCCGCCGCCGCACCGGCTGGCGCGTGCCGGACCGCGCCGCCCTCGACCTCGTGGAGCTGGACGGCCCCGCACGCTGCGCCACCGCCGAACGCCCCTTCCTGACCCACATCCCCTGTGCGGCCCCCATACACGCCGTTTCCGCGAAGGTCCTCGTCGCCCCCGCCTCCGCCCGCCGCGGCGCCGAAGTCGTGCGCCCCGTCCCCCTGAGCGCCAAGGGCTCCTTCTGCGTCACCCAGTTCGACCACCCCGGCGAAACCTCCAACGATTCAACGATCCAACGATCCAACGATCCAACGATCCAACGACCGAACGCCTGGGTCGTCATGGCCACGGCCGCCCGCACCGCGCGCGTGCAGGTGTCGGAGGGCGGCACCCTTTCCGTGCGCCCCGGGTGCGTCGTCGCGTGGACCGGACCCCGCCCCACCGGCTACTGCCCGCGGCTGCGCCTGCGCGATCTGATCCTCCCCCGCCCCCCGCGCGACCTGCTCCTGCACTTCCACGGACCCTGCCTTGTCTGGATCGAAGGCACCCCCGCGCCGGTCCTTCCCGCCCCCCGCTTCCCCTGGCAAAGGAGGGCCGCCTGATGGCCTTCGACCCCGCCCAAATCCTCCGCCAGACCTACGCCGGGCGCGCCGAGGCCATGCAGGAGCTCGCCCAGGCCACCACCACGCCGACCGTCGCCTCTCCCAAGACCGGCGAACTCCTCGGGACCGCCTTCATCGTCGAAGACGACCCCATGGCCGAATTCATGGACTCCATGGAAGAGCTCTCCTTCCAGTTCGAGGAAAAGGCCATGAAGCGCATCACCGAGCGCAAGCTCGGCGAGATGCAGGGCCCCCGCTCCGCGCTCGTGCGCGCCGTGGAGACCTGGGCCGCCCTCATGCCCGACATGCCGGGCCGCGACTTCCTCGCCCGCACCCTCCGCTCCTTCCGCAACTCCGCCGCCGCCGGAACCCCGCCCGACGCGCGCGAAATCCTCAAGGCCCTCGCCCGCGGCTCCTCCGACCCCTCCCACCAGTTCGCGATGCTCGACATCCTCGAGCAGTCCCTGGGCGAGGGCGAAGACCTCCTCCGCACGCTCCTCACCGAAGCCAAGACCCGCCTCCTCCAGGAAAAGGGCGCCGAAGTCCGCGCCGGCATCAACCTCGCCTCCGAAGTCAACGCCCGCGCCTCCACGCCCGCCGAGATGCAGGATCTGCGCGACCTCTACCGCAGCGAAGTCGTCGGCTTCACCAAGCCCCAGGAATGCTTCCGCTCCCTCCTCGCCCAGCGCGGCCCCGGCGGCTTGCAGGACGCCATCAACTTCCTCATCGCCGGCTGCGGCGCCGACCTCGAAGCCTCCAACCCCTCGCTGGCCCGCGAAGCGCTCGACCGCATCCTCGGCGACCTCCAGTGCGTGCAGGTCCTCCAGACCGTCCTCGACAAGCTCACCGCCCTCGGCGCCCGCATGGGGACCCAGTTCGGCGACCCCTGCCGGCTGAACGGCGAACAGCTGTCGGGCCGCGTGCTGGACCTCACCGAGCAGGCCTTCGTCGCCGCCGGCGCCATCGCCGGGCTCATCGGCGAATGCGGCATGCGCAAGCTCCTCGCCCAGATGGACTTCGCCCGCGAGCTGACCGCCCTCTTCCGCCAGCTTTCCCCGCGCCTCTTCGCCCGCGAAAGCGACCGCCAGCGCCTCGTCGACGCCGCGCAGGAGCACCTCGACGGCCTCGTCTCCCTCGAAGAGGAGGCCGAAGAAGAAGAACAGCAATCCCACGGAGGCGCCGCATGAGCGCACCCGCCTGGATCGACGCCATCGTGCGCGACTTCGGCCGCGCGGCCGGGCTGGACGATTTCGCCCTCAACGAGCGCGGGGCCGCGGCCCTCTCCTTCGAGACCGGCCTCGAACTGCGCCTCGAGCACGCCTACGACTCGCTCGTCGTCGCCGTGACGGTCCCCTCCCCCGCGACGCCGGACGCCGCGCGCCGCATCCTGCACTCCGCCCATCCCGCGGCGCGCCACGGCTTCAAGCTCCGCGCCGGCTACCTCCCGAAGACCTCCCGCGCCGTGTTCGCGGCCCGGCTGGCCGACCGCGAAGTGACCCTTCCGGCCCTCAACACCGCCTTCAACGCCCTCTGGCGCATCGCGCTCGACTTCGGAGGCGCCCCGTGAGCCTGAACATCTCCCGCACCACCGAACCCCTCCGCTTCGACGTCGGCATCGGCGCCGCCGGCTACGCCGACGTCATCGACTCCCCCGCCTCCGGGCAGGAGCAGAAGGCCCTGCTCCCGGGCGCCACCACCGTTTCGCAGGCCGTCGACAGCCTCTTCCCGACCGACCAGTCCGTCGGCTCCGAAATCCTCGCCGCGCTGGTCGCGGCGAACCCGCCCGCCCTGCGCACCGCCTCCGGCTTCGACCGCACGGCGCGCGGCACCCTCAAGGCCCTCCGCGGCAAGCGCACCGACACCGCCGACGCCGCGGCCGCCGAAATCGAAACCCTCCTCGCGGACGCCGACCTCTTCGAGCGTTGCCGCCTGGCCCTGTTGGAGACCTGACCATGGGACGCGGCTTCTCCGGCATCGTAAACGCCCTTTCTCGCTTCGGCGACCTCGTCCTCGCGGCGCTCGTCGTATGCATCATCGGCCTGCTGATCATCCCGCTGCCGGCGCCGGTGGTGGACCTGCTGATTTCGGTCAACATCATGCTTTCGACGGTCCTGCTGATGCTGTCCCTCTACCTGCCGCGCGCGCTGGCCTTCTCGACCTTCCCGTCGATGCTGCTGTTCACCACCCTCTTCCGCCTCGCCCTGAACGTCACGACCACCCGCTGCATCCTCCTGCACGGCTCCCAGGACCCCAACGCGGCCGGTTCCATCATCCAGACGTTCGGCAACTTCGTCGTCGGCGGCAACTTCGTCGTGGGCGCGGTCATCTTCCTGGTCATCACCATCGTCCAGTTCGTCGTCATCGCCAAGGGCGCCGAGCGCGTCTCCGAAGTCGCGGCCCGCTTCACCCTGGACGCCATGCCCGGCAAGCAGATGTCCATCGACGCCGACATGCGCGCCGGCGCCATCGACATGGAGACCGCCAAGCAGCGCCGCGCCGAACTCTCCCAGGAATCCCAGCTCTACGGCGCCATGGACGGCGCCATGAAGTTCGTCAAGGGCGACGCCGTCGCCGGCATCATCATCACCGCCATCAACATCATCGGCGGCATCCTCATCGGCATGCTCATGTACGGCCACGACGCCGCCTGGTGCCTCAAGCGCTTCGGCATCCTGACCATCGGCGACGGCCTCGTCTCCCAGATCCCGGCCCTGCTCATCTCCATCACCTCCGGCGTCATCGTCACCCGCGTCGGCGACGAAAACGCCAAGCCCCTCGGCCAGGACATCATCAACCAGATCTTCGCCCAGCCCCGTTCCCTCCTCCTCGGCGCCGTGATGATCGCCCTCATCGGCTGCATCCCGGGCTTCCCCAAGCCCCAGCTCTTCGGCCTGGCGGTCGTCGTGGCGGCCATCGGCTCCGCCCTCATGCACCGCGCCAAGCTCGCCGCCGCGGCCGCCGCCCGCCAGGAAGACCCCCTCGCCGCGGCCGCCCCGTCCACCGACGGCGCCCCGCGCAAGCCCAAGCGCAAGGACGGCGACGACTTCTCCATGGTCACGCCCCTCACCGTGGACATCGACGCCGACATCCGCACCGCCCTCTCCTACGAAACCCTCAACAACCAGATCATGGACATCCGCCGGGCCCTCTACCACGACCTCGGCGTCCCCTTCCCGGGCATCAACCTCTCCCTCAACCCCGGCATGTCCGACGGCCGCTACCGCCTGCTCGTCAACGAAGTCCCCGTCTCCGAGGGCGTCCTCCTCAAGGGCCACGTCTTCGCCCTCGAAACCTCCGAGAACCTGGCCGCCACGGGCATCCCCTTCGAGACCGGCAAACCCTTCCTGGCGGGCCACGACACCTGCTGGGTCAAGGAAGAAGACGCCCGCCTCCTCGAAGAATCCGGCGTCCCCCGCCTCGACCTCGGCGGCGTCCTCTCCTACCACCTCTCCGGCGTCCTCCGCCGCTACGCCCACGAATTCCTCTCCCTCCAGGAGACCCGCCTCCTCTTCGACCACATGGAGAAGGAGGCCCCCGAACTCGTCAAGGAAGTCCAGCGCGTCCTGCCCCTCCAGAAGATCACCGACGTCCTCCAGCGCCTCGTCCAGGAAGGCATCTGCATCCGCGACCTCAAGCGCATCACCCAGACCCTCATCGAATGGGGCCAGAAGGAAAAAGACACCGTCCTGCTCGTCGAATACGTCCGCTCCGCCCTTTCCCGCTACATCTCCTACAAATTCTCCGGCGGCCAGAACATCGTCGCCGCCTACCTCCTCGACCCCTCCCTGGAGGAAAAGATCCGCAAGTCCGTCCGCCAGACCTCCGGCGGCTCCTACCTGGCGATGGACCCGGCCACCGTCCGCGCCATCCTGGCCGTCGTCCGCCGCACCATCGGCGACCTCGCGCGCATCCCGCAGAAACCCGTCGTCATCGTCTCCGTGGACATCCGCCGCTACTTCCGCAAGATGATCGAGAAGGACTACTACGAACTGCCCGTCCTCTCCTTCCAGGAGCTCTCCTCCGAGATCAACATCCAACCCCTCGGGAGGCTTAAACTGTGAACTTCCTCCTCAAAATCCTCCAAGGCCCCAACGCAGGCGCCGAGATCGCCCTCGTCCCCGGCGTCCCCGCCACGGTCGGCAAGACCGACGCCTGCGACATCGTCCTCGCCGACCCCACCCTCCCCGACGCCCCCATCACCCTCTCCGTCTCCGCCGACTCCTCCGCCGTGACCCTCGAAGCCCCCGGCGAGGCCCCCCGCACCCTCCAGCCCGCCCACGTCTTCCACTTCGGCACCACCGCCCTCGCCGTCGGCCCCGCCGACGCCCCCTGGCCCCCCCTCGTGTACCCCTCCCCCGAGCCCGCCGCCCCCTCCGGCGACGCCCCCGACCCCCCCGACACCCCCGCCCCCGAACCCGCCCCCGCCGAAGCCCCCGCCCCCGAACCCGCCCCGGAAGAAAAACCCGCCAAAAAGCGCCGCTTCCCCGTCGGCCTCCTCGTCCTCCTCGCCCTCCTGCTGCTCCTCCTCCTCGGCATCGGCCTCCTCGTCTCCCGCCACCGTGCCCGCGCCGCCGAGGCCGCCGCCGAACAACGCGCCCGCGCCGCCGAAGCCGCCGCCGACCAGGCCCTCGCCGACTTCCTCACCCTCCACAACCTCGTCCTCGTCC
>JAFYAC010000046.1 GCA_017540905.1 Kiritimatiellia bacterium | reverse complement strand
CCCCCCCCCCGCCCCCCCCCGCCCCTCTCATCCCATGTTTGCAATTACTGAAAAACCTTGCCTTTCCTGCCATTTTTCCCCACCTTGCCCCCATGAAACCCTCCGCTTCCCATTCCCGTCCAATCAGGACATGGCTCCTCTCATTCGTGGCCATCATCGTGGTGATACCGCTCCTCTTCCTGCTTCTCCTGATTTCCCTTCCGTCATGCGCCCCCACCTGGGCCTGGAAGTCCCGCTGGGTCGAACTGCAAGAACCGGCGATTCCCCATCTGATGAAGCGGTTGTACATCGGCATGACGTTCGAGGAACTCGTCGAGGTCATGGGCCGCCCCACGGGGGGACGTGACGGCCTCCACTCCTACAACGTGAACAGCTGGTACAACCGCGGCATCGACGTGACCGTCTCGAACGGCGTGGTCGTGTCCATTTTCGAGTACGACTAAACAGCAGCCTGTTTGCCAACATCCTTTGACCGTTGGCATCGGTGACGTTGGAGCGCCCCCGTTCCCCACCTTCTGCCCTTGGCGCCCCGCGTCCACTTCACCCACCAACCCGTGGCGCAGGGGCGTCCAGCCCCCGTCCCTTGCATCCCCCATCCCCCCCTCGCCCCCATCCCCCCCCTACAACACCTCCCCCAACCGCCCCGACCCCACCACCCACGGCCTGCTCCCCGCCGGCGCCCGCTCGTCCGCCATCAACCGGGAAACCTCCGTCCGCAACGACTCCTCCGGCATCCCGCCCGTGTTCAGGAAAATGCCCTGCACGCCGCAACGCAAGGCGAGAGCCATGTCGGAACGCATTTCGTTGCCGACGAAGGCGGTCTCGCGCGGATCGAGCCCCTCCTCGCGCATCAGCCCGTCGAGGAACTCCCGCTGCGGCTTCATCATGCCGGCCTCCGACGAAATTCGGGGCGCGGGGAAGAACGCATCCAGCCCGACCGCGCCGATTTCGGGCCGGGTGAACACGCCCTGGGCGTTGCTCAGCAGGTAGATGCGCTTCCCTCGCCGCACGAGCTCGCGCAGCACGGGGAACGTGTCCGGGTATGGGCACAGCCGCTCGCGCGCCAGGATCCGGAAGGCATTCGCGACGGCCGCCACCCAGTCGCCGTCCCGGAGCGCGGCCAGCGCGGCTTCCGGGTCGCGCGCATACTGCCGACGCCATTCGCGTACCGGACGCCCCCCGACCGGCACCCCGCAGAACCGCGCGGGCGTCTCCAGCAGCAACCGCAGGAACACCCGCTCGATGCGGATTTCGGGATGCGCCCACCCCGACCGCTTCCGCGCCGCCTCCCGCTCCTCCGCGTCGAACCGCCAGAACGCGTCCCGCAGGTCGCTTGGGTCGAAGAGGCACCCGTGCGCGCCATAGAAATCCGCCATGAAGCGCCACAGGGCGGGCTTGTTCTCGTCGGTGCGGACATCGACGAGCGTTCCGTAGAAATCGAAAACATAGTTGGCGAACTCGTGCATGGCCCCGCCAATCTACCCGCCCCCCGCCCGCCGCGCAAGCCCGCTTTCCGGACCCCTCCGCCCCTCGCCCGCGCCCCCCATCCCCCCCACGTGACGCCTGGACCCGCGCGTGGCAGCAGACCGCTGCAAGCCGCGCCCCGTTCCTTGTTGTGAAACCCACGCGACACATTCCCGAAAGCGGGCTTGCCGCGCAGCCCCGCGCATGGTACAAAACCCTCGCTTTCTGGGCGCAGCAAACGAAAGGAGCCTCTCCGTGGAAACCACCTACGATTCAAAGCAAATCCTCGACATCCTCCCCCACCGCTTCCCGTTCATCATGGTCGACCGCATCGTCGAGTGCGACGGCAAGGAATGGATCGTGGGCATCAAGAACGTCTCCTCCAACGAGCCGTGCTTCCAGGGACATTTTCCCGGCGATCCCGTCTTCCCCGGCGTCCTCCAGCTCGAAGCCATGGCCCAGACCGCCGGCGTCCTCCTCAACCAGATTTTCGGCAACGAGGGCGGGACCTGCTACTACGTGGGTGTCGACAAGACGCGCTTCCGCCGCATCATCCGCCCCGGCGACCAGATGCGCATGGAAATCCGCATGCTCCGCATCCGCATGGGCATGGCCCGCGCCCAGGGCCGCGTGCTCGTGGACGGCGAAGTGGCCTGCGAGGCCGAGATGATGTTCGGCGGAGGGCGCTGACGATGGCCGTCACCATCCATCCCTCCTCCGTGGTCGCCCCGGGCGCGCGGCTGGGAGAGGATGTCGAGATCGGCCCCTTCTGCGTGGTCGGTCCAGACGTCGCCATCGGCGACAGGACCGTCCTGCGTTCCCACGTGAGCGTGACCGGGCGTACGGTTCTTGGTTCGGGCTGCGAGGTCTGGCCGTTCGCGTCGGTGGGCGGCAAGACGCAGGATTTGAAGTACAAGGGCGGGAAGCCGGGGCTGCGGGTTGGCGACAACACCGTCATCCGCGAATGCGCGACCCTCAGCTGTGCGACCTACGAGGACGGCGAAACCCGCGTCGGCTCCGGATGCCTCCTCATGGCCTACGTCCACGTCGCCCACGACTGCATCGTCGGCGACCGCGTGATCATGGCGAACAACGCCACCCTCGCCGGCCACGTCGTCGTCGAGGACGACGCCATCCTCGGCGGCATGGCGGGCGTCCACCAGTTCGTGCGGATCGGCCGGATGTGCATCCTCGGCGGTTGCACCAAAGCCGTCAAGGACATCCCCCCCTATATGACGGCCGACGGCGACCCCGTCAAGGTCTACGGCACCAACAAGATCGGCCTCGAACGCCACGGCATCCCCCCCGAAACCCGCCACGCCCTCCTCCAGGCCTACAAGATCGTCTACCGCAGCTCCCTCCTGACCGATGCCGCCCTCGCCCGCATCGACGCCGAACTCCCCCACTCCCCCGAACTCGACCACTTCGTCTCCTTCATCCGCTCCAGCCAGCGCGGCATCGCCCGCTGACCCACCGCTTTTTCCCCCGCCGCCCCCCGCCGCGCCTCTTCCCCGTTGCGTCCACAGCTGTGGGCAGTACTCAATTCTTCCTGCCGCGCCCCATCCCTTCCCCAGCGCCCACTCCCCATCCACCGCCAGCCCACCTCTCCTTGCTCATCCACCCTCGCCCCCCGCCAACCAACCACCTCCCATCCATCGTCCCTCCCACTTTTGCAATCACGTGAAAATAAGGAAAATCCTTCGAAATCTTCATTTCCATCTCCCTCCTCTCTCCTGGCCTACGCTGGGCGCAACGGGCTTCCCGCCGCCCGATCCGGCCTTCCACCCATTGGAAACTTCTTTTCCAACCATTGGAAACCGCCCTTCCCCGCCCGAGCCGCGTCGTCTCCCCTACTTCCATGGCGTTTCCTGCCATCCCTTGGCCACACTCCCCCCATGCGGCTTGCATTCCCCCGACAATTCCCCTCAGCCCCTGCACGCCTCCGTGCGCATCCAGTGGATGACCTTGTTGCGCAAATGAACCAGCGGCCTTGGCAAATCCCGTGCCTGCAGGAACCGTATGAGTTCCTGCTTCGTGGCCTCCACGCGGTCGGGCGCGAGTTTCACCGAATACTTCCCGCGCTTCGCGACCGCCGCGGCGTTGGCGCGGGCGTTTTTCGCCAGCCTCCGCCGTACCCACCTCTCCTCTTTCTCCCGCCGCCGCGCGCGGCGCACCGCGAGCAGCTGGCGGACCCCGAGCTTGTCCTCCACATGGCGGGACAGCCTGCTGAAATTGGGGTGTTCGCGCAACATCCGCGCAAAACGCCGCTTCGCGGTGGCGTACGCCTCCCGCAGGTCCAGCGGAATCTCCACCTCCGGAACCGCGCCCGGCAGCAGCCATTCCAGCGGCAGGCGCTCATCCAGCGACAGCACTTGGCGGAGGCGCTGGGCGAGTTTCTTGTAGCGGACGAGGGTGCTGTAGTTGACGGTGATCCTGCGGTCGTTCAGCCATCCCTTCAGGCCCGGCGCACGGGATTTGATGCGCTTCTGGCCGTTCCGGAGCTCCTTGTGGCGGAGGCTGGTGTCCAGCGTGGGCTCCAGGTCGGCCAGGCGGGAACCCAGCCGCAGGCGCACCGCGAGGGTCCGGGGATCGATTTCGCCGTCGGCCTCGATTTCCTCCGGGGTGGGGGAACCGCGCAGCGAGGGGCTGTCGGGACGCTTTTCGTGCAGCCGCTGGCGGCGCTTCAGTTCGCGCACGAGAGCGATGCCGGTCTCGCTGGCGAGGTACGTGCCGAACACGCCGGCCGCCAGCGCGAGGACAACCGGGGCGACCACCGGGAACGCGTAGTCGGGCGCGATGTCGGGGCCTCTGCTGAGGTCCTCCATGGTCCTGGAGGTTTTCTTGAGGGCGTTGCCGAGGATGGACATGGGGGCATCCTGCATGGGAAACAACGGAAAGTCAAGAGATTTCATGTGATTGCAAAGGATGGGGGGCGTGGGCAATTGCGGCTTTACCGGGGAGGGGGGAGGGGGTAGAGTGGGCGGCATGGAAAGTGGCAAGGAATGCGGCAAGGGACGTGTCATGGGAGATGGCACTGAACGCGACACAAGCCGCGGCCCGGAATGTGGCATGGAACATGGTCCGGAACGTGGCATGGAATGTGGCATGGGCGGCGGCAGGGGCGTGGAAAGCGGAAAAGACAGTGGAAGGGATGAGGGTGCGGTGACGGGGGAGGGGATGCGGGCGGTGGCGGGGGGGCGGCCGCGGCGGTTGCCGTTCCAGGAGCGGAAGACGGCGTGGCGGGGGGTGCTGGACGTGGCGACGGGGCGCTATCCGGCGTTCCTGTTCGGCGGGGGCTTTCCGCGGCGGGCGGTGCCGGTGTTCCACTTCCACGAGTCCTCGCGCGCGGGGCTCGAGCCGTACTTCCGGCACGTGGCGGAGAGCGGCTGCCGCACCATCGGCGCGGACGAGCTGGAGGCGTGGGTGCTGCGCGGGGTTTCGCCGGGCCCGCGGGCGGTGGCGCTGACGTTCGACGATGCGTGGAGCAGCCTGTGGTTCACGGTCGGCCCGCTCCTGGCGGAGTACGGCCTGCGGGCGATCGCCTACGTCAGCCCCGCGCGCGTCCCCGACGGTCCGTCCTCCCCACGCCCGGCGCCGCCGTCCGGGGAAGCGCCCCCCGCGCGGATCGACCGTGAGGACCCGATGTTCTGCACCTGGGCCGAGCTGCGCGCGCTGGAAGCGTCGGGGCGTGTGGACATCCAGGCGCATTCATACCGCCACGCGCAGGTGCCGTCGGACCCGGCGGTGACGGGCTTCCTGGAGCCCGGCGCGCGGATCCATCCCCACGACGTGCCGTGGGTGGATGCGCCGGGCGGCCCGCGTTTCCTTTCCCGGGGCGACCTGGGGGCGCCGCTGCGGCAAACCCGGTCCCGGCTGTCGGACGTATTGGCGTGGCGCGCGCCGGAGGCGTTCGAGGCGTGCACCGAAGCGGTGCGCGCGGGCGGCGGCGAAGCCTTCTTCGGGCGGCCCGGCTGGCGGGACGTCCTGCGGCGGGTGCTGGCCAACGCGCCGGCGGGGCGCCGGGAGACGCCGGAGGAGCGGATGGCGGCCCTGCGGGAGGACCTGGGGCGGAGCCGCGAAACGCTGTCGGCGGCCTTGGGCAAGGACATCGCGCACATGTGCTTCCCGTGGGCGGTGTCGTCGCGGGAATCGATCGAGGCGGCGCGCGCGGTGGGCTTCCGCACGGCGTGTTCCGACCGCCTGTTCGGGCGGCACCTGGCGGAAGCGGGGCAGCCGCCGTACCAGATCATGCGGCTGAAGCACGCGTGGTTGCCGTGCCTGCCGGGTCCCGGGCGGCGCCGTCCCTGGCAGCGCCTGCCGGGGGCCGCGAGCGGCCTCGACCTCGCCAACCCCCTCTACCCGCCGTGACCGCCGCCCCCCGCCAACCCCCGCCGCCCCCGTCCGCGCCCCCGCCGCCGCCCGGCGGCGCGCCGATCCCCACGGGACGCAAGATCGCGGGCTACACGGGATGGAACCTGTTCGGGCTGTGCGCGCCGATGCTGGCGGCGTTCTTTGCGTTCCCGCTGCTGCTGCGGGGGTTGGGCGAGGAGCGGTTCGGGGTACTGTCGCTGGTCTGGCTGCTGGTGGGCTACCTGAACCTGCTGGACCTGGGGATGGGGCGTGCGATGACGAAACTGACGGCCGAAGCGATCGGCCTGGGCCGCCGCGGCGACGTGCCGCGCATCTTCTGGACGGGGCTGATGATGATGGCGGTGCTCGGCCTGGCGGGCGGCCTGGCGCTGGCGGGCCTGTCGGGCTGGCTGGCGGGTACGCGCCTGGCGATCCCCCCGGCGATGCAGGGCGAAGTGCGCGCGGCGTTCCTGGTGGTGGCGGCGGCGCTGCCGTTCACGATCGCGGTGACGGGGCTGGTGGGGATGCTGGAGACGAACCAGAACTTCCGGCTGATCAACCTGGTGCGGGTGCCGGTGGGGATGGGGACCTTCCTGGCGCCGCTGGCGGTGCTGGCGTTCACGAAGAGCCTGGTGTGGGTGGTGTCGGCGCTGGTGGCGGTGCGCCTGGCGGAGCTGGCGGTCTACCTGGCGGGCTGCCTGTGCCTGGTGCCGGGGCTGCGGGCCGGCGTACGCGCCGACCGGGCGATGGTGCGCCCGCTGCTGACGTTCGGCGGGTGGCTGACGGTCTCGAACGTCACCATGCCGGTGATGCTGCAGATCGACCGCTTCGTGGTCGGCGCCGAGCGCACGCTGGCGAACGTGGCGCACTACAGCGTCGCGTCCGAGCTGGTGGTGAAGCTGCTGATTCTCCCGCGCGCGTGGGTGTCGGCCCTGTTCCCGCCGCTTACGATGCATTTTGCGGGCGGCTCGCCGGAAGCCGACCGCCTGTTCGGCCGTGCGGTCAAGTGGCTGGCGCTGGCGATGGCGCCGGCGGTGCTGGGCATCCACGCCCTGGCCCCTGAATTCCTGGCCTGGTGGGTGGGGCCGGACGTGGGGGCGGCGGCGGCGCCGATTCTCCGCACCATGTCCGCGGGCATCTACCTCTATTCCCTGGCCTACCTGGCCTTTTCCCTCCTGCAGAGCGCGGGGCGGCCCGACCTGGCGGCCCGCTGGCACTTGGCCGAGCTGGTGCCGTTCCTGCTGGCGGCGGTATGGGCGACGCGCCGCTGGGGCATCACCGGAATGGCCGCGGTCTGGTCCGTCCGCTGCGGCATCGAAGCCCTGGTCCTGTACCCGATGGCGCTCCGCCGGGTGCCGCGCGCCGCCGGCGACATCGCCCGCGCGGCGCTGGCGGTGCTGCTGCTGCTGGCGCCGTTGCCCGCCATCGGCGCCATCGGCGCCCTTGGCCCGCGGCTGGCGGCGACCGCCGGACTGGCCGCGGCCTTCGCCGCCCTTTCGTGGCGCCTGTTGCTCGACGCCCCCTCGCGCGCCGGACTGGCGGGCGCGGTGTCGCGCGTCCTGCCGGGGCGGCGGCGGCCGAAGTGAGCGGCCAGTCCCCCGCATGCACACGGCCGCATACGCCTCCCTCCCCGCCCCCTCCGCAAGTTTTCCAATGATTGGAAAAAAACTTTCCAATGGTTGGAAAATTCATCCAGATTTTTCCAATGATTGGAAAAATTATTCGCCCATTTTCCAATGATTGGAAAAAAGTTTTCCAACCATTGGAAAACTTTTTCCCCATTCCATTCCCCCCTTTGCCTCCCCACGCTCCATCCGTCAAGGCGCGGCTGGAAGCCGCACCTCCCAACAACGGGCTGGTAGGGCGGGCAGTCCCCTGCCCGC
Source organism: Kiritimatiellia bacterium (assembly GCA_017540905.1). Taxonomy (GTDB): domain Bacteria; phylum Verrucomicrobiota; class Kiritimatiellia; order CAIQIC01; family Lenti-01; genus CACXEY01. The sequence goes on along the minus strand of JAFYAC010000046.1, from coordinate 43,994 downwards.
CGTGCGGAATGGCAGTTGCATGAAGGAAAGGGCGTTCCAGGGACGTGCCGGGAACACACGGTGCGCGCGGCCGCGGCAAAGCGCGGCCCTCCCCGCGGAGGGGGCAAGGGGGAAGAAGGGGGAGTCGGCCTACTGCTGGAGGACGCGTTCGCCGCCGGGGCCGATGACGATGGGGTTGGCGGCGTCCTGGAGTTCGCAGGCGACGTTGAAGCCGCGCAGCCAGGCGATGCCGCGAGCCTTCTGGAAGATGTTGAAGCTGTCGGGGCGGACGAAGAAGCAGATGAACGCGGTCTGGGGATCGAGCGCGGCCAGCTTGGAGCCGAACCACATGGTTTCGTCTTCGACCGGGTAGTTCTCCATCTTGTAGCCCTCGGCTTCGTAGTCGGGGGTCAGGACGTAGCGGCCCATCAGGGCGTAGGTGTAGTCGAGGTTGAAGCCGTTGTAGGAGAGGATGGACTGGGCGGCCTGCTTGAGGAATTCGGCTTCGTTGCCCTGGGAGAGGTCCTTGAGGGCTTCGGTCTTCTTGTCGCAGACTTCGCCGAGCTCCTTCAGGGAGATGTAGAAGAGTTGGTTGGCGCGGCACTCGAAGAAGGCCGGCGTCTTGTCGTCGGCGGAGTCTTCCTTCGGCGTGGCGACCAAAACGGTGATCTGGGAGGCGTCGATGCCGGTGAGCAGAATGATCAGGATCAGGATCCCCAGGATGCACGTCATGATGTCCTGGAAGGAACTCAAATCCATGGATGGGCCCTTGGCGGCCATGGCTATGCTCCTTCCTCCGCCGTGGCGGCGGGTGCGGGTGCGGCGGCATCGTCGCCGCCGGTGTCCCCGCCGGCGGCCCCGGCGTCGCCGCCGGCGGCGGCGCCCTCGACGCCCTGGAGGCTCCAGAAGAGGTCGGGGTCGATGCCCTGGGCTTCGAGGGTGGAACGGGCGGGACGGATGCGGAGGGCGCCCTGGGCGGCGCCCGCGATTTCGATGGTGCGGCCGGCGTCCCAGGGTTCGAAGCCGACGTCGATGCCGCGGTCGCGGCAGATCTGGCGGAGGCGGCGCTGGAACTTGGCGGAGCCGGGGCGGAGGAGGAGGACGACGTAGCGGGTGGTCTTGCGGGCTTCGATCCAGTCGAGGAATTCCTCGAAGTCGTTGCCGGGGAGGAGGAGTTCGCGGGCGAGGACTTCGTAGGGGCGGTAGGAGGGTTCGTAGATGATCATGCGGTTGGCCTCGACGTCGATGTAGACGGGGTCCTGGCGCATGTTCTGGAATTTGGGCATGGCGACGCTCTTGGTTTCGTCCTCGCCGTAGACACCGCCGGTGACGAGGGCGCCGATCTTGATGTTGTCGGGGTTGGAAATGATGGTGACGACGTTGGAAATCAGCATCACCATGAGGACGCCGATGAGCATCAGCACGATGTTCTGGAAGCCGCTGGTGTCTACGGAGGAGTCTTTCATGGGGCGTCGTCTTCCTCTACGGCTCCGCCGGCGCCGGCATCGGCTTCGTCCGCGGCGGCGGCCTGGGCGGCGGCGGCGGCGTGGGCGGCGGAAATCAGTTCTTCGGAAACGGTCTCGCCGACTTCTTCTTCCTCTTCGGTGGCGAGTTCGGCGGCGGCGGCCTGGCGGAGTTCGAGTTCCTTCTTGTCGAGGACGTCCTTGAGGCCTCCGGCGCCGGCGAGGGCGATGGCGGTGTCGCTGTCGCCGTAGGAGACGGTGGCCTGGGCGGGGAACTTGCCGAGGCGGAGCCAGCCGACGGAGCGGTTGGCGCCGGCGCCGCCGCCGGAGAAGCCGGAGATGAGGAGGTTGGACATCTTTTCCTGGCTCTTGCCCTTGAGGCCTTCGATGGTGGCTTCTTCCATGAAGGTCGCTTCGTAGGTGACGGTGGAGGCGTCGTTGGTGCCGGAGCCGTCGGCGTTGACGACGAGCGTCGCGGTCTGCTGCATGGGGCCCTGGAAGAGGGAGAGGTAGTAGTCGTCGTAGACGCCGGTGCCGAGGAAGGCGAGGTCGATGCCGATGCCGTCGTCGGAGGGCTTGAGGCCGCAGGTGACGACGGGGACGTAGAGGCCGCCGGAGCTGGTGCCGATCTTGAAGATGTTGGTGCCGGAGAGGCGGTAGACGCCGACGTCGTTCTTGAAGACGGGCTTGGTCTGCTCGATCTTGCCGCTCTTGCGCTTGAGGGAGAAGAAGCTCAGGGAGGGGGTGGCGGAGTCCTCGGTCATGACGAACTTGGAGGGGAAGAGGAGGAAGAATTCGAGGGTGTCGATGGGGTCGGCTTCGGCGCCCTCGACGGTGACGACGGTCTGGACGCGGCCGGCGACGATCGGCATCTTGCCGGCGATGTCGGAAAGGGTGAACTGGACGGAGTGGGTGGAGTCGTCGGGGAGCAGGTCCTTGGCGGCGTCCTGGAGGCGGTCGAAGAAGTTGTTGAGGAAGGCGGGGGCTTCGGAGGCGACGCCGCTCATGCCTTCGATGGAGCGGACGATCTGGCGGATGGCGACTTCGTTGTAGGCCATCGGCGGGTTGGGGGTGGCCTCGATGACGCGGCCGGCGGCGGGGTCGGTGATGTAGAGGCAGCCCTTGGCGCGGTCCATCGCGATGTCGCCGAGGGACTTGAGGCCGGAGACGAGGGGGACTTGCTGGCCGGAGAAGGGGTCCATGCGGACGACGGAGGCGGCGGTGGGGGAGTCGATCTGGCCGATGACGAAGGAGCCGTCGGGGTAGAAGGCGAGGGACTGGAGGGAGGAGCGGCCGGCGACTTCCGGGCTGCCGCCCATCATGATGTGGCGGTTGACTTCCCACCAGGAGACGTTGCCGTGGGCCTTGTCGCCGAGGAGCATGGCGTCCTGGCGGTCGGAAAGGGCCATGGTGCTGAAGCGGGCGAAGGGACCGAAGTCCATGACCCACCAGTCGCCTTCCTGGTCGCGGACGAGCGCGGAGCCGAATTTCATGAAGTCGGGGCCGATTTCGTCCATGCCGACGACGTAGAGGCGGTCGTAGTTGTCGACCACGATGTCGTGCCACTGGAACTGCTGGTCGAGCCAGGGGACGGGAATGGCGACGGCGGTGTCGTAGGCGCCGGTTTCGGGATTGGGCGGGAAGGAGAGGAGGCGGCCGTTGGGCACCTGCTCGGCGACGAAGAGGGTGCCGTTGGTGGAGATGGCGATGGGGCCGGGGTGGTCGAGCTTGGCGGCCTGCCAGGCGGAGAGGGGGACGTCGTCCTTGATGGCCCAGCGGGGGAGGTCTTCGGAGACGGTCCAGCCGGGGGCGAGGGCGTTTTCGGCGCGGCCGTTGCGGATGACGGAGATCTGGCCGGCGTCGAGCTGGGTGACGTAGACGGAGCCGTCGGGATGGCGGGCGACGCCGTGGACGCCGGGGATGCCGTCGGCCAGGGTGGTCGTCGCCATGGGGTTCTGCTGCGCCGCGGCGGGGGCGGGGGCGAGCAGCGCGCCGGCGCAGAGGAGGGCGGCGGCGGCCGTGGCGGCCGCGCGCGTCCGGCGCAGGGTTTCCGCAATCGCTTCGGTCCGCAGCATGTCGGCCTCCCGGCGGGTGGCGGTCAGACGGCTTCTTCGCGGAAGGTGATGACCCGCGGCTTGCTCATCTTGCGGCAGAATTCGTCGGTGTTCTGCAGGTGTTCGCGCAGCTGGGAGAGGGTCTTCTGGAAGCTGTCGGCCTGGGCGATGCCGGAGAGCGACTTCTCCATCGCCTTTTCGACCTGGAGGAGGTCGCGGATCTGGCCGCCGAGGTCGGTGATGGTCGAAACCTGCTGGGAGACGCCCGCCGCCGCCTGGGCCGCCTTTTCGAGGCTGGCCTGGAGGGAGTCGCGGATGCCGTCGGCGCTGTGGGAGTATTCCTGCGCCAGCTTCATGGCCTGCACGTGGGCGTGTTCCATGGCCTCGGAGAGGGCCTTGACTTCGTTGTCGGTCGCGGTCTTGCGGGCTTCGACGTACTTGGCGGTGAAGGACTCGAACTGCTTCTGGACGACGTCGCCGGCCTTCTCGATGGAGTCGGTGAAGACTTCCTCGTAGCGGTCCGGGTCGGGGATGTAGCGGCGGAAGGCCGCCTCGATGGAGTCTTCCAGGTTCTCGATGACGACCGCCTGCTGGCCCGCGGAAGGCAGGCGCGAGAGGAAGTGTTCGTCGAGGTAGACGTCCACGTCGCTGAAGAGCGTCACTTCGCGGCGCATGATTGACGTCAGCGGGAACTGGACGATCATGACCAGCACCAGCGCCAGGAACGTCGTGTCGAACGCGACGCCCAGACCAATCGTGACGTCGGCGATGGCGCCTTTGATGGCGCTCAGTTCGGCGGCGCCGGAGAGGAAGTCGGCGAACCCGCCGACGGCGTCGCTCAGCCCGGACACCGTCCCGATGAACCCGAAAATCGGAATGGCCCAGATCATCGTGCGGGAGAGGGTGAAGGTCAGGTCGGACATGCCGTTGTCGCGCGCGCTTTCCGTGCCGGCCCAGGTGCTCATGCGGCCGACGTCCTTCGACGCGAGCCACAGCTCGATGCCCTTGTCGAAGCGACTCATCAGGAGGCTCTTGAAGTTCCATTTCGCGTCGTGGATTTTCTTGCGGAGCGCCACCAGCTCCTCGTCGTTGTCCATGTTGACGTCGCCGATGTCGGCGGCCGCGGAGGCGAGGTAGCGGTTCTGCTTCTTGAGGATGCCGAGCTTGAGGAATACGAAGATGACGACGACGAAGAAGCAGTAGACTTCGGCCCATTGGACGGGACCGCGTTCGTTGACCAGGCCGTTGATGTAGCGGAGGAGCGGCATGGGGTACGACTCCTGGACGATGACGTGGCCGGTGTCGTCGTACTGCTCGGGGTTGATGGCCTTGTTGGCGAAGCTCAGGCCCGCGGCGAAAAGCGCCGTCAGCAAGAGGGCGCCGACCAGCTGTATCCAGATGTTCGCGTCCGTCGAGACGCTGGCTGCCTTGTTTTCCGTTTTCTTCGCCGATTTGTCGTCTGCCATGTTCGCACCTGTTGTCCTGATAGGGGGGTTGCACCTGCACCGGCCGTTTCCGGTCCGGAAACCGATTGGCCGCACTCTCCCGCATTTCCGTGGATTTGTCGAGAACGAAAAGAGGGCCATTCGGTAAGGATGCAGGGAGACGGGGAGGTCCCGGAGAAGCGGGAGCGGACGGCTTGGCGGGGGCCGGTCTGCGGCGGGAGGCATGGAGGGAACGGGGGTTCCAAGAAACGACGGAGGGCGGAGTGCGGAAGGGAAACGGACCGGGGGCGCGCTGCGGGGGGAAGGAGGGGGGCGGGAGAGGAGCGGGAAGAGAGGGTGTTCATGGGGGGGAGGCATGGGTGTTTTGTGTGGATTGGCGTGTGGTTTCATGTAATTGCAAACGTGGGAAGGGGGCGGGGACGAAGGACGGTCGGACAAGGATTCTCCTTTGGGCACCCTCAAAAACATTTCGCTTTTCGGCGGGGGGGGTGGCATAAATGGAGGGATGCGGGCCGAAGGGAAGTCCGGAGGCCCGGGGAAAGGTACGCCCATGAGCCATTTCGCAAGACAGGAAAGCATCGAAACAATCGCGCGCCGTCCAGTGCCGCCGCCGTATCCGGCGCAGGCGGCGGGGGACATCGCGTACGCGGAGGACGTGTTCACGCGGGAGACGATGCGGGAATACCTGCCGAAGGAGATCTGCCGGAAGATCCTCGCGACCATCGACAACGGGGAGCCGCTGGACGCGTCGGTCGCCGGCGACGTCGCCCACGCGATGCGCCAGTGGGCCATGGACCGCGGCGCGACCCACTACACGCACTGGTTCCTGCCGCTGACCGGGTCGACGGCCGAGAAGCACGACGCGTTTCTGGAGCTCAAGGACGGGAAGCCCATCCAGTCGTTCTCGGGCAAGAACCTGATCGTTGGGGAGCCGGACGCGTCGTCGTTCCCGTCGGGCGGGCTGCGGAGCACGTTCGAGGCGCGGGGGTACACGGCGTGGGACCCGACGAGCCCGGCGTTCGTCAAGCGCAACGGGAACGGGGCGACGCTGTGCATCCCGACGGCGTTCTGCGCGTACACGGGGGAGGCGCTGGACAAGAAGACGCCGCTGTTGCGGTCGATGCAGGCGCTGACGAACGCGACGCGCCGGCTGATGCGGTGCTTCGGCGCGAAGGGGGACGGGCGAGTGGCGGTGTCGCTGGGGGCGGAGCAGGAGTATTTCCTGGTCGACAAGTCGTTCTACCTGCAGCGGCCGGACCTGCTGCAGGCGGGGCGCACGCTGTTCGGGGCGGCGTCGGCGAAGCACCAGCAGCTGGAGGACCATTATTTCGGGAGCATCAAGCCGCGCGTGCTGGACTTCATGACGGAGGTTGAACGGGAGCTGTGGCGCCTGGGCATCCCCGCGAAGACGCGCCACAACGAGGTGGCGCCGGCGCAGTTCGAGCTGGCGCCGATCCACGAGGAGCTGAACCTGGCGTGCGACCACAACATGCTGGTCATGGAGGTGCTGCGCACGGTGGCGGACCGGCACGGGCTGGTGTGTTTGCTGCACGAGAAGCCGTTCGCGGGGGTCAACGGGTCGGGCAAGCACAACAACTGGTCGCTGGCGTACGACGGGCGGAACCTGCTGGACCCGGGGAGCGACCCGCGGCAGAACGCGATCTTTTTGACGGTGCTGTGCTCGGTCATCGCGGCGGTGGACCGGCGGGCGGACCTGCTGCGGGCGTCGGTGGCGTCGGCGGGGAACGACCACCGGCTGGGGGCGAACGAGGCGCCGCCGGCGATCCTTTCGGTGTACCTGGGGGCGCAGCTGGCGGAAATCCTTTCGCAGCTGGAGCAGGGGCGCGAGGGGCGGTCGGCGGACGGGCAGGCGACGGCGCTGAAGATCGGCGTGGACGTGCTGCCGGCGCTGCCGAAGGACACGACAGACCGGAACCGGACGTCGCCCTTCGCGTTCACGGGCAACAAGTTCGAGTTCCGGGCGCCGGGGGCGAGTTTTTCGTGCGCGGGGCCGAACACGGTGCTGAACACGGTGGTGGCGGAGGCGTTCGACGAGGTGGCGGAGGAGCTGGAAAAGGCGCCGGCCGGGCGCTTCAATCCGACGCTGCAGGGGGTGCTGCGGAAGCTGGTCAAGGCCCACAAGCGGGTGCTCTTCAACGGCGACGGCTACACCGGGGAATGGGCGGAGGAGGCGGCGCGGCGCGGGCTGCCGAACGCGCCGACGACGCCGGAGGCGCTGGAGGCGCTGGTGCGCCCGGAGAACGTGGCGCTGTTCGAACGCTACGGGGTGATGAACGCGCGGGAGATGGAGTCGCGGCACGAAATCGGCATCGAGGACTACCGGCGCAAGGTGGCCATCGAGGGGAACTGCGCGCTGGACATGGCGACGTCGATGATCGTCCCGGCGGTGCGGCGGGAGTACCGGAAGGCGCTGGAGACGCTCGACCTCGCCCGGCGCGCGGAGTCGGAGCCGGGCGCGGCGGCGCTGGACGCGGAATGCGCGCTGCTCGGCGAGGGGTTGGCGGATCTGCAGTCCTACGCCGTGGCGCTCACGGACGCCCTGGACCGCGGGGACACGGCGGGGATCCTCGAAGCGATGGGGAATCTGCGCTGCGTGGCGGACCATTTGGAGCCGTTCGTGGAGGACGACCGGTGGCCGCTGCCGAAGTACAGGGAGATGCTGTTCGTGTATTGAGGGGCAGCGGGGGGGCGGCTACATTTTGGCGATGGGGACCAGGACGGTTTGGGAATCCAAAGCGCCGAAGGTCTCGCCGCCGTAGAGGACGGCGCCCGTTCCGGCCGAAGCTCCGGCGGCCGCCCGGAAGGCACGCATCCCGGGCCGCACGTCCCGCTCGCGGACCATGGTGGCGCGTTTGACTTCGATGGGATGCAGGCGGCCTTCGCGCTCCAGCAGCAGATCCACTTCGCGGCCCTCGCCGTCCCGGAAGAACCAGAAATGCGCGTCGCTTCCCGCGTACCAGTGCCGTTTGCAGATCTCCATCACCGCGAATGTCTCCAGCAGCGCCCCGCTGTCCGCCGATTCGAGTCCCGCTTCGGCGCTCGCCACGCCCAGGAGGTGGGAGCAAAGTCCAGAGTCCGTGAAATAGAGTTTCGGGGTCTTGGCCGCCCGCTTGACCAGGTTGTTGTGGTAAGGGTGCAACAGCCAGACGATACCCGTGGTTTCGAGCATCGACAGCCATTTCCGCGCCGTCGGCACGCTGACGCCCGAGTCACGGGCCAGGTCCGCGTAGTTCAGCAGCTGCCCCGTTCGGGCCGCGCACACCCGCATGAAGGTCCGGAAGGTCCCCACGTTGGAAATGTCCACCATGTCCCGGACGTCCCGCTCGATGTAGGTTTCGATGTACGACGCGAAGTAGCGCCGCACGTTCATCTCCGGGCGACGGTGGCATTCGGGATATCCGCCCTTGACCACGGCGGCGTAAAGCTCGCGCACGCCGCCGCCCGCGCCGCCGCCGCGCGCGGTCATGGTTGGCACGTAGCCGCCGACGCCGGGCCGCCCTTCCGCTTCCGCCTTGGTCAGGCCGTTCAGCCGCAGCACGCCCACACGGCCCGCCAGGCTCTCGCCCAGCCCTTTGGACATCGGGAATTGCTGGCTGCCCGTCATCAGATAGCGCCCGGTGCCGTCCTCGCGGTCCAGTTCCCGTTTCATGGCCGGGAAGAGTTCGGGGACCCGTTGCACTTCGTCCAGATACAGCTTGCCGGGGTGCATCTGGAGGAACAACCCCGGATCCGTCCGGGCCTGTTCGACCAAGGCCGGATCGTCGAACGACAGCTCTTCGTAGCCGCCAAGGGCTTTCGTCACTTTTCTCAACAGCCATGTTTTGCCCACTTGGCGGGGACCGCTCACCACCATCGCGCGGAAGGTGGATGCCACCTCGCGGGCCAAGGATTCCATGCTGCGTTCGAATTCCATGTTTTGTGGTCTCCGCAACGGAAGATGGACGGAAAACGGAAAGCGGTCAAGCAGATAATCGTAAAGTAGAAGGGTCTGACAATCGTAAAGTCAACGGGGAGGGAAGAGAATGGTGTGCGCTGGACTCCGGGGGCAAGGAATGACTTGCAGAGGGGCTGAAGCCCCCGGTGCGATGAGTGGGAGGGGATGCCCGCGGCGCGGACACTGCGAGTGGGAAGGCGGGTCAGGGGCGGAAGATGAGGGCGTGGAAGGAGGGGGCGGGGGGGAGGGGCGGGGAGGTCATGACGGGAGGGGCGGCGGGGAGGGTTTGGAGGGGGAGGTAGGGGGCGAGGGGGTTGGTGGAGGCGAGGAGGGTGTAGGTGGCGGAGGTGTTGGTGTAGGCGTGCCAGGAGAGGCGGAAGGTGGTGTCGGTGCCGGTGGGAGGGAGGAGCCGGAGGCGGAGGGGGGCGTCGGCGGGGTCGAGGGGATCGGAGCGGAGGTCGGCTTCCTGCCAGGTGAGCAGGCCGTCGCGGTCGTGGTCGAGGGCGGCTTCGGCGACCGGGGGGCGGTTGGTGAGGCCGTAGGCCGCCAGCCAGTCGGGGGAAGGGATGGCGCCGGCGGGCGGGAGGATGGCGAAGGTGGCTTGGACGGTGAGGTTGCTTTCGAGGGCGACGGGGAGGGTGGTCGGGACGGCGGTGCCGCAGTAGGCGGCGGCGGTCACGTCGTTGGTCCGGAGGTCGGCGAGGATGGCCCCGGGGCCGGGGGTGAAGGAGAGGAGGAGGTTGGTGGGGCCGGGGTAGGTGGCGGTGCCGGCGGGTTCGGCGGTGCCGGGGCCGGAGGCGGCGACGGTGAGTTGGCGGTCGGTGCAGGAGAGGGAGACGGGGATGGGCAGGGGTGTGGGCAGGCGAGGGTCGTTGTGGTGGAGGTCGAGGAGTTGGTAGTCGGTTTGCATGGGGGCGAACGAGGCGGCGTCGAAGGCGATGGCGAGGGTGGCGGTCTCCCCGGGGGCGAGGGTGAGGGCTTCGGTGGAGAGGGTGGCCCAGTTGGCGGTGGAGGGGTATCGGGTGCGGGGGGTGATTTCGATGTCGTCGATGCGCCAGCCCTGGTGGACGACGTAGGCGTCGGAGGCGAAGCGGAAGCGCAGCAGGACGGGGGCGGAGGCGGAGGGGGCGTCGGGGGCCAGGGAGGCGAGATCGGCGGTGACGGGTTGCCAGGCGTCGCCGGTGGGCGCGAAGCAGGGGGTGCCTCCGGGGAATGCGGAGTCGGTGGTGGATTGGATGGCGGGGTAGCCGCCGTCGGGGTCGAGGGGAAACCAGGTGGCGCCGGAATCGGTGGAGGTTTCGAGGCGGCCGGTGTCCCACATGCGGAGGAGGCCGTCGTCGGCGGCTTCTTCGCCTTCGTAGTCGCGCTCGAGGTCGGCCCAGTGCCAGAAGGACAGGGCGGGCGCGGGGCCGCGGGGGGCGTCGGCGGGCCAGAGGCGGACGGGCGGCGGCGAGAGGGAGTCGTCGGCGCCGCAGGGGTAGACGGGGAGGTAGTCGGGGAGGCCGTTGCACCAGGCGTTGGCCGGGGAATGGCTCCCGGCGGTGCCGAGGTGCCAGGTGGTGGCGTTGGTGGTGGCGCTGCGGGCGGTCCAGCCGTTGGTGCCGGTTTCGGCGTCGTCGGCGAATCCGACGGGGACGAGGGCGAAGGTGACGGTGAGGGGGACGGAGCCGGTGTTGGAAAGGGTCAGGGTGGCGGAGGCGGTGGCGCCCGCGGGGAGGGCGGGGTGGAATCCGGAGAGGGGGGTGGCGACGAGGGCGGGCCAGCGGACGTCGATGGTGTATTCGGGGGTTTCGGCGACGAGGCCCGCGGGGTCGGCGGCGGTGATGGAATAGGCGAAGGTGTCGCCGTCGGCGGCGACGGGCGGGGTGAGGGCGGTCCAGGTTCCGGGGTCGCCGGGGTCGGGGGCCATGGGGATGCTGCGGGCGGGCTGTCCGTTGCGGCGGATGCGGAGGGTGGCGGAGGCGACGGCGCTGTTGTCGGCGATGGCGGCGGCAATGCGCAGGGGAAAGGCGTCGCCGCAGGGGGTGGCGACGGGGGTGTGGACGATAGAGGGCGGGGTGGGCAGGGAGGCGGGGTCGAGCGGGTCGGTGCGGTCGGCGGCTTCGGCGGCGTTTTCCCAGCCGTCGCCGTCGGGATCGGCGGTGGGCAGGGACGCGGGGGAGGCGGTGGGGAAGTAGCGGGCGGTGAACCAGTCGGGGAGGCCGTCGGCGTCGGCGTCGAGGGCGGCGGGGAGGTATTGGGCGGCGAGGGTGCGGGGGGCGGGCATGGGGATGTCGGTGGCGGCGAGGGGGGCGGGGGAGGTGCCGTCGGGCCAGCGGGCGCCGTCGAGGAGCCAGCCGGCGAAGGCGTATGTTTCGCCGGTGGCAGGGTTGTCGAGGCGTTCGGCGGCGGGGGCGGAGGAGGCCGCGGCGGGGGTGCCGAGGGGCCACCAGTTGGTACGGGCGGGGACGGCGGCGGCAATGGCGGCGGGGGTGGCGGTTTCGACGAGGGCGGCCTGCTTTTGCCAGTGCCAGGACAGGACGGAGGGGGCGGTGAGGGTGAAGGTGGTTTCGGGGGCGTCGCCGGTGGGGGGGACGGAGCCGGTTCCGGTCCATCCGGTGCAGGCGGTGCGGAGGCCGCCGGGGTCGTCGGGGTCGGGGATGGTGGCGGGGGCGGTGGCGCGGAGGACGGTGCCGGAGGGGTGCAGATAGGTGCCGTAAGGGGGGGCGGGGGTGCCGGTTTCTTCGGGGATGGCCGTGATTTCGAGGGGAAGGTCGGGGGTGACGGCGAAGGTCCAGCACCCGCCGTCCGCGGGGGCGGTGGTTTCCCCGGCGGTGATGCGGTAGGCGATGGTGGAGCCGAGGGGGGCGGCGGGGATGTCGGCGATGTAGGCGGTCTGTGGGAGCATGGCGAGGGCGGGCGGGGTGCCGGGATCGGCGGCGAGGAGCGCGGTTTGTTCGGGGCCGCCGTCCACGCTCCAATGGAGGAGGGCGGTCGCGGGGTCCCAGCCGCCGTCGGCGGCGATGGTGGCGCTGACGCGGTAAGCGGCGGCGGTGGCGGACTGGTTCTGCAAGGGCGTGTGGTCGATGGCGGGCGGGGTGCGGATGGGGCCGCGGAGGTAGAGGGCCCAGGGTTGGGGGCCGTCGGGGACGTTCCAGGCGGTCACGACGGCCTGCCAGCGGCCGGTGGGGACGGAGGTGGCGGGCAGGTCGATGCGTTCGAGGTTGTTCAGGCGGTCGGGGGCGTTGGAGGGGGCGTGCTCGGTGCCGTCGGGGGCGAGCAGGGTGAGGTCGAGGTCGTTGACGAGGGCGGTGTCGGCGCCGAGCACGGCCGGGGCGTCGCTCCAGCCCAGGGTCGCGGTGAGGGGGGCGGAGGCGGTGACGTCGAAGGGATAGGTTGCGGTGGCGCCGGTGGCGAGGGGCGTGGGGCCTTCGAGGAGGATGGCGGCGGCGTCACCGGGGAAGAGGGTCGCCGCGAGGTCGATGAGGCCGTGGCCTTCGGCGGAGGAGGGGCGCGGGGGGATTTCGCGGCAGGGGCCGTCGCCGTACTGTCCCGGGGCGAGCGAGCGGGCGCCGCCCGCCAGCGCCGCCTTGAGCAGGGCCGCGGAGGGCGACTCGATGCCGTGGCGCAGGCGGGCCCACTGCCGCACGAGGGCCGCCCCGCCGGACGTGATGGGGGTCGCCATGCTGGTGCCGCCGCAAAAGAGGTAGTTGGTGTTCGCGCCCTGCACGCCCCAGCCCGTGGAGGTGGCGGCGCGGGAGCGGACGGACACGATGTCGGTGCCGGGCGCGACGACGTCGGGCTTGGCGCGGCCGTCGGCGGCGGGGCCGCGCGAGGAGAAGGCCGCGAGGCCGGGCGGGGCGCCGTCGGGGGGCGTGGAGATGAGGTCGGTGGCGATGGGGTCCGCCGGGAAGCGGGTGGGCCAGCGCTTGGAGTAGGTTTCGGAGGTGCGGCCGCCGGTGCCGGGCGCGCGGCCGCTCTCCGCCGCGCCCACCGTCAGCGCGTTCTTCGCGGCCGCCGGGGATGCGAGCGAGCCGGGGTCCACCGTGCCGTCGCCGTCCGCGTCTTCGCCGTCGTTGCCGGCGGCGACGACGATGAGCAGGTCGGGATGCGCCCAGACGTACTCGTCGGCCTGCTGGTCGCGGAGGGTGTACGCGCCCGCGGAGGCGCCCCCCCAGCTGTCATTGTGGATGCGGGCGCCGAGGGCATAGGCGTCGTCGAGCAGGTCGGCGAATTCGTCGGGGATGTGCAGCACGCCCTTGGCGTCGGCCACCGACTGTACGACGAGGCGGGCGGCCGGGGCCATTCCGCGGTATTGGTTCGTCGAGGCCGCGCCGGTGCCCGCGATGGAGCCCGCGACGTGCGTGCCGTGGAGGGAAAGATCGCTCCAGTCGCCGTCCCGCGCCCAGTCGCGGACGGCGTGGATGCGGTCGGCCAGGTCGGGATGGAGCGTCGCCGGGTCGCCCGTGTCGAGTCCGGTGTCGGCGATGGCCACGATCTCGCCGGTGCCGTCGAGGCCGATGGATTGCGCGAGGTCGGCGGAGGTGTTGGAGGCGGATCGGGCGATGTCGTTGCAGAGGCGCTCGGGGAGGGCTTCTTCGAGCCAGGAGATGGTGGGGTCGTCGGCCATGCCCAGCGCGGTCGCCAGGGGCAGGCGGGCGGTGACGAGGCCCCAACGGGAACGGGCGGGGGCGGTGCGGTCGGCGGTCCGGATGTCGGTGGCACCCAGGGCGCGCAGGTGGCGGGCGAGGGCGGGGGCGTCGGCCGGGGCGAAGGTTTGGAAGCGGAGGGTGGCGGTGCGGTCGGGCGTGGCTTTGGCGGCGGCGAGGAGGCGGGGGGAGATTGTGCGGGAGGGCGGGTAGTCGGCGAGGGATGCGACTCCGGGCATGGCGAGGATGGCCGGCCGGGCCGCGTCCGGGACTTCGGCGAGCAGAGAGAAGGGTGGCATGGCGCCGACCACGCGGGCACCTGCGGCGGCGATGGCGGCGGCGGCTTCGGTCGGCACCGGTCCGTCGAAGGCGACGAGGGTGGGGAGTCCGCGGGGCCCGGAGCGGGTGTGGTGGGGCGGGAGGGAGTCAGGGGGCGGGGGGACCGCGGCGGCGGCAAGCGGCTGGAAAACGGCAGGGAGCGGCGAGGCAACGTCAGGGGAAACGGAGGAGCGCGGACGATGTGCGAGGATTGCGGCCAGAAGAAGCGCAAGGGCGCTGACGGCAAGGAGCGCGAGGCGGGAGGATGGGGTCCACCGTTTCATGACGGCATGTTAGCAGGGGACGCGGTGGGGACGCAAGGGAATCGGGAGGGACAGTGGAAGAGAGGAGAGCCGTCGGAGGGGAGAGGTTTTCATGGTGGGGGAAATTGTGAAAAACAACGGAAAATTACAATGTTTACCGTAATTGCAAAAGTGGTTGCATGGGCGGGGAATGGCATTCTCCCATCTGGGTGTCAGGGTTCCTCCATCGAGGTTGTTACAATCTCACTCCCCGCGGTGGATGCCGGCCCAAGGGCCCCAGACTTCGCCGCCGGACATGTACTCCCACATCCGATAGCGGCCGGCGGGGGCGTCCTTTTCAGGGGAGGCGAGCCAGTAGTAGGGGATTTGCCACCAGGCGCCGATGACGAAGGAAACCAGCGTGCTGTGCGCGCCGCCGCGTTGGATGTCGATTTGGTCGAGAGGGGCGCTGCGGAGGACCGTGCGCTGGGTTTCGAGATCGAGCTGCCAGACCATGCCGGTGCCCGCGCCGACATCGAGGTCGTACTGGTACACTTGGTTTGTTTCCCCGGGAAGCATCTCCCATTCCACGCGGAAGGAGTAGCGGCCAGTTACCGTCGGACCGCCGAGTTCGGGGTATTCCGCCGCCGTTACGGCGAAGAATTGTCTCCGGCCCATGGCACCCTCCTCCGTCGCGAAACCGAGGTTCCGATCCATGGATTCGTCCCCCTCATTGAAGCCCATCCAATCCACACTCCAAACGGGGGCGCACAAGTTGGTCGTGTGCGAGACGGCCCACGGACCTTTGCCGGCGATGCGGCATTGCAAGGTGCCCTGTCCGCCTTCCACCGAAAGCCCAGCTTCGCCCGAGACGCATGCCGGGGCGAGGGTTTCCGCAACGGCTTTCCATGCGGCAAGTTCTTCCGCGCTTCCTCGAACGCGCATGGCGTTGATGGCGACAGGGGCGACGAGCACGCCGCTGGCTTCATCGCGCGGTCCGGAGGCGATGGCCTCCACGACTTCCCACCCTTCCACGACTTCCCCAATCCGATTCCAATGGCCCCCGTACCAATCATCGGCGTCCGCGAGGAGGACCGCAAAGCGTCCGTCTATCGAGTGCGGTTTCCCTTCCTGTACCATTGCGACGGACCGGGGCACGAGACCCGTTGGCCCAGAGACGTCGTCCGGCATCTCGATTCCGGCACCGTTGTTCCAGTTTGTGGTTCCATCGATTGCCGTGAACACGCGGCCGTAGTCGCCAAGCACCACCGTGTTGCCGTCCTGGTTTTTCTGGACTAGGCTGAAGGATGTCCCGTCGAAGTAGGGTGTGCCGTGCCGGGGCTGGCCGTTACGTGGGTCCACCCAGTCGATCCAGCCTTCGGCGAGTCCCAGGAACGCGGCGCCACCGTTGCGGGCTGCGGGGTCCAATTCGATGGTGAAGGTTCCCTCGGTGGTTTCAACATCCACGTAAACCGCGCCGGGTGCGGGGAGTGCCGCCAGTGAGGCGGCGGCGGCCAGGAGGGGGAGGAGGAAGGGGCGGGGGGGCATGGGGGGCGACTCCGGGGCGGGGGGCTAGGGTTTCCAGGGTTCTAGGGTCCCTAGGTTTCTAGGAGTTGTGCGATTCTGGGCGGGAACAAAAACGCCCGCCCCAGGGGGTGGGGCGGGCGCTTTCGAGCGCACGAATTACTTGCGCAGCTTGCGGCGGAGGGCCATCGCGAGGGCGCCGAGGCCGAGGAGGCTCATCGTCGCGGGCTCGGGGACCGCGGAGGTCTTGCTCACGTCGCCGTTGAACTGCAAGGTCGTGAGGCGGGAGGTGCCGCCAGCGCCAAGCGTGCCGCCGCCGACGGTGGTGAGGTTCGCGGACTGCTGCTTGAGCGTGTATGCGCCAGCGGCCAGGTTCCCCATGGGGACGTCGTAATTAGTCGCAGAGGAGGTCATATTCCATGTCGTGAGGGTCTGGTTGCCCATAATCCACTCCATCGTGCCGGGGCCCGTGTTGGAACTCTGGGCATTGGCCTTGAGGCCCGCATTGTCGACTTTGAAGCCGCTCGCGACAGTAATGGTCAGTTCGACGTGGGGTTTTGCCGTTTCGTCGGTGTAGTTCCAGCCCTTGCTGTTGAAGTTGGCGGAGGAGCCGTTCACCTCCAAGCCGCCTGCGCGGCTCAACGTGCTGAACGAGACAGCGGTAACATCATCGACCTTGAACGGGTCCGGTGCAACCGTACTCTCGCTGGATGCGAACGCCCATTCTCCCAATTTGGTCGTGGAGATCTCGGCATACGCAGCCGCGGCGATGGCCATCACCGCGAGAACTGTCAGTGTTTTCTTCATGTTTTGGGTCCCTATAGCGCCGCTGTGGTTGTGTTGCAACACGAATGGACCGGGCGGCTCCGCCAACGGCGTACGGATACACCTGACCCATGCGCGCATTTTACCCCTTTCCTCCCATTTTCCGTCAAGTGTTTTTCTTTGTTCAATGTAACTTGTTGGTTATCAGTGGATTACAGTTGAACAACCTCTGGAATCCCACGAATGCAAGGCACAAGGAGGGCGACAGCCCCCCCTCCGAGAGGGGGGTGGCGCGGCCATGAATGGGATGTCCATTCATGGAAGAAGGAGGACGGCAGGGGCCGCGACGGGGGGAGTGCTGCGCTTGGCCGTCGCGGCAAGAGCGGTGCATCCCGCATGCCAACGCGGGACGCCGACCGCGGTGCGGAGCGGATGGTTGCGCGGCGGGGGGCGGATGTGGTACACAATGAAAGAATGAGAAAGGGTGTTTCATGAAACGGTGGTTCTTGGCGTTGGCTTTGGCTGTGGCGGCAGGGTGCCTTGCGGTGCCCGCGGCGGTGCGCGCGTCGGACGGCGGCGGGCATCCGCGGTTCGACCCAGATGCATCGGCGCCGGAATCGTTGTTCGCCTGGAACGATCCCGTTCCGTGGCGGGCGGGCGTGGTCGCCGGCCGGTCGAAGCGTCCCGTCCGGATGCAGGGATCGGTCTGGGACTTCGAGGCGGACTCCCTGGAAGCCATGGTCGCCGTCGCCCCCTGGGGCTGGCTGGAACTGTACGGGCGCGCGGGCGGCTTCCGTCCCAAGATGGAGTTGGACGGCCGTTCGTGGGGCAAGACGGACGTCGGGGCCGGCGGCGCCCTCGGCACGCAGGTGAACCTCTGGGAAATCGGGCCGGAACACGGAACCGCGGCCTGGCGGCTGACCATCGGCCTGCGCGCGGAGTACGCGTGGCGGACGGGCAAGGAGCTGGAAGGCGCGAAGGCGCAGTGGGGCGAGGCTTTCTTCTTCCTGCCCGTGAACTACCACCTCGCCTACCACGGGACGCAACGCAGCGCGTACGCGTCGGAAGCGCACGCCTTGGACCTCTACGTCGGCCCCGCCTGTTCGCTGGTCGACGGCGACTGGACGCCGAAGCACGGCACCGGCAAGATCGGCTTCCGGGAGGACCAGGCCGCCGGGATCGCCGGCGGAATCCGCATCTGGCTGCTGGAGCGCCTGGCCGTGGGCGGGGAAGTGGCGTGGTTCGACGCCGTGACGCTGCAAGGGGGCCTGGAATACCGCTTCTGACCGCGCGGAAAGGGGAACTTCGAAGATGACGGCACGGATTCTGGATGGCAAGGCGCTCGCGGCGGAGCTGCGGGCGGAGGCGGCCGCGGAAGCGGCGGCGTTCTCCGCCGAACACGGCCGCGCGCCGGGACTGGGCGTGATCCTGGCCGGGGACGACCCGGCCTCGCGTTCGTACGTGACGGCCAAGGAAAAGGCCTGCGCGGAGGCGGGCATCCGTTCCCGCGAGGTGCTTCTGCCGGCCTCGGCCGGACGCGCGCGGCTGCTGGACGCCGTGGCGGAGCTGAACGCCGCGGACGGCATCGACGGCATCCTCGTCCAGCTGCCGCTGCCCGACCCGTCCCTGGAGGACGAAATCATCGAAGCGATGGATCCGGCCAAGGACGTGGACGGCTTCCATCCCGCCAACGCGGGCCGGGTGGCGCTCGGGTTGCCGGCGTTCGTGCCGTGCACGCCGGCGGGCATCATGGAGATGCTGCGGCGCGCGGGCGTGCCGACCGCGGGCGCCGAAGCGGTGGTGGTGGGCCGCAGCCGCATCGTGGGCCGGCCGCTCTCGATCCTGCTTTCCCGCAAGGGGGCCGACGCGACGGTCACGGTCTGCCACACCCGCACGCGCGACCTCGCCGCGCACACGCGCCGGGCCGACATCCTGGTCGCGGCGGCGGGGCGCCCCGGCACCATCGCGGCGGACATGGTCAAACCGGGCGCGGTGGTCATCGACGTGGGCGTCAACCGCGTCCCCGACGCCACCCGGGCGCGCGGCTACCGGCTGGAAGGCGACGTGGATTTCGCGGGGGTCTCCGCCGTCGCCTCGGCCATCACGCCGGTGCCGGGCGGGGTCGGCCCGCTGACCATCGCGATGCTGCTGAAGAACACGGTCGAGGCCGCCCGCCGCCGGCGCGCCGCGGCGGCCGGGAAAGGCGCGGTCCGGCCATGATGGTCCGCGTCCTCAACCGGTATGTCGGGTGGGATTTCCTCAAGAGCTTCCTGCTCACGGTGGCGGTGCTGACGTTCGTCATGTACATCGGCACCGTGGTCAAGGCCATCGACTACATGACGCGCGGCGTCTCCGGCCTGCTGATCATGCGGATTTTCGCCATCCAGATCCCGTTCACGCTGACGTTCGTCATCCCGATGAGCGTGCTGACGACGGTGCTGCTGCACTTCGGGCGGCTCTCGGCGGACGGAGAGATCACGGCGATGAAGGCCTCGGGCATCAGCCTCTGGCAGATCGCCTCCCCGGTGCTGCTGATCGCGGCGCTGCTCTCGGGCCTGTGCCTGTACATCAATTCCGAGGTCGCCCCCGCCAGCCACTACGCCCGCCGCCAGCTGACGCACGACCTCGGCGACGAGGACCCCCTCGCGCTGCTGAGCGAGGGGACGTTCGTGGACGACTTCCCCGGCGTCAAGATCTACTGCGGCAAGAAGGACGGCCACCGCATCGAGGACCTCATCTTCATCAAGTTCGACGACGAAGCCGCCGCCGCCGAGTTCGAGCTCAAGGCCAAGGTCGGCATCGCCACCTACGACGCGACCAACCGCACGATGCGGATCGACCTCCAGCAGGTGCGCATCAGCGAGTTCGACCCCGCGACCGGGGCGGCCGCGCGCACGCTCAGCGCCGACAGCTACCCGTTGCAGCTGAACCTCGATTCCATCCTCTCCCGCCACGGCCAGGTCCGCAAGAAGCCCTCCGACATGGGCTTCCTGGAGCTGGTGATGGCCATCCGCAACATCCGCCAGGTCTTCCCGGACATCCAGGAACCCCACGTGGCCCCGATGCGCGCCAAGATGGCGGTGGACGCCACGCAGCGGCTCGCGCTGTCGCTGGCCTGCCTGTCGTTCGCCATGCTGGGGATTCCGCTGGGCATCCAGTCGAGCCGCCGCGAAAGCTCGGTGGGCATCGGGCTGGCCCTGGTGGTCTTCTTCCTCTTCTACATGTTCATCATCGTGGCGAACGCCCTGGTGGACAAGCCGGAGTGGCGGTCGGACCTGCTGCCGTGGATCCCCGTGCTGGGCGCCCAGGCCGGCGGCGCCTGGCTCATGCACCGCCGCCGGTAGGCCCCGGACCCGGCCGACCATGGCAGGCGGACACCAGGCCCCCCGCTCCTTCCTCCCGCTGTTCGCGACGAACCTGTTCGGGACGGTCAACGACAACTTCCTCAAGACGCTGGCGAGCTTCGCGGTCATCGGCTGGATCGAGGACCCGCGCCTCAAGCCGCTCTACATGGGGGCGACCGCCGCGGCCCTGGTGCTGCCGTACGTCCTCTTCTCGCCGCTGGCCGACCGCCTCGCGACGGTGTTCGACAAGAAGACCATCGTCCTCCTCGCCAAATGGGCCGAGCTGCCGATCATGGCGCTGGCCATCGCGGGATTCCGCGCGCAGTCGGCGTGGACGGTGGTGGCGGCGGTGCTGCTGATGGGCCTGCAGAGTTCCCTCTACTCCCCGGCGAAGTACGCGCTGGTCCGCGACGTCGGCGGAGCGGACCGCATCTCGACGGGGATGGGCGGCATGGAAGGCATCGCGTTCGGCGGGGTGCTGGCGGGCACGATCGCGGCGTCGGTTGCGTCGGACCGCGCGCCGCCGCCGGTGCAGTGGGCGCTGCTGGCGGGGTTCGCGCTGGCGGGGCTGGCGGCGAGCCACTTCATACGCGCGGACGAGGTGCGCGGCACCGAGCGCCGGGCGGTGGACCCGCTGCGGTTCTTCGGGGAATCGGTGCGGATCGTCCGGGGGTATCCGGGGCTGATGGCGGTGGTGATGGCGCTGTGCGTCTTCTGGTGGGGCGCGGCGATGCTCCAGATGGGCCTGCTCGTCTACGGCCGCGAGGGGCTCGATCTCGACGCCACGCGAACGGGCCTGATGCTGTGCGCGGCGGCGGTCGGCATCGTCGCCGGGCAGGTCCTCGCGGGGCTGGCCGACAAGCGCCGCCCGCTGCTCGCCTTCGTGCCCGCGGCGGGATGGCTGGCGGGGGTGCTCCTGCTGGCGCTGGGGTTCCTTCCGGTGGGGCCGGGCGCCTTCACGGCGCTGCTGGCGGTGCTGTCGTTCTCGCTGGGATTCTTCAAGCTGCCGCTCGACGCGGAGATCCAGCGGGTCGTGAAGGGGCCCCGCCTGAACACCGTCCTCGCGTGGTTCAACCAAGTGACGTTCCTGTTCATGTTCGCGGCGAGCGCGTGCTACGCGGCGCTGAGCTGGGCGTTCGGGCTGGGGGCGTTCCTGTGGGCGATGGGGGTGGCGTTCGTGGCGGTGCCGGCGCTGTTCGCGCTGGCGTACCGCCCCGTCCTGCTTTCCCTGGGCGCGCGCGCCCTCGCCGGCCGCTACGAAGTCGCGGTCGAAGGCGCCGCCTGCCTCGACGGCCCCGGACCGTACCTCGTCCTGCCGAACCACCCCGCGATGGTCGATCCCATGATCGTCGCGACCGCCCTCCGCCGCGTCCCCCTGCGCCCGCTGGTGGACGAACGCTTCTTCCGCGCCGGACTCCTGACCCGCCTGGTCCTGCACACCCTCCGCGCCGTGCCCGTGCCCGACCTCGCCGCGCACGCCGCCAGCCGCGACCGCGCCGGCGCCGCCCATGCCCTCGAAACCCTCGTGCCCGGCGCATTGGCGTCCGGCGGCTCCATCCTCCTCTACCCCGCGGGGCACATCCAGACGGCCGACGGCCTCGACGCCATCGGCAACCGCCGCCTCGCCTGGACCGCCTGCCGGACGCTCCCGCCCGGCACCCGCGTCATCGCCGTCCGCACCACCGGACTCTGGGGCAGCATCTGGAGCCGCGCCGGACGCACCGCCTCGCCGCCGTTCGTCCCGACGCTGCTCAAAAGCGTTTTTCTGTGGCTGTTCGCGGCGCCCTTCATGCGGCGCCGCCGGGTCGTGCTCCACCTCGAAGACATCACCGACCGCGCCGCCGACTGGGCCGCGCTCCCGCGCCCGGAGTTCAACCGCAACCTCGAAAGCTGGTACGCCGGCAACGGACCGGACCGCGCCGGTTGACGCACGGCGTTTCCCCGTCCCGTCCCCCACCCCGCCCTTCTTCTCCCCGGGCCTACACCCTGGCGAGCGGCACCCAGCCCGTGCGGCGGCGGAACATGCGCGACAGTGTCGGCGAACTGGCGGTCCGCATGCGGCGGCCGAGTTCGCGGACGGTCTCGCCGCCCTGCATGCGGATCCGGCACATCGCGTACGGGCGCGTCGTGGGGTCGTTCGGCCCGCGCTGGAACGAGAGCGCCGCCTCGTACCCGGCCAGGGCGGCCATCTCGACGGCGACCTCGTCGAACTCGCCCCACGGCCAGGCCATCACGCGCGACGGCTGCCCGGTGATTTCTTCGAGGCGCTCGCGGCAGAGCAGGAATTCACGGAGGCAGAACTCGATGCGTTCCTCCGTCTTCCGCCGGACGAGCGGCTTGCCGAACTGCTCGTCCCCCGCCTGCCAGTAGCCGTCGTGCGCGTAGGCGGAGCCGGTCGGGTACAGCGGGCTGTCCTCCTGCGCGCCGGCGTCGGCGACGTCCTCGGGGCCGGCCTCGGACTTCGACCGCCGCTCGCTGGCGCGGTCGGACACGAAGCACGCCTGGCGCGTGTGCGTCCCGCCGACCAGCTCGTGCCCCTGCTCCTCGGTCAGGATGCGCAGCTCGAAGCGGTTCATGAAGCCGCTCGGATCGTTGCGGTCCGTCGCGAGTGGCCAGGCGTCCCGCGAGATGGGCAGCGCGCGCAGGTCGGCGCCCGGCGTGGTCGAGTCCGGACGGCACGGGCCGTCGTGCAGGAACGCGGTCACGCAGGTGAAAGCGGCCTTGAGCCCGAACTCGCGCAGCAGCGGCGCCGCATGCACCCAGTGGTCGAGGAACGCGTCCTCGAACGTCAGCGCGTAGGCTTTTTCCGGCACGTCGCCCCGGCCCTTGACGTAGTCGACGGCCTTCGAGAGCGGGATGCACTGCCAGCCGTGGTCCCGCAGCCATTCCAGGTGCGTGCGGAATTCGTCGGGGGAGATGCCACACACCGGCGAAATGCTCCGGTAGGACAGAATCGGGATGCTCGCTTTCATGTCCCTGCATTCTAGGGAACCCGCGCCCGCTTGTACAGTCCCGAAACAACCCGAAATGCCCCACCCCGCTCCGTCCCCCCCACCCTTCCTTCCCCGGTGGCTCCCCCGGCCCCGAATGCTTGCGGCGCAAAACACGGAGCGCGCGGAGAAAAGGAGGCTCGGAGATTTTGCGGGGAGGGGCTTCGCGCGTCCAAAAGCGTCCCGTTCAAGCGTTTGTCCGGTGTTTTCCGGGCGCGGAGGCTCCTCCAACAAACACCCCCTCAAAACAACTCCGTGTCTCCGTCCTCCGCCCGCTCCGCGTTTCGCGCCGCGGGCCCGTTCCCAAAAGGGGAATCCTTGTCCGACCGGCACTCCCCCAGGCCCCTTCCCCCACTCTTGCAATTACAGAAAAACATGTGTTTTCTTTCGTGTTTCACCATCCATCCCCCCCCATGAAACTCCGCGCCCCTTTCACTGCCCCCCCTCTCGGAAGGGGAAAAAGCTTCGCGCGGTCCAATCGCCAAAGACGGGTTTCTCCTCCCACATTGCACTTTTCGCCCACACCCCGTTCGTCCGGGGTGCATCTCCGGTTTGTACGCCCTCCACCCTTCCGCCTCGACTTTTGCTTTCCCCTGGGTGAATGGCAAGGCCCCGGTGGGGCGAGCCGTCCCCGGCGAGCCGGTTGGAATGGGACAGGAGGTCTGGAAAACCGGCAAGAACGGCTCGGCGGGGACGCCTCGCCCCACCATGAGTTTGCAAGCTTTGATTGGTCCGTCCCTTGCACAAACCGGAGATGCGCCCTCGCCCGTCTGTGCCCCGCACGCAGTATCGACAACCGCCCCCCGCCGTGGCACAATGGCCGGAAATCGCCCTCCCGGCGTGCGCGCGAGGGGGGGCTGCGAAGGAACCCGACCCGCCATGACCATCCGACTGCTTGCCAACCACCGCCTCAAACCGCTCTTCGAGCGGCACCACGTCGCGTGGCTCAGCGAGGAGGCCGCGGAGCGCCAGGACATCCGGCCGCTGCGCATCGGCATCCTGAACATCATGCCGCAGGCGGAGGAGTACGAGTACAACATCCTCGCGCCGATGGGGCGGAGCATCCTGCAGATCGACCCCATCTGGATCCGCCTCCAGAACCACGAATACAAGACCTCCGACCGCCGCCACCTCGACACCAACTACCTCCCCTACGACTGGGCCACCGCCCTCGGCACCCTCGACGGCCTCATCCTCACCGGCGCCCCCGTCGAGCAGCTCGAATGGTCCGACATCACCTACTGGGAGGAGCTCCAGCGCATCCTCCGCCTCGCCCGCGCCGCCGGCACCTGCCTGCTCGGCATCTGCTGGGGCGGACTCGCCCTCGCCAAGTTCATCGGCATCGAGAAGGTCAACTACCCGCGCAAGGTCTTCGGCGTCCACCGCGTCCGCACCCTCGTCCCCGACCACGTCATCACGGGCGGCATGGACGACGAATTCTGGTGCCCGCAGAGCCGCCATTCGGGCATTCCCGACGAGGTGCTGGAGGCGGAGGAGCGGGCGGGGCGCATCCGACTGCTGGCGAAGGCGGAGACGGGCGGGTACGTGATTTTCGAGACGCCAGACCACCAGCTGATGATGCACCTCGGACACCAGGAGTACAACTCCTCGCGCCTGCTCATGGAGGCCGAACGCGACCGCCGCCTCGGCCGCACCGACGTCGGCCCCCTGGAAGGCATCGACACGTCGGCGCCCGTCAACAACTGGCGCGCCAACCGCAACGAATTCTTCAACTCCTGGATCAAGCACGTCTACCTCGCCACCCCATACGTCAAGGGGCTCGAGAACCCCGTGCCCACCAACGAAATCGTCGTCGCCCCCGGCGCGGAGGCGGCCAAGGAGGAATTGCCATGATCGCGACCGTCATCGGCGACGGCGGCTGGGGCAGCGCCCTGGCGCTCGTCCTGCACCGCAACGGACACGCCCCGCGCGTGTGGGGTCCCGACGCCGCCTACAGCGCCGAAGTCCGCGCCTCCCGCCGCAACCCGCGCTTCCTGCCCGGCGTCGAGCTGCCCGAAGGCATCGTCTGGACCGCCGACCCCGCCGAAGCGCTCGCCGGGTCGGAGGCCGTCGTGTTCGTCGTCCCCTCCAAGTACGCGCGCGCCACCCTGGAGCGCTTCAAGGACGCGTGGGTGGCCGCCGGGCGCCCGCCCGTCGTCAGCGCCACCAAGGGCTTCGACCTGGCCACCCGCGAGCGCATCAGCGAACTCGTCCGCGAAGTCTGGGGCGCAGACGCCGCCGTACTCTCCGGCCCCAGCATCGCCCCCGAGACCGCGCGCGGCGTGCCCACCGCCGTCACCATCGCCGCCGCCGACCCCGCGACCGCCGTCTTCTTCCAGCGCCTCTTCACCGGCGACACCTTCCGCGTCTACACCGACGACGACGTCTGCGGCCTCGAATACGGCGGCGCCCTCAAGAACGTCATCGCCCTCGCCGCCGGCGTGTGCGACGGCCTCGGCCTCGGCGTCAACGCCAAGGCCGCCCTCGTCACGCGCGGCCTCGCCGAGATGACCCGCCTCGGCACCGCCCTCGGCGCGCGGGCCGAAACCTTCCGGGGGCTGAGCGGCATCGGCGACCTCATGGTCACCTGCATGAGCCCCCAGAGCCGCAACCGCACCGTCGGCGAACGCCTCGGCAAGGGCGAAAGCCTCAACGCCATCCTCGGCGGCATGGTGCAGGTGGCCGAAGGCGTCCATACCTGCGCCGGCGCCCTGGCCCTGGCCCGCGAATGCGGCGTCGAGACCCCGCTGATGGCCGAGACCGACGCCATCCTCTCCGGCCGCAAGAAACCCGCCGAAGCCGTCCTCTCCCTCATGCGCCGCGACCCGCGCGCCGAACGCGACTAGACAGGATTGCTCCATGCCGTTGCCGGCCCATCCCATGTCATGCCCGCCCCGTGGTGGGGCGAGCACTCCGTGCGAGCCGCATGGGAGGCTGGAACGGCTCGCTCGGAGAGCTCGCCCCACCAGGCCGGGCGGCAATGCAAATCTTCCCCCCCTCTCGCCACGGCCCGCCCCATGACCGCCACCCCGCACAGCCTCCTCCTCGTCGACGACCACGCCATCGTCCGCCAGGGCCTCGCCGCCCTGCTCGCCAACGACCCCGACTGGCGCGTCGCCGCCGAAGCCGGGACCTACGAAGACGCCCTCGCCGCCGCCCTCTCCGACCCGCCGCCCGATGGCGTCCTCCTCGACCTCTCCCTGCGCGACCGCTCCGGACTCGACTGGATCCGCGAGGTCCGCCGCGCCGGCTACGCCGGGAAAATCCTGGTCCTCTCCATGCACGACGAAACCCTCTACGCCTCCAAGGCCATCGACGCCGGCGCGCAGGGCTACGTCATGAAAGACCAAGCCGAAGACACCCTTCTGACGGCTTTGAGAACCGTCT
This sequence comes from Kiritimatiellia bacterium, assembly GCA_017540905.1. GTDB lineage: Bacteria > Verrucomicrobiota > Kiritimatiellia > CAIQIC01 > Lenti-01 > CACXEY01. The sequence goes on along the minus strand of JAFYAC010000046.1, from coordinate 17,900 downwards.
TCGACGGCCGCCTCCACCTCTCCCCCGCCGCCGCGGCCCTCCTGGCGACGCCCGACGACCCCGCTGCGCCCGCCGAAAAACCCGCGACCGGCATCGCCTCCCTGACCGCCCGCGAACGCGAAATCCTCTACGCCATCGGCGGCCGCCTGACCACCCGCGAAATCGCCGAGAAATTCGGTCTGAGCGGCCGCACCGTCGACGTCCACCGCGTCAACATCCGCCGCAAGCTCGAATGCTCCTCCTTCGCCGAACTCTTGGCCAAGGCCATGCAGTTCCGCCAGACCGAAGACGGCCTTCCGCCGGCGCCCTGATTCCCATGCGCGGGGCAAAAACGGGGGTGGGCTTCCCGGATTCCGGGATAATGCCGTCGAGGAACGGGAGGCCCCGGCTTTGTCCGGCCCGTCATCTCCGGCGGCCACGCTTTCCCTTGGTCCGCCCTACGGTTGCCCGTCCGCGCCGCAGCAGAGGCGGAAGCCGATCTCGGCGCTTTTGAGGTTTTTCGCGTTTGCGGCGCCCCGGGTTGCGGATCGGCAGGCCCGGACTTCCATGCCGGCGGCGCCTCCCCGTACCACGCGCAGCGGGCGCGCCGGAGCTTCCACGGGACCCACCGGGTCCACCGCGGTTCCGGACGGATAGTCGCCCATCCAATCCAGGCACCATTCCCAGACGTTCCCGTGCATGTCGTGCAAGCCCCATGCGTTCGGCGCATAGCTCCCGACGGCCGCCGTCCCCTGCGTCGTGTCGCAGGAGCCGTCGTGGTATTCCCCTCCGTCGAGGCGGTAGCGCCCGACCGCCGCCATGTGGGGGCAGGCGTTCGTCGAGGCCAGGTCCAAACCGCTGTTGAGCGCCGTGGTCGCACCGGCCCGGCATGCGTATTCCCAGGAGACTTCGCACCCAAAAAACGCCGGCCAAACGCTTGAGAGGGACGTTTTTGGAAGTGCGAAGCACCTCCTTGGAAAATCTCCGTGCCTCCTTTCTCCGCGCGCTCCGTGTTTTGCACCGCAGGCATGGGAGAAAGGAGAGCGGGCGGGCTTGCTCCATGGGTGGGCGGAGCTTGTCTGATCAGCATTCGGGGCTCGCCGCACTGCCCGCAAAAAATCCACGTCCCTCTGTCAGAACCCGCCCCGCAGGTGCGTGTTGAGGGTTGTGGACACATGCAGAAAGGAGAACCCACGATGAAAACAATGAAAGCGACATGGATGGCCCTGGCCCTGGCGGCCGCGGTCCTGGCAACGGCGGGATGCAAGAAGGAGCCGCCCGGCACGGCGGAACTTCGCAACGGCACGAAGATGGAACTGCGCGGGAATTTCGAGGAGGCCGAAAACCAGTACATGGCGGCCTGCGCCGCCGGCAACGCCGCGGCCTACCCCAAGCTCGCCGCCCTGCTCGTCAACCGCCAGGGGAGCGCCGTGTTCCTCGAAGCCTCCACCCGGGACGCCGCCTGGCTCGGACGGGCGCGGACCCTGGTGGACCGGATCGCCATGGTATCGACCCAGGCCGCGGCCGCCGGACAGCCCGTCGAAGGGCTCGACCAGACGCTCGCCGGCTACCGGAAGTCCGTCGCCGAAGTCGAATCGCGGCTCGCCGCGGAACGGGCGGAGGAGGAGAAGCGGCTCGCCGCGGAACGCGCCGCGGCCGAAGCCGCCGCGAAGCGCCGCGCCGAGGAGGAACGCCGCGCCGCCGAGGCGCTGGCCGCCAAGCGCGCCGCCGAAGCCGAGGCCGCCGCCCGCCGCGCGGAGGAAGCCCGCAAGCGCGAGTCCGCCGACTACTGCATCGAGCACAACCTGACCCTCACCCGCGCGGCCTTCCAGGAAATCTGCCGCGCCATGAACTACCACCAGAACACCGGCAACTCCCTCGTGGACGACGAGGCCAACGCCCGCCAGCACGCGCGCTACTCCGGCAAGATGGTCCGCGTCACCGGCGAAATCACCAAGGTGGACAGCAAGCTCATCCGGGGCGTCAAGATCAAGCTCAACGTCTACGGCGAAAGCATCTGGGCCAACTTCCCGAACATGCCCGAAAGCGAAGGCAAGACCTACCGCGTCGGCCAGGACCTCGACGTCGAGGGCAAGGTCGAATCCGCCATGCTCAACCAGTTCAACCTGGGCGCCTGCATCATCCGCTGACGCGGCCCCGCCCCAACCCCGAGGAGACACCGCCATGAAAAAACCGAAATGCCCGAAATGCGCCCGGGACGTCAGCGCCCTGCAGGACTTCTGCCCCCATTGCGGCCAGAAGCTCTCATTCACCGCCAAGGAGAAACGCCGCGAACGCCTGTTCGGGAAGGGCATCAAGCTCATCCTGCTGGAGATGGTCCTCCACCTGGCCTTCCTGTTCGGCCTGCCCGCCCTCGTCGCCCTCTTCTTCCTGGCCAAGAACGGCCACTCCGTGAGCTTCGGCACTGCCTACGGCATCTGCTTCTTCGCCTGCCTGGTCCTGGAGTCCCTCTTCGGCCTCGGGGCGCTGTTCTGACGGGGCGGGGCGTTTCCGTGGGAGGGGGCATCTGACGGCGTCGATTTCCAACGCCCGGCAAGATGCTGCGCCTCCCACCCCGCGGGAATTCCAAGAAACAGTGAGGATTCAGTCCACCATCCCGCCGACCATGGGCGCAAAGACTGGGGGCGCAGGCGTCCCGCCTGCGGCAAAACGGCCCAGCCCCGCGGGTGGGACGCCCATGCCTGCGGTGGGCGCGGCAAAAGTTTTCCAACCATTGGAAACATTTTTTCCAATCATTGGAAAACTCGGGCCAATTTTTCCAACCATTGGAAAACTTTTTTCCAATCATTGGAAAACCCGGGGCCGGCCGGAGGGCCAGCGGATCGTGCAAAACCGGGCGCATCTCCAGTTTGTGCCCCCTCCTCCCTTCCGCTTCGACTTTTGGTTCCCCTTGATTGGATAGCAAGGCCCCTGGTGGGGCGAGCCGTCCCCGGCGAGCCGGTGTGGAAGGGGGCAGGAGGTCTGGAAAACCGGCAAGAACGGCTCGGCGGGGACGCCTCGCCCCACCATGCGTCTCGCGCGGGGATATGCAAGCGTGGTTTTGGTCCGCCCCGTGCACAAACTGGAGATGCCCCGGCGGGGAGTGCGGCGGAAATCGCGGCTTGTGCGGGAGGGGGGCGGGCTTGTAGGATGGGGGGCATGAAACGGTTGCATCAGAGGGCCGGCGCGGCCGGCATGGCGTTGGGGGCTTGGCTGGCCTGCGGGGCGGTTGCGGCGTACGCGTTGCCGCCGACGCTCGGCGGGGCCGGCGGGGGCGCGTCGGGGGCGGCGGCCGCCGCAGGGTCGGGCGCGGCGGACGCGGCGACGTCGGTCGGCGCGACGCTGCAGGGAAATTCGGTGACGTTCCGGCTGTGGGCGCCGGAGGCGCGGAGCGTGAGTGTCTGGAGCCAAGCCACGGGGGACCGTCCGCACCCGATGCAGCCGGAAGCGGGGCGGCCTGGCTACTGGAGCTTCACCACGCGCGCGCACGCGGGGACGGCGTACAATTTCCACGCGGACGGCCACATCCACCGCGATCCGCGCGCGCGGGCGGTGGACGCGGACCGCAACCTCTCCTACGTCGCCGACCCCGCCGCCTACAAGTGGGCCGCGACGGAGGCCACCTGGAAGATGCCGCCGAAGGAAGACCTCGTGATGTACGAGCTGCATCCGGGCACCTTCGCGGCGGGCATCCCGGGCCACGACGCGCCGCTGGACAAGGCCATCAAGCGCATCCCCTACCTCAAGGGCCTCGGGATCAACTGCGTGCAGCTGATGCCGGTGAACGAGTTCCCGGGCGACCGCTCGTGGGGGTACAATCCGAGCGACCTCTACGCGGTGGAGTCGAGCTACGGCGGCGGCGACGCGCTGCGCCGCTTCGTGGAGGCGTGCCACGCGAACGGCATCGCGGTGCTGCTGGACGTGGTGCACAACCACTACGGCCCGGACAACATCGCCATGTGGGACCTGACCGGCCGCGGCGGCTGGCCCTACTTCTACACCGACCCCGAGCGGGGCAGCACGGAGTGGGGGCCGCGCCCGGACTTCGGCAACCCGGAAGTGCGGGCGTTCATCGCGGACAGCATCAAGATGTGGATCCGCGAGTACCACCTCGACGGCTTCCGCTGGGACAGCGTCCACAACATCCGCTACTACCAGGCCGGCTCCGGCTACAACGCGGACGGCGACCGCCTGCTTTCCGACGTCAACGCCTGGCTGGCCAAGAACGCGCCCAGCGCCCTGCGCATCGCGGAGGACCACGCGTTCGACTACGGCGGCGTCGGCTTCCAGGCGCAGTGGCATTCGGCGTTCCAGACGACGCTCTCGGGCCTGGTCCGCGCCGGCCCGGCCTCGCGCGACCTGGAGAACCTGGCGGGCGAGCTGGAGGCGCAGTCGTGGGAGTGGGTGAACTTCGCCGAATGCCACGACAGCGCGGGCGACCTGAACATGCACCACCGCCTGCCGATGTACATCGACCCCTCGAACCCCGACAGCACGCGCGCCCGCTCCCTCGCGCTGCTGGCGAACTGCATCGTCATGACGATCCCCGGCTACCCCATGTTCCTGCAAGGCTTCGAACTGCACGACACGCCGGACTTCTCCGACGGCGTCCCGCTGCCCTGGAGCAAGGCCAAGTCCAACGCGGGGATTCTGAAGGCGACGGCGGACATCATCAAGCTGCGCCGCAACGCGCAGGGCTGGACGGAGGGGCTCAAGGGCGAGACGCTGCGCGTCGTCCACTGCGACAACGAGGCCAAGGTCATCGCCTGGTCGCGCACGAAGAAGTCGGCGTCGAAGGATTCCGCGACGGTGGCCGTCGTGAACTTCTCCGACAAGCCGCTCAAGCAGTACGGGGTGAAATTCCCGTCGAGCGGCGCGTGGTTCTGCCACTACAACTCCGGGCTGGCGTCCTACGACCCGAACTTCGACAACGTCGGCCTCAAGCCGGGCGAAGGCCTCCAGCTGCCGGCCGGCCAGACCACCATGCCGCTGGACCTGAGCCGCGACTCCATCATGGTCTTCTCGAAGGTCCGCCCGCCGAACGCCACCCTCGCCAAGGCCCCGCCCGCGGCCGAAGTCGCCGAACGCGTCTCCGCCACCTCGCTTGCGGACGACGACATGCGCGTCGAAGAGAAGGAATGGAAGGAAGAAACCATCCCGCCCTTCCCCTACAAGTTCGTCCCCTTGCCCGAGGAACTCTTCCCCGCCGGCGCGGGCGCCGCGGCGCCATGATGAGCGAGCGGGGAAAAAAGAAAACTCCGATTTGTCCGATGCCTCCGCTAACGCTCCGGCAAAGCTTTCCAATGGCTTTCCCCATGCTTTCCCAACAACATGCGCAGCGACGGGCGCCCCAAACATGGGGCTCCCGTCGTTGCGCACACGATGGGCATTTTTCCCATTCCGGCGCGCAGGGCATTCGCGCAACCGGGGTTTGCCTTCACGAATCGGAAAAATCTCCGCAGTGTGCGCAGCGACGGATGCCCCGCATCCGTCACTGCGCACGGTGGACTTCAAAAGAAGAAGCTGTTGGGAAGCATCGCCGGAGCGTTAGCGGAGACATCGGACAAATCGGAGTTTCTCTTTTCCCCCCAAGGAGCCACCCATGGCGCTGAAGGACAATCCCCAAGCCTATGCCATTGTCGGTTGCGCCATGCGCGTGCACGCGCAGCTGGGGAGCGGGTTTCTGGAAGCGACCTACGGCGATGCCTTGGAAATCGAATTCCGCAAGCAGGGGATACCTTACGAGCGCGAGGGCGAAATCCGCGTGTACTACGACGGCCAGCCGCTTGCGACGCGCTACCGGGCGGACTTTCTCTGCTGGGACGGCTCATGCATCGTCGAACTCAAGGCCGTGCAGGCCATCGGCAAACCCGAACAGGCCCAAGTGATGCACTACCTCCTGGCCAGCCGCGCCGAGAGCGCCCTGCTGATCAACTTCGGCACCGGCAGCCTCCTCTACGACTACTACGAACGCGCCGCGATTCTCGCCCGCAAAGCCCGCCGCGCGGAGGAAATCCCATGAGCTTTGCCCTTCTTCAGCCCTTGGAAAGACAAACTCCGATTTGTCCGATGCCTCCGCTAACGCTTCGGCGATGCTTCCCAATGGCTTTTCCTATGGCCTCCCAACAACGTGTACAGCGACGGGCGCCCCAAACATGGGGCTCCCGTCGCTGTACACACGATGGACATTTTTCCCATTTCGGCCCGTGGAGCATTCACGGAGTGGTCCCAACGCTTCGTCTTCCGAAATCGGAAGAATCTTCGCAGGGTGCGCAGCGACGGATGCCCCGCATCCGTCACTGCGCACGTTGGAGTGCAAAAGAAGAATCTGTTGGGAAGCATCGCCGGAGCGTTAGCGGAGGCATCGGACAAATCGGAGTTTCTCTTTCTTCTCTCCAAGGAGCAGTGCCATGACCGACGCCCCCCGCGAAATCCGCGTCCTGCACCTGTGCGAGCACTTCGGGAACCACGAGGCGAGCTTCCACGGGGTGGCGCGGTCGTTCGAGCTGTGGCTGCCGGAGCTGGACAGGCCGCCGTTCCGGGTGTGGCTGTGCAGCCGGGCGAAGCCGTCCGCGGCGGCGCTGGAGCGCTACCGCCGGGCGGGCATCGAGCCGCTCTCCCTCGGCTACGGAAAGCTCGATCCGCGCAACCTCAAAAAACTCCTGCGGATCTGCCGCGACCTGCGGATCGGCATCCTGCACCTGCACGGCTACGGCTCGTGCACGTGGGGGCGGATCGCGGCGCGCATCCTGGGCATCCCGGCCATCGTCCACGAGCGGTGCAACTACGGGACCGTGCCGTGGTTCCAGCGTCCCGTCGAGCGCCTGCTCGCGCCGTGGACCGACCTCGCGTTCGCCGTCAGCGAATCCACCCGCCGCTTCACCATCGACAAACGCTACCTGCCCGCCGACAAGGTCAAGCTCCTCTACAGCGGCATCCCGCTCGACCGCATTCCGCCGCCCGACCCCGACGCCTCCGCGCGGTTGCGGGCCGAACACGGCGCAGGCGGCGGCACCTTCCTCATGGGCATCGCCGGCCGGCTCGAACCCCACAAAGGCCACGCCGACGTCTTCGAAGCGCTGGCCGCCATCTCGACCGCCGACCCGTCCGCGCTCGGCGATTGGCGCCTCTGGGTGGTCGGCGACGGCTACCACCAGGCGGCGCTGGCCGACCGCGCCCGCGCGCTGGGCCTGGCGGACCGCATCGAATTCGCGGGCTACCAAAGCGACATCTGGCCGTGGATCCGCGCGCTGGACCTGCAGATCTTCCCGAGCCACCGCGAAGGCACGCCCAACACCCTCTACGAAGCGATGGCGGCGGGCAACGCCATCCTCGCGAGCACGGCGGACGGCCAGGGCGAAATCCTGACCGACGGCCGGGACGCGCTCCTCTACGCCCCCGGCGACACGGCGGCCCTCCGCGACCGCCTCCTCCGCCTCCGCGCCGACCCGTCACTCCGCGCGGCGCTGGCCGCCGGCGCCTCCGGGCGCATCCGCGACTTCGACATGGCCCGCACCATGGACACGCTCCGCCAAACCTACCTCGCCCTCGCGGGAGCCCGCCAATGACCTCCGACCGCTCCACACCCAGCCTCTCCGGAAACGCCGGAACCTCCGGAGATTCCGGCATTCCCGCGCCCCGCAGGCTCTCCTGCCTCTCCCTCCGCCGCGCGCTGGCGACGGGCGTGGCGGCGCTGCTGCTGACGGTGGTGTTTTCGTGGCCGCTGGCGCGGTACGCCACGCGCGGGATCGTGTACACGGCGTTCGAGCAGCATCCGGGCGAGCCGCTGTCGATGGTGCCGGGCGACCACCTGCAGTTCCTCTACCACCTGTGGCTGGCGCAGGACACGTTCGAGGGGCGCACGCCGCTGTTCCACAACCTCTACGAATTCAACACGGGCGACGACGCGGAGCGGCGCGACGTCACGCCGTACTACCTGCCGTTCAGCGCCTTCTTCGCGGCGGCGTCGATCCCGTTCGGGCAGGCGGCGGGATGGAACTTCGCGGGCCTGGCGTCGCTGTGGCTGACGGGGCTCTTCGCGTGGGCGCTCGCGCGGCGCTACGCGCCGACCGAGACCGCGGCCGGCCTGCTGGCGCTGGTGCCGATGGCGTTCCCGTTCACGTGGGTGAACCTGCTGAGCGGCAGTCCGACGGGCTTTGCGCTGATGTGGGTGCCGGTGCTGCTCTACGGCCTCGACCGCTGGGCGGGGGACGGCTCGGCGGCGGGCGCGGCGTGGGCGGGCGCGGCGGTGTTCTTTTCCGAATGGAGCGACACGCACGTGTTCTTCTTCGGCGTGCTCGTCTCGCCGTTCTGGGCGCTGTTCGCGTGGCAGCACCGCAACGGGTGGCGCTGGCCGCACCGCGCCGAATGGCGCCGCCTGCTGCTCGCCGCGTGGCCGCTCTTCCTGTTCGCGGCGCTGGCCGCGGCGAAGGCGTGGGCGGTCTCGCGCGGGCTCCAGGAGACGGCGGTGGCCTCCGGCCGCACCGAAGGCGAAGTCGCGCTCTTCTCGGTCCCGATGCACGGCCTCTGGCGGAGCGGCGGCGTGGCCAAGACGTTCGTCGGCTGGCCGGCGCTCGCGGTCTACGGCGCGCTGGTCCTGCTGGCCGCGTGGCGCCTGCGGCGGCCGCCGCGGCCGCGCGCCGCCGTGTCGCTGGCGCTGCTGCTGGCGGCGCTGGCGGGGATCGCGGTGCTGTCGGCGGGCACGGCGAACCCGTTCGGGCCGCGCGCGTGGAAGCTGCTGACGGTCCTCGTCCCGCCCTACGGGATGATCCGGCAGGCCGACAAGGTGTTCTGCCTGGTCCCGACGCTGGCGATGCTGGCGGTGGCGCTCGGCGTGCGCGCCCTGCCGCCCGCGGCGACGCCGCGCGCGGGCCGGCTCCGGACGGCCTTCGCGCTGGCGGCGGCGCTGGCGGTGGCGCTTTCCTGGCAGGCGCGGCACCGTCCGGGCATCTGCCTGGTGGACGCCGAACAGGGGGCCTACGCAGCGGTCGCCGCCGACGCCGCCGCGCGCGGCGCCGAAGCGCGCGCCCTCGTCCTGCCCCTCTGGCCGGGCGACAGCCACCTCAGCAGCCTCTACCAGCACGACGCCTCCCTCTACCGCATCCGCATAGTCAACGGCTACCGCCCCACCGTCCGCAAGAAATACTTCGACGAAATCTTCCTCCCCCTCGAATCCCTGAACCTCGGATGGCCCTCCGAAGACCAGCTCCGCCTGCTCCGCGGCTGCCGCGCCGGGTACATCCTCTTCCACGAAGACGCCTTCCCCGAAAAAGTCTCCTCCTTCCCGCCCGGCGCCACCCTCCTCAACCTGCTGTCGCACCCCCGCCTGCAGTTCCTCGCCCGCGACAAGGCGGTGTGGGCGTTCCGGATCCTGGATCCTCTGGACAATCTAGAAAAGCTAGACAATCTAGGCTCCCCCGCCCTCTCCCGGCTTCCCGTCCTCTTCCCCGTCCGCGCGTGGAACTGGAAAAACAGCATCACCAACGGCGTCGGCGTCGTGCCCGGCGAGGCCGCCTCCAGCGACTGCATCCTGCACGCGGCGGCGCCCATGGACGGACCGGTCACGAGCCGCTGGATCCGCGTCTCCGGCCCCTACGGCTGGCAGTGGCGCTTCCGCGCGCGCGGCAACGCCGAACTCGAATGGACCACCCGCGGCGCGGACGGCGCCGAAGCCCGCACCCCGGTCGCCGTGTCCTCCGGCGACTGGACGTGGTACGCCCTGCCCGCCGGCCTCCCGCCCGCCTCCGGGGACGCGGCGGCGGCGCGCGAACTCACGGCCGACTTCCGGGTCCTGTCGGGCGAAGCCGACATGGACGCCGTCCTCCTGACCACCCCCTCCGGCTTCCCGCCCGCGCGGCCCGGCGACGCCTGCACCCTGCCCGCGATCGCCTTCTTCCGCTCCGGATACTCCGACCCCGCCGACGGCTCGGTCACGTTCCTGCCCGCGAACAACCCCGCCGACGAAATCCTCTACTCGCGCAACCTCTGGCTGGAACCGGGACCGCACCGCGCCGCGCTCGACTTCTCCACCCCGGCCCCGGACGGCACCCCCCTCGGCACCCTGACGCTCCGCAGCGGCACCGGCCCCGGCGCCGTCGAAACCGCCTGCCCCGTGGTGGCCGGGCAGCCCGCCGAAGTGGCCCTCGACGTCCCCGCCAACCGCTTCTTCCGCCTCGCCTTCCGCTACACGCGGGCGGCGCCCTGCACGCTCCGCTCCGTCCGCTTCGAGCACCTGGAAAACGCCGCCCCATGACCCCGCACGTCCATCCTTCCGCCGCCCCGGCGATTTTTCCAACCATTGGAAAACTTTTTTCCAATCATTGGAAAAACCGCGGAAAATTTTTCCAATCATTGGAAAAAACGTCCCCGTTTTTCCAACCATTGGAAAAAAAGTTTCCAATCGTTGGAAAACTTTTCCCGCCGTGCTTGGGTGCCCGTCGCGCCCGGTTGGAGGCGTTGCCGTGAAGGCGGAGTGGATGGGGATGGCGGCCGCCCTGGCGGTCCTGGCGCTGCGCCTCGTGCTGATTGGCCTGCCGCTCGCCCCCGGCGGGGGCGGACGGCTGGCGCGCGCGGGGCGCGTCGTCTTCGCCGGCACCGTGGCGAACCTGCTGGCGGTCGTCGCGCTCGTGTCCTGCCGCTTCTGGAATCCGGCCGCCGACTGGGCGGCGTGGCTGGCGGCGACCGCCGCCGCCTGGGCGTGGCGCGCGCGCCACGGCGGGGTGGCCGGAGCGCTGCGCGGATGGTGGCAACCCGCGGCGGCGGTGCTGGCCGTCTCGGCGCTGGCGCTGGCGCTGCCAGCGCGCAGCGAGTGGCGCATCGGCGGATGGGACCCGGGCCACTACCAGAACAACGCCGTGCGGATTTCGCTCGACGGCCGCCTGGACGGGCCCGCCCCCGCCATGTACCGGTCGCTCTCGCCGGACGAGCGGGAGACGCTCGCCTACATCCACTACGGCGGCCGCTACCGGGCCGTCGCGAACAACCTGCCCGTGGCCGAAGACAACCGCCTGCCGCTGTTTTTCTTCCACCTGACCTCCATCGCCGGCGCCGCGCTCCACCGGCTGGGGGGCGACCGGTTCCTGGACCGCAGCGCGGCCTTCTTCGGGCTGGGGCTCCTGGTTCCGCTGATGCCGCTGCTGGGCGCCCTGGGGCTGCGGGGATGGCGGCGCGCGGTGGCCGCGGCGTTCTTCTTCCTCTCGCCGCTGCTGTGGTACCACCAGGCGGTGCCCAGCGCCGAGATGCTGTACTTCTTCCTCCTCCTCGGGGGCATCGCCGACTGGCTGGATTCCGCCGACGCCGATCCGCCGCGCCTGCCGTGGGTGGCCTGGGCGGCGGCCTTCCTGCTGGCCGTCAACCACCTCAACACCGTCGTGTTCGTTTCCGCCATGGCCGTGTACGCCGCCGTGCTGGACGCCGGCGCGGGGCGGCCGCGGCGCACGGTGCGCGTCGCCGGCGTCTTCGCGGGCCTGGCGCTGGGGTTCCTCTGGGACGCCCTCTTCGCCGGCACGACCCTGCTGAAGCTGCAGGACGACGAGCGCGCGGGGACCGTCATCCTCGTCCTCTTCGCCCTGTGCGCGGCCGCGGGCCTCGTCGTGTCGCGCGTCCGCTTTCCCGGATGGTGCCGGGGGCTGGCCCGGCTGGGCGTACGGGCGCTGGCCGCCGTGGGGGCGGCGGTGCTGGCGGCGGTCGCCCTCGCGTCGCTGTCGGGAGCGGCCCGCGACTGGTTCTACGTCCTCTACGCCAAGCTCCCGCTGGCGGGCCCCGCGCTGTGGTGGCTGATGCGGCAGGCCCCGTTCTACGGCGTGCCGGCCCTGGTGCTGGCGGCGGCGGGCGTGGGGTTCCTGGCCTTTTGGCGCGGGCCGCGGATGGAGCGCCTGGCGCTGTGCGTCCTGGTGTTCGGGGGGCTTTTCGGGTTGATTTTGGTCCGTCCCGGAATCGCCAAGCTGTTCCCGTGGGGGCTGCGGCGCTTCTTCGTCTATTCCGTGCCGTTCGTGGCCCTGGCCCAGACCGTGCCCGTGCTGTGGGCCGTCGAACGCTTCCGGCGGTGCCGCGCCGCGGCGGGCTTGGTGCTCGCGGCGTGCGTGGCCGTGGCGGCGGCCGAAGGCCATCTGGCCGTGCAGGCGGCGCGCGTGGGCGACTATCCCGGGATTGCCGGCGTCCTCCGCCAGATCGAGGGCGCCCTGCGGCCCGGCGACATCGTCGTCGCCGACAGCCCCAACTGGATGGCCCCCCTGCTGGTGGCCGGCGGACACGACGTCGTCAACGGCACCCCCCTCTGGAATCCGCCCGACAGCCGCGACCCCTCCGAGTATGCCGGCGCCGTCCAGCCGCCGCGGGACGAATACCTCGCGCTGCTCCTCGGTTTGCCGGCGCGCACCGGCGGACGCCTCCTCTGGCTGACCAGCACCTCCAAGGGGTTGGACCTCTATCCCGCGCTGCCGGAAACCGACCCCGATCCGCTCCTCGCCATCGATTACCAGGCCACGACCGTCGTCCACGGCGAGCGCAACAAATTCTATTCCACCTCGACCCGCACCACCCCCGTCCGCCTGTACGCCACCACCGGCATCCCGCCCGCCGCACCCGCCAAGGATTCCGCCGAATGAACTCATTCATCTCCGCCGCCATCATCATCTGGATCTTCTGGATGATCTTCCACCTGACCAAAGGCCTCTGATCCCCCCTTCGCCCGGCCCCCTCCCCCAGGCCGCCCCCGCCCCCATTCGCGCTCCCCTGCGGCAACAGCCCCGCTCCCTGTCCATGGATTCATCCCACACGCACTTTTGCAATTACAGAAAACACTGGCATTTTTCATTGTTTATCCCCATTCTCTCCCTCATGTAAACTTCCCTCCCCTCCCCCAAATGGACACCGCGGGCACGTGCCTCCCCCGCGGCCGCGACGAAGCGCGGCCCTCCCCGTGGAGGGCACAAGGGTCGCGCTTCCGCGCGACCTTGTGGGTGGGGAACTTCCGAGAAGCTACAGAAAAACGTAAACCGCTCCAAGCGATAGGGTGGCCCTGTCAAAGGTGCCGAATGCCTTCCCCCCTCCCGGAGACGATGCCATTGGCGAACGCCGCCCCCCCTCGCCGAAGCATGGACAAAACGGGTCCGGCCATGCATGGCCGGAGGACGGAAAACGTGAAAAATGCCCGTGTTTTCCTTGATATCGCGAGTGGGTTGGACGTGTGCCGGCAGGGGGGATGGAGAAGGTGGGGAGAGGGCCTCCGGGGTGGGCGTTCCGGTTCAGGCGGGAGGGCCCGGCTTTGTCCGGGCCGCGCACATGGGACCCCGCGGGGACGTTGCGGGAACGCGTCTCCCCCGCGGCCGCGATGGGGCGCGGCCCTCCCGGACTGCCGTCCTACAGGAGGGCGGCGTAGAGGCCGATGTGGTCGCCGAGCATGGAGGGGTAGCCGGGGGCTTCGAGGAGGTGCGCTCGGGCGCGGAGGCCGGTGGCGTGCGCCAGTCCGGGCGAGAGCAGGCAGCGGTGCATGGCGTCGGCCAGGGCGGCCGGGTCGCGGAGGGGGACGAGCCAGCCGGTGGATTCGCGGTCGGGTGCGTCGCCGGAAGGGGGCGGTACGATCCATTCGGGGAGGCCGCCGGCGCGGGTGGCGATGGCCGGGCGCGTCCAGGACATGGCTTCCATGACGCTCATGGGCTGGTTCTCGACGCGGGAGCACTGCACGAGGACGTGGGTGCGGCGGAAGAAGTCGGCGGAATCCATGGGGCCGGCCAGGGTGGCGCGGTCGGAGAGGCCGAGGCGGGCGGTGAGGCGGGCGATGCGGCCGCGGAGGGGGCCGTCGCCGGCGATGAGGAGCCGCCAGGGGCGGGGGGCCTTGTCGGCGAGGCGCGAGAGCCGGGCGGCGGCGCGGAGGAAGGTGGCGTGGTCTTTCTCTTCGCTGAGGCGGCCGAGCATGCCGAAGGTGAAGGGGGCGGAGGTGTCGGCCCAGAGGGCGGAGGTTGCGTCTTCCGGGGGGATGGCTTCCGGTGGGAAGGCGGTGGGGATGCGGGCGAGCTGCAAGGGGGTGAAGCCGTGGCGGCGGAGGTAGTTTTCGTAAAAGGCGCTCAGGACGATGACGCGGGAGCAGCGCCGCAGGGCCCAGAGGTTGGCGGCCAGGAAGAGGCATTCCTTGATGTCGCGCCGGAAGAGCCATCCGTGGACGGTGGAGACGACGGGGAAGAGGGTGGAGGAGCGGGAGGCGAGTACGGCATGGACGTCGGCCTTGTAGCCGGTGGAATGGAGGAGGGCGCCCGGGCCCGCGGAAAGCAGGATTCCGCGGATGCGGCGGACGGCGCCGCGGGAGAGGCGTCCGGCGACGGGAATGGTTTCGACGGGGGCGATGGCACGGAAGGCGTCCGCCAGCGGGGAGGGGGCCGCGGACGCGAGGCGCGCTTCTTCCAGCAGCAGGACATGGACGCCGAGCCCGGCGCGGGCGAGCCCGTCCACCAGGCGGAGGGTGGCCCTCTCGGCGCCGTACAGGGCGCGGGTGTCCTGCATGAGGAAGAAAACCTTCATGCCTTCTCCGTGCGCTCGAAGCGGGCGATGGCGGGGGAGCCGAGGAGGGCGGTCAGGCCGAGGATCCGGAAGGGGAATTCGGCGAGGCGGGAGAGGGCGGGGCTTTTGAGCATGCGGTGGAGGACCATCGGGAGGAAGAACTGCTTGGCGAGGGCGGTGCGGCGGAAGGCGTGCGCGGCGAAGGCGCCGGCAATCCGGCGGTGGGGGAAGAGGGTGTAGGTGCGGGTGTTCTTTTCGATGTGCTTCTTGGCGCCGAAGAGGAGGGAGGTCGCGCAGTTGAGGCTCTGTCCGGTGGGGTAGTCGACGACCACGGCGCGGCGGGCGACGCGGCAGAGCTCGGCGACGAGCGCGGGCCAGCGTTCGCAGTGGGTGAGGAGCCGGAAGCTGAGGACGACGTCGAAGGAGCGGTCGGGGAAGGGAAGGGCGAGCAGGTCGCCGGAGAGGTAGCGGAGGCGGCCGGCTTCGGCGGCGCCGCGCAGGGGGGCGGAGCAGGCGGCGGGGTCGCTGCCGGCGACGGTGACGTCCCATCCGCGTTCGGCGAGGGGCAAGGCGAGCTGGCCGTGGCCGCCGCCGACGTCGAGGACGGTGCCGCCCGCGAAGGGCGCGAGCTGGCGGAGGGTGACGGCTTTCTGGAGAGCCAGCATCCAGCGTCCGGCGGGGCCGGAGAAGCGGGCGGCGTACTCGGGGGAGGCGGTGTGGATGTCCGCGGTTTCGCGGGGCAGGGCGGGGTCGGTGTTGTCGGGTGGGTTCATGTCGCGGTTTTCGCAGATTCGGGACGGTTGCGCAACATCAGGGCGCAGGCGGCGGCGAGAACGAGGTAGGCGGCGCAGGAGACGCCGAAGACGGCGCGCAGGTTCCAGGCCGCCACGGCGCCCGCCATCAGCGGGCCCACGCTCCAGCCGATCGAGCGGGCGGTGTTGGAGAGGCCGAAGATGCCGCCCTGGCGGCCATCCAAAACGTTTTTGGCAATCCAGGCGTTGAGGGCGGGTTCGAGCATGCCGGCGGCGAAGATGGTGAAGAAGCGCACCGGGAACAGGCAAAGGATGGAGTGCACCCAAATCTGGCTCCCGCTGAAGAAGGCCGCCGCGACGGCCGCCAGCGCCATCAGGGCGAAGGGCCGCACCCGGTCCACCATCCACCCCGCGAGGATGCCGGCGAGGAGTCCCGCGACGCTGCCGCAGGCGTTCACGCACCCGTTCCACAGGGCGAGATTGGGATCCTGCAGGCCGTCGTGGAGGATGTCCTGCACCAGCAGGGGCAGGAAGGAGAGGTCGAACTGGCGCGCGAGAGATACGCCGAACACCAGCCCCAACACCCCCCACACGACGGCGGAAATGCCGCGGAATCCGGCGAAGGCCTCGGCGAAACCGCGGCGGCGGGGCCGGCCGGGGTCGGGCGCGGGCCGGGGTTGGGGCGGTTGGGCGGGAGCCGGTGCGGCGGTTGCGGCCGGTTCGCGGGTGCCCAGCAGGACGAGCAGCCCCGACGCCACCAGCACGATGCCGGATACCGCGAAGGCGTGCCGGTAGCCGACCACGCGCGCCACCAGGCCGCCGAAGAAGGCGCCGCCCATCGTCCCCGAGTACAACGCCGCGCTCAGGCCGCCCATCGCCAGGCCGCGCTTTTCCGGCGGGACCGTCGCCGACATGAGCGTCTGGGCCGCCGTTATCGTGCCGGTCAGCAGGCCTTGCACCGCCCGCAGCGCGATCAGCCATCCCGGCGCCGTCACCAGCGACATCAGCGACATGCAGGCCGCCCCGCCGAAATTCGCCCGCAGCAGCATGATGCGCTTGCCGTAGCGGTCCGCCAGCACCCCCCAGACCGGCGCCGCAAGGCCCATCGTCACCGCCGTCGACGAGGTGAAAAGGGCCACCCACATTTCGAGTTCGCCGGTGGCCGTGATGCCGAGGTCCTGCTGGATGAAGTAGGGGGCGAAGGCGAGCGAGAAGGAGAACCCCATCAGCGACAGGGCTTGGGAGACCCAGATCATCACCATCTGGACTTTCCAGGAAAGCTGTCTGGCCTGCCGCTCCGTTTCCATGGCGGCATATTCGCCCTTTTGTTGCGGCTCGTCAACTGCCGCGGCCGGCGGGCACGCCAGAGCGGGTGAAGAAATAGTGTGGACTCCGTTGTTGTCCCGCCGCCCATGGGCATTCTTTTCCGCTTCGGACGCGCAGAAGCGCGTCCCTCCCCCTGGAGAGCGCAAGGGTCGCGCTTCCGCGCGACCATCCGGGCCGTCGGGAGTCCCGGGCCGGACGCTCAGTCGTCCTCGATCGGGATGCGGAAGGTTTTCATGACGGGGAGATGCTGGAGGTTGTCTCCCGAGTCCGTGCGTCGCGCGGGAAAGGGCGGGCGCCCCCAGAGGCGGGTGTCGAACACGATGCCGTCGGGGAAGGACAGCCCGCCGACGATGGTCCCGACTTCGCAGGGAGCCAGGACGCGGTTGGGCAGGACGACGTCGTAGGGGTGCGTGCGCGGGGTGTTCGTGTTGGGATCGCCCTTCTGGTCGGCCGGCACCCGCGCGAGGTCGAAGACCCGCCCCAGGACCGCCATCACCCCCGTCTCCCGGCTGGACGTGTTCAGGTCGCCGCAGAGGACGATGTAGTCGTTGCGCGGGAATTTTTCCCGGATGCACTGCACGAGGTAGTCGGCCTCCGGGATGCGGCGGTTGGCCCGGTTCTGGACGAGGTGGACGCTCACCACGTGGAGTTTCGCCCCGCCGGGCAGCCGCACGGTCGCCCAGAAAAGCTGGCGGTTCTTCACGTAGGGGTCTTCCCACTGGCCCCAGGCCACGATCGGATGGCGGCTGACGACGCCGTTGGGCAGCCGGGCCCCGCCCCGCTCGCGGCAGAAGTCGCGGTCGTTCGCGGGGAAGATGCGGTGCACGAGGTCGGCCGTGGTGCCGCCCTGGTAGTTGAATTCCTGGATGGCCAGGATGTCCGGATCCAGCGCCTGGAGGTGGCGGATGCCGGAGTCGCGGTAGGCCTGGGTGGTGCTGTCGGAAAGGTTGGCGGTCGCCACGGTGACGGTGACCCAGCGGCGGGCGGCCCGCGCGTTCCCGGAAAAGGCCACGAGGACCGCCGCAAGGACGGCGAAGAGGCGGTGGAGGAATGGGTTGGCTCGTGGCGGGCAGCTCATTGGCGGGCAGTGTACCCGTGGACCCCGCCTTTGGCAAGCGCCGGAGGTGCCGCGCCGAAGCGCCGGGCGCATCTCCAGTTTGTGCCCCCTCCTCCCTTCCGCCTCGACTTTTGGTGCCCATTGATTGGATAGCAAGGCCCCTTGTTGGTAATGAGTTCCTGGACGCTATGAAAAAGCCATTGAACAAATGCCGCGCGCCGGAGCATGATGCGAGCCAGCAGGTGATTGGTTACCACCCGCTGTCCGCATGGGAGACGTCCAGCCCCACCTTG
>JAFYAC010000045.1 GCA_017540905.1 Kiritimatiellia bacterium | reverse complement strand
CATTCCCTCCGCTCCGGCGGTGGTGACCAGACCGTAGTTCCCTATGGCCATCTCGCAAATTTCATCATATTGGTTCATGGCAACATGTCCCCTTGCAAGGGTGCAATTTGACTTCACCGGATGTTCTAGCACTCCCATCCTGCCCCGTCAACACGCCAAACCACGGGAAGTGTGTCCAAGCCCCTCGCGTCCGCGAAGCGGCATTCGAGGGATTCTTGTGGATTCCCTCCCTCCCGTATTCCTTCCGCACTCCATCCGTTGGGGCGCGACTGGTAGTCGCACCTCCCAGGAGGCGCGTGAGAGCATAGAACACATGGGCCTTTTGCTTGTTTTCCGCTTTTCAGAGGCCTCGCGGACGGGACGCCCGCGCCCCGACTGCACATCCGCTTCCCTCCCGCGTTCCATGTCCGCGAAGCGGTTTTCATGGTTTTCAATGTTGGCTTTTCTCCCGCACTCCAGCCGCCCTTTTGTTTCCTTTTTGTCCTTTTGTGCAAAAGCGTCCTCCAAGCGTTCCGCGTCTCCGCGTCTCCGCGTGAGTTCTTTCCTCCCGCACTCCCTCCCGCTCCCTTGGCGGACTTGGCGGACTTTGCGTGAGACATTCTGCCGCCCTCCATCCGCTCGCCTTCCGCCCCGGCGCGGCAGGATGCCGCACCCCCGGAAGTGGAGTCCACGGCTGGCGCGAGATTACAGAAAACATTGGCGTTTTCGCTTGGTTTCCGGTTGTCATCGCCCCGGCAGGGGCGGGGTTGATTGTTTCCAGTATGATGGACATGAATTGACATCTTCATGAATTCCACTACTGTACTGGACGAGAAAGGATATCCCAATGAAAGACCTGATACCCCGCCAGACGTACATCGAGCGGATGATGCCGTTCCTCGGGAGCCGTGTCATCAAGGTGGTGACGGGCATGCGCCGTTGCGGCAAGAGTTCGTTTTTGCGGATGTTCATGCGGCATCTGGTGGAACGGGGCATGCAGACGGAGGACGGCATCGTGCATGTCGATTTGGAGGCGCTGGAAAACGCCGGCATCCGGACGGCCGGGGATTTGGCGGAGCGGATCAAGGCGCGGACGAAGCCGGGGACGGGGCGGACGCTGCTGTTCATCGACGAGGTGCAGTACGTGGAGGGATGGGAGCGGGCGGTGGCGGCGTTCGCGGGGGATGCGGAACGGTACGAGGTGTTTCTGTCGGGGTCGAGCGCGAAGCTGTTTTCGGGGGAGTTGGCGACGCGCCTGTCGGGGCGGTACGTGGAGTTCCCGATGCTGCCGCTGTCGCTGGGCGAGTTCATGCGGTTTTCGGGGCTCGGCAGCGCCGGGGAGGCGTTCCCGGTCTATCTGCGCTACGGGGCGCTGCCGGGCATCCACGACTTCCGCGAGCTGTCCGACGAGACGGTGTTCCCGTACCTGCGGTCGGTGTACGACAGCATCCTCGTCAAGGACATCCTCGAACGCAACAACATCCGCAACGTGCGCCTCGCGCAGGATGTCGTCCGCTACCTGTTCGACAACATCGGCAACCTGACGAGCGCCTCGCGGCTGGCGGATTACCTCAAATCGCAGCGCCGGGGGGCGTCCGTCACCACCCTGCTGGGCTATCTCGGGCAGATTGCGGACGCGAACCTCGCGGTCAAGCTCCCGCGCTGGGACGTCCGGGGCAAGCGCCACCTCGAAGTGTCCGAGAAGTATTACGCGACCGACCTGGGCCTCCGCCACGCCCTCCTCGGCTACCGGCCGGCGGACATCGGCGGGTTGCTCGAAAACCTCGTCTGCCTCCATCTCCTCCGGGGTGGATGGCGGGTGAGCGTCGGGCGGTTGCCGGACGGGCGCGAAATCGACTTCGTGGCCGAAAGCGACCGCGGGCGGCTCTACGTGCAGGTCGCGGCCAGCGCCCTCGACCCCGACACGCTCGCGCGCGAACTCGCGCCGCTGCGCGCCACCGGCGACGATTTCCCCAAGCTGCTCCTCACGCTCGACGAGGTCCAGCCGGACGACTTCGACGGCATCCGGCATGTGCGGGTGCCGGACTTCCTCCTTGCCGACCCCGTGCACGTGGCTGGGGTGTGAGCGCGGGGGGCAAGCTCCCTTCCGGCGGCAGGGGGGTCACCTGGCAACCCCCGGGGATTGTCACGACATTTTCACGCGCGGTTGACATCCGGTTGACAAACGGAGGCGGCGGACGTGGTAGAAAGAGGGCGTCATCAACCCGGTGCAAACCCGGAGAAAGGATTGTTTGCCATGCCATCGACCTTCAAATCCACCCTGGCCGCCCTGCTCTGCCTTGCGTCGGGCGTCGGCGCGGCGTGCGCGGGCGTGCTCCGCGTCGAGGATTATGCGTTCCCGCTGAAAACCGAAATCACGGCCGCGGGGAGCTATTCGGCGGACACGGTCGGGCGGGACTTCGTCCTGGTTGGCGCGATCGAGGGGGACGTGTCCATCGCCGCGGGCGAGTTCTGCCGGGTCACGCTCGCCGAGGGGGCGTCCCTGGCCGGTACGCTCTCCATCGACGGCGACGCGGCGATCTGGGCGGCGGGCGGCTCCATCGCGGCGGATGGCGCGAGCGCGGTATCGGGCACGGGGACGCTGGTGCTCTGCGGCGACGGCGCGGCGTCGTACTCGGGCGGCGCGGCGAAGGTCGGCGTGGTTTCCGCGGCGACGGTCCTCGTCGAGGGCGGGACGCACGCCATCACGCTCGCGACCGACGCGAAGAACGCCTACGGCGTCTACGTCTCCTCCGCCTACGACCAGCTCGCGGGGACGGTATCCATCGTTTCGACGGCCTCCGCCAAGCAGGTGGGCGTCAGCGGGCCGAAGAAATCGACCTGCACCCTCGAGGGCGGCCTCCTCGACATCTCGATGGCCGGCGAGAAGGCCTGCGGCATCAACTTGGACAAGGCCAGCTGCACGACGACGCTTTCCGGCGGCGTCCTGAAGCTCGCCATGAGCGGCGACGGGGCGAAGGGCGTGAAGACCGACGGCTCCTTCGCGATGACCGGCGGCCTCCTCGACGCGACCGTCACCGGCGGCTACGTCGAGGAACTGCTCGAATACGAGGACGACGACGGCGCGGTCTGGAACTACTGCGTGACGCTCACCTCCTCCACGAAGACCTCGGGCGGAACCCAGACCTACAACACCTCCTCGCTCCTCAATTCCGGCACCTACGCGGTGTACGACCCCTCCAAGGCCTACGCCGTCAAGGGCGGAACCGTGGCCATTTCCGGCGGCACGGTCCGCATCCGCTGCACTGGCACCGCGGGGCGCGGCATCGGCGCGGACGACATGGCGCTCTCCGGCGGCTACTACGACATCTCCGTCGCGGGCGGGCCGACGGACGTCTACGTCGAGTCGCTGGTGGAGGCCGACGACCTCACGAGCAACAACTTCTCCTCCGTCACGACCTGCCTCGACAGCGGCTCCGCCGCCTGCCTGAAGACCTCCGGCAGCGGCTCGACGATGGCCATCACCGGCGGCACCTTCCTGCTCTCCGCCACCGGCACGGCCGGGAAGATCATCAACGCGGCCGGCTCCCTCGTCATCGGCACCGAAGGCGCCTCCACGCTCCCGACGGACGCCTCCTTCTCGCCGGACATCCAGGGGACGACCACCGGCTCGAAAACCTATTGCTGCGCCTACAAGCAGAAATACTACGGCTCCCTCGCCACGGCCGCGGCCACGACCAACATCGCCTCGATGACCCTTTCGACCGCCAGCGCCAACATCGTCGGCTCCTCCGGCGGGATGAGCGACGACGCCGACTACTCCAACCCCAAGGGCGTCAAGGGCGAAACCGGCGTGGCCATGCACTCCGGCCGCCTGCGCATCCACACCTCCAACGACGGCGGCGAAGGCCTCGAAAGCAAGGCGGAGATGACCATCGACGGCGGCGTCCTGGAGCTCAATTGCGCCGACGACTGCGTCAACACCGCGAGCAACCTCGTGGTCAACGGCGGCTACATCTACGCGGCCAGCACCGGCAACGACGCCTTCGACTCGAACGCCGACATCACCATCAACGGCGGCTGGCTCTACGCCTTCACCCTCGCCAGCCCCGAAGAAGCCTTCGACGTCAACAGCGGCCACTCCGTCACCATCAACGGCGGGTGCGTTTTCGGCATCGGCAACTCCCAGTCCGGGCGCGAGGGGAGCATCTCCGGCACCCAGAAGTACTACCAGGGCAGCTACAGCATCGGCACCTCCGCCACGTACCTCAAGGCGAGCGGCACCGACACCATCTACGGCAAGATTCCCGCCGCACAGTCCTCCGCCAGCGGCTACCTCTTCTGCTCCGTCCCGGGCATGTCGAGCGGCACCGCGCCGACCTCCTATGGCACCAGCGCCCCCTCCGACGCCAATTCCGTCG
This sequence comes from Kiritimatiellia bacterium, assembly GCA_017540905.1. GTDB lineage: Bacteria > Verrucomicrobiota > Kiritimatiellia > CAIQIC01 > Lenti-01 > CACXEY01. The sequence goes on along the minus strand of JAFYAC010000045.1, from coordinate 47,980 downwards.
GCTTCCACGGCTTCTACACCACCGGCGAAGTCGAGACGGGCGGCGACGACGACGAACTCTGGTCCGCCACGACCCATTACTCCGACAGCTACACCACCGCCGACTCCCTCTGGTTCAACACCGAGGCCTCCACCTCCGCCACCTCCGCCACCCTCTGGTACAGCCCCGACGACGGCGCCACCTGGTCCAGCAAATCCATGACCGTCAACGCCGACTGGACCTCCGACACCGGCTGTTGGTGGCACGTCGAAGTCCCCGCCTCCGAACTGCAGGCGGGCACCTTCCACTACGCCGTCAGCGTCTACGACGCCTCCGGCAACGAACTCGCCGACAACAACGGCGGCGCCAACTACACCGTCGCCATCACCGACTAAGGAAAGGGAACGAACATGGAACGCAACGCATTTCCGGCTTTTCTCCTGACGGTGGCGCTTTCCGTATCCGCGGCCCTCGCGCAGGGCCCCGGCGGCGGCGGATTCAATCCCGGTGGTGGGGGATTCAATCCCGGCGGCGGCGACCAACCCGGCGGCGGGGGCGGCGGCGGCTCCCTCGTCTACGACGACTTCATCACCGCCTGCACTACCAACTCCGGCATCGTCCTGCGCGACGGCGTCGCCATCGGCACGACCGCCACGGCCACGTCCCTGACGGCCCCGGCGGGCATGACCGCCATCCTGCCCGGCGCCTTCGCGGGCAACACCGCCATCACCTCCGCCAACCTCTCCGCCGCGACGGGGCTGACGGAAATCCCCGCGTCCGCCTTCGCCGGATGCACCGCGCTGAAAACCGTCACGCTGCCTTCAAGCGTCACCTCCATCGGCGACGGCGCCTTCGAGGGCTGCACCGCCCTGGCGACCCTGACCGCATCGGGCGTGGACACCATCGGCGCGAACGCCTTCCGCGGCTGCGCCGCCCTCAAGACCCAGCCGGCCGGCACGGCCATCGGCGATTACGCCTTCGCCCAGAGCGGCCTGACGAGCGTCTCGCTCGCCTCCGCGACCCTCGGCGAGGGCGTCTGCTACGGATGCGCCTCGCTGGCGTCCGCGACCTTCCCGGAAAACCTGCCCGACGCGACCTTCGGCGGCTGCACTGCGCTCGCCATCGACCCCTCCGGACTGTCCTCCATCGGCGCGGCGGCCCTTGCGGGCGTCCCGTTCACCGAGGTGACCTTCGCCGCCTCCGAAATGGGCGACTACGCCGTGGCGGCCGACACCGCCTGGGAAGCGTGGACCCTGACCTGGGCCGGCACCGCCGCCACCAACGCCACCACCTTCCTCGGCCGCGGCGAAGCCCCCGGCGAAGGCCTCGCGCTGGGCGCCATCGCCGACCAGACCTACACCGGCGCCGCCATCGAGCCCGAACTCGACGTCACCTACGACGGCGTGGCCGTCTCCGGCTACACCGCCTCATTCGACGGCAACACCGACGTGGGCACCGCCACCGTCACCGTCGCCTACGGCGATGCCACCGTCACCGGCACCTTCGCCATCGTCGCCGCCGACATCGCCGGCGCGTCGCTGGACGGCGTGGAAAGCACCTACACCGCCGGGAGCGTCGCCCTCTCGCCCGTCCTGGCCTTCAACGGCACGACCCTCGCCGAAGGCACCGACTACGCCTGGACCGTCACCGACACAAGCGGCGAAGAAACCGCAGACTACCCGACCACCCCCGGCGACTACACCCTCGTCGTCACCGGGCAGGGGAACTTCACCGGCACGCAGAGCCAGGCCTTCACCGTGGTTTCCGGCGGCGGCACCGTCGAAACCGCGTTCGCCTCGGTCTCGGACATCCAGTTCAGCGACGGCACCCTCTCCCTGGCGCTGACCGTCGACGACGACCTGTCCGCCGCGACCGTCGCGGTCTACGTGACCGACGACCTGCTTTCCGGCACATGGCGCGAAGCCACCGAAGCGGCCGTCACCGTCTCCGGCACCTCCATCTCCATCGAAGGCATCGCCACCGGCGACACCTCGAAGCTCTTCCTCCGCTTCGGCCTGGAATAGCCCCCCCTCCACCATCCGCCGCCCTCCCCTACCCTCCTTGGACCGGGCCAACGTAGCCAAAGAGGCACCTGCCGCGGGGAGGGCGGCTTTTTCTCCTGTGTTCTTAGCCGGAACACTCCATTGGAAAAGGTTTTCCCAACCGTTGGAAAACTCCCCCCCACTGCACCCGCGCCGCCGCCGCGAGGTACGCCGCGGCCACGTCCAGGAAGCCCCCCTTGCCAGGCAAGCGGCAACCAAGCCCCATCTTTCCTTTCCTTGGGGGGCGCTCCCTGGCACATGGATCGGGCGCCAGTACGCCCCCCCGCCGCCAAAGAAGTGACAGGCTGCCCGCGGAGAGAGGAACCTGATTCCACATTTGTTTTCGCGAGGGCCGTGAAGACGGGACGGTTTTGGATGGACACGCGCGGGCGGGAGGAGGATAGTGGAACGCAACAGCGGACTGGTCGGTCCCCGTCAAGGAAGGGATTCATGGTTTTCAAGGACATTGTTGCGATTCTGGAGCGGAAGTTCAACGTTGAATTGGCCGTCGTCGAGGGCACGACGGTGTTCGAGGTGGCGGACGGGGACGGCGCCGGGCGGGTACGGGTGCTCGTCCAGGACGAAAGCGAACGCAACCGCGTGTTGCTGTCGGCCGACCTCGGCGAACCGCCCCCGGAGGGGTCCGAAAAGCTGTTCCGCACCATGCTGGAGGCCAACAACCTCTTTTCCGGGACCGCCGGCGCGACCCTCGCGCTGGATGGCCGTGGCGGGACCTTCCGCCTGCAGCGCGCCGCGCTCCCGGAGGAGCTCGCCAACGACGTGGACGGGAGCCTCGTCTCGTTCATCGAAACGGCCCTCACCTGGCGCCGCGCCATCGAGGATTTCCGTCCGGGCGGGGACGCGGACGAGCCCCCCCGCGACGGCGGGAGCCTGGGCCCCGGCGCCGGGTTCGGCATGTTTCCGGTGTAACCTCCGGCGGGGGTGCGTGTAGGAAAGGCAAAGGAGTCCAAGATGCCAGTCAATCTCAACAACCTCAACATTTCCCTCGACAAGTTCAACGACGCGGCCAGCGGCCAATTCAACATCGGCCAGCTCAAGCTCGGCGAGGACGGCGCGAGCGTCGTGCGCACGAACTCCCGCAAGGTCCTGACCTTCCTGAACAAAACCCACATCCGCCCCGAGGAATCGCTGGCCATCAAGAACGCGTTCTGCGACGCCTTGCGGCGGGAGGGCCTCTCGGACGGCGCGGTCACGGAAATCCGCCACAAGCTCGGCCTGCGCGACACCATGCGCGAGACGCTGGCGGCGGGCAACATCAAGCCGCTGTCGGCGGCCGAGGTCCGCGAAATCATCGACGAATACGCAGGGCAGATCAACCAGGCGCGGGGGTCGGGCAAGCCGCAACTGGCGACCAGCACCGAGCTCTACCGGGGGGTGAGCGAGAAAACGCTGAACAACCGCAAGCTGGTCCGCGAAGAGCGCAATGCCAAGTCCGAATCCATCATGGAAACCTCGGTGGGCGGCACCGTCAACCAGATGCTGGACCTCCTGGAGTCCGCCGGCGGGGAAACCGACATGGGGATGAGCACGAAGGCCATCGCCCTGGAAATCGGCCAAGCCCTGAAATCCTCCAAAACGCTCTCCACCCCGGGGGCCTCGCTTTCCCTGACCGTCGCCCCCGTCACGCTCACCCACTCCGCCTCCGGTACCATCGTCGCCAAATTCACGCTGGACGACGGCTCGGAATTCTCGGTCGACACGAACCTGACCCGCACCGAGCTGCGCGACCAGATGGCGAAAGCCATCTCCCCCAACCGGAGCCCTGCCCAGCCGAAGGAGCCGGAAGGGGAAGAGCCCCAAGCCCAGACCGAGCCCCCCAAGGCCCAGACCGAGCCCCCGAAAGTCCCGACCGAGCCCCCGAAGGTGCCGGGAGAGCCCCCGAAAGCGAATCCGCCGGCCGCCCCCAAGAAGAAGTCCCTCGATCCGGCCTACGAGCCCGTGATCGAGGATTTGAAGCGGGTCTTCTCCATCGTGAAGGATCCCGTGGCCATGGCCGCCAGCAAAGCCAGAGTCCTCCCCACCCTGCACAAAGTCATAAAGGGAGTGGCGCTGTCGGATGAAACGCTGGAGGTCCACGCCAACTCGCAGGTCCGCCAAAAACTGACCAACCAGGTCGTGGATGGCCTCGTCGCCGCCCTGCGGAACGCCCGGGGACTCGACACGCGCAACACGGAGCTCGTCAACCAAGTGCGCAACGTCATCGCCGGCGACAAGCGCATCGACGCGGATGCGCTCGTCGAAAAGATCATCGACGTCCTCTCCACCGAACCCGTCGACTTCTCGGCCAATATCGGCCAGGAGACCGAGGACGACTTCGACAAGCCGCTGAACATCAACGAACTGCTCGGCAACAACGGCTGACCGCCCGCCCCCGCTCCGCCAAGGCAGCGGAAGGATGCGGCTGGAGGGCGGCCCCTGATTCCCCGTTCGGGGTCAACCCTGAATGCCAATCGGACAAGGATTCCCCTTCTGGCAACCGCCTCGCGGCGCGAAACACGGAGCGAGCGGAGGACGGAGTTGTTTTGGGTGGTGTTTTTGGGAGGACCCTTCGCAACCGAAAACACCGGACAAACGCTTGGGCGGAACGTTTTTGGACGCGCGAAGCTCCTCCCTGCAAAATCTCCGTGCCTACTTGCTCCGCGCGCTCCGTGTTTTGCGCCGCAGGCCCGTTTTTCCAAGGCAAAGCCTTATCCGAGCAGCATTCTTGCCAGTCCTCCTTTGTCCCTTTTGTTTCCCAAACGTTTTCTTGGAACACGAATCGGGCGGAGTTGTCCGCCCGATGCCCTTGCGGAAGTTGTCACGGGTTGTCCGAGTTGTTTCGAAAAGATGGTGAGCCCTGCGGGCGGGAAGTGAAAGGGAAGGACGCGGCTGGAAAGCCGCATCTCCCAAGGAGGGGAGGCTGGGGTGACGTTCCAGTCGCGCCCCCCTTGTACATCGTAACGTTCGTCCTTTCGCATGTTTTCGGGTAGGGCGGCGAGTCCCTTCGCCGCCGCGTGCCTGCCAAACGGGCGCATCTCCGGTTTGTACAAGGGCGGACCAAATCCAAGCTTGCATATTCCCGCGCGAGGTGCATGGTGGGGCGAGGCGTCCCCGCCGAGCCGTTCTTGCCGGTTTTCCAGACCTCCTGTTCCCTTTCACACCGGCTCGCCGGGGACGGCTCGCCCCACCAGGAGCCTTGCCATCCAATCAATGGGCACCAAAAGTCGAGGCTGAAGGGAGGAAGGTGCACAAACCGGAGATGCGCCCCTGCCAAGCACATGGAAAGCTTTCCATTTCCCTCCATACCGCGTCCATTTCGAACGGCGGGCAGGGGACCGCCCGCCCGACCCGCGGTCAACAAACACGAATGTTTTGCCTTTACGATGCACTGGGCCACGTCACGGCCGGAGGCCGCACCGCAAACTCGTCGCTCGTCGCTCGTCGCTTGTCACTGCGCGCCAGAAGGCGCGCCACCGCATCTTGTCACTTGTCACTATTCGCTCGTCACTGCGCGCCCGCAGGGCGCGCCGGCGTCGACTTGTCCACGACCGCGCAGATGCAGCAATCGCTCCAGACGTTCTCCGCCGTCTCGACCATGTCGATGATCGTGTAGATCGGGAGGATCACGCCGAGGATCATGAGGTTCCCGCCGACGCCCGCCATCAGCGAGAGCGTCAGGAAGTAGCAGCCCATCGGGACGCCCGCGTTGCCGATCGCGCAGAGCGTCGCGATGACGCACCACGCCAGCATCACCGGCAGCGTGAGGACGATTCCGCATTCCGGCGAGTTGCGGATGACGAAGAGCGACGTCACCAGGATGAACGCGGCGCAGCCGTTCATGTTGATCGTGCAGCACAGCGGGAGGATGAAGCGCGCGATCCACGGCTTGGCCTTCATGTTCTTCTCGGCCGTCGCGACGGTCACGGGCAGGGTCGCCGCCGAGGACTTGGTGAACAGCGCCATCAGCAGTGCCGGCGCCATCTGGCGCATGACCTTGTAGCCGTTAACGCCGCGGAGGTAGCAGAAGAGCGGCAGGATCACGAAGAACTGGATGATGTTCCCACCCAGCACGACCAGCACGTACTTGCCGATCGAGCCGACGACCACCCCCGCGGACATCTGCGCGGCCAACTGCGCCGCGAAGGCGACGATGCCGACCGGCAGCGCCCAGATCAGGCCCTTGATGAGCCCGAAGAAGACTTCCTGAAGCCCCGCGAGCGCCTTGTGCAGGGTCCGGACGTTTTCGCTCTTCTTGCCGAGCACGGCGATGGCGATGCCGATCCCCGCGGAGATGAGGACGATCGCGAGGACGTTGCCGGAAAGGAACGGATTGACGAGGTTGTTCGGGATGGCGTTGAGGATGTGCCCGTACACGGTCTCCGGGGCGCGGGAAATCTGCGCCATCGCGTCGGCGTCGTCCGCGACCGCGCGGACCACGCCCGGGTCGATCGTGCCGGGATCCACGAGCACGAAGAGCCCGAGCCCCACGAGCGCGGCGACGAACGAGGTGAGCACGGTGCAGCTGAACGTCTTCGCGAAGACCTTGCCCATGGCGTTGCCCTCGCCGAGCGAGGCCATCGCGGTGAGGATCGCGAGCGCGACGGTCGGCACGGCCACGAACTGGAACGCCCGCGTGTAGGCGGACGCGACGAAGTCCATGAAGCCGTCGAGCGGCGCGATGCCGAGGGTTCCCAACGCCGCGCCCACGATCAGCGCGGCCGTCCAGATTGCTGCCTGCCTGTATTTCATCGATGATTCCCTTTGTGGTTCGTTTTCGCATGGCATACCAAATTCCCGCGCAACGGTCGATGGCCAAAGCGAGTCGGCTGGAACGGTTTCAGAAAAGGTATGGCCATGCCAAGATGGAGAAACTCCGATTTGTCCGATGCCTACGCTAACGCTCCGGCGATGTTTCCCAATGGCTGGCCCAATGGCATCCCCACAACGCGGGCAGCGACGGACGCCTCGTATATACGGGGCCTCCGTCGCTACCCGCACGATGGACATTTTTCCCATTCCGATTCCCGGGCGTTCGCGGGCGCATGTGCGGAGTTGACCCAACATTTCATCTTCCGGAATCGGGAAAATCTTCAATGCGTGCGCAAGGAAGGATGCCCCGCCCCCGGGGCATCCGTCCTTGCGCACATTGAATTGCAAAAGAAGAAGCTGTTGGGAAATATGGCCGAAGCGTTAGCGTAGGCATCGGAAAAATCGGAGTTTGTTTTGGTGGAAGGAGGCCACACTATTTCTAAAACCGCTCTAAGGATTCGTCCTTGGGTAACGGGCCCACGGCGGCAAACACGGAGGAAACGGGGGAAGGAGGCGCGGAGGGGGCCACATCTTGTCACACGCCACTGCGGAACGGGCGCGGCTGGAAAGCCGCACCTCCCAAGGGGGAGGCTGGGGGTGCGACTTTCCAGTTGCGCCCCAAAAGGGCATGCCGCGGCCGGAGGCCGCACCGCAAACTCGTCTCTCGTCTCTCGTCTCTGAGGAGCAGTCAGTAGAGGAAGCCGAAGAGCCAGAGGGGAATTCGGTTGCCCCAGCCGGATTCGATGCCGTCGACGGCGATGCAGGAGTCGGGGGCGTCGGCAATCTGCTTGAACGTCTTGGTGGGGCCGCCGACTTCGACGAGGTACCGGGAATCGACAAGGAAGTCGCCGGCGGCGGGGACGTGGAGTGTGTGGCCTTGGCGGAGCTGGGAGGCGAAGAAGGTCTCGCGGAGGGTTCCGATGTCGGTGCGGGGGGCGAGGGCGTGGGCGAGGTTGGGATCGCCGCAGTAGATTTTCTCGGGGGCGGAGAGGTTCTTGAGTTTGGGCGGATGGGGGGCGAGCAGGCAGAGGAGGCGGGCGCGGTCGAGGGCGCGGAGCATCTTCATGCCCTGGTTGCGTTCGGTTCCGAGTTCGCGCCAGAGGGCGGCCATGTTGGGTTGCTGGGGAACGCTGGACGCCAGGACGAGGAGCATGCGCTTGGCGCGATGGATGGTTGCGGCGGAGACGGGCTCGGCTTTGGGCCAATCTACATCGAGGACCTGGTTGACGGTGGCGCGGAGGCGCTCGCGGAAGCGGGAGCGGGCCTCCTTGTGGAAGGGATAGAAGCCGGAGCGGAGATAGCGTTCGAAGAGGGGCAGGATTTTGGTCTTGGCGGCAAGCGCGGCGGCGATGGGGCGGTGGTCGGCCAGGAGGGTTTCCAGGGGGACGGGAGCACCGGCGTCGACGCCTTCGAGGACGAGGAATTCGCGGAAGGAGAGGCCGTCGAGGGTGTAGGTGGCCTGGCGGCGGGAGAGGTCGGCCTCGGCGCGCTCGATGTCGAGGAGGGAGGAGCCGCTGTAGACGATGCGGAGGGAAAGGAATTGGTCGTGGAGGTTCTTGATTTGGACCGACCAGTCGGGGAGGCGGTGGACTTCGTCGAGGAAAAGGGCGGTGAAGCCGTGGGTGTCGAGGTAAACGGCGAGATCTTTCAGGCGGCGGGTCGCGAACCAAAGGTCGTCGAGACTCGCGTAGAGGGCGGCGGAAGAGCCGACCCCGAAGGTTTCGCGCAGGTATTGGAGCATGAGGGTGGTCTTGCCGGTGCCGCGGGCGCCCTTGATGCAGACCAGGCGGTCGGTCCAGTCGATTTGCGGGTACAGGTAGCGGTGGAATCCGCGGGGAGTGGACCGAAGCATCCGGTCGGAGGTCTGGAGAAGCTCGGCGAAAGCGTCGGAGGTGACGGGGGCGGGGGAAAATAAGTTATTGGAGTTATTCATTTCAATTGCTGTTAGATGTTTTCATTTACTTATCTTAAACTCTTTTCCGTTATCCAAGATTCGTTTCGACCTTATTGCAGGTTGATGCGGAAGGCAAGCGGAAAATATGTGGAAAGAGAGAAAAGAAGATTGTCCACAAACTCAACATGTCCACAAATATCAATATCAATCCATAAGGAATGGGCGCGGCTGGAAAGCCGCACCTCCCACGGGAGGGGCTGGGGGGTGCGACTTTCCAGTCGCGCCCAAAAGGGGATGTCACGGCCGGAGGCCGCACCGCACCTCGTCACTCGTCACTCGTCACTCACCGTGCCCGCCTTCGCGCGGGCGTGGCAAAAGAGCACAAAAATGCTGACGGGAGGACCGTTCCGGCGTAGATTGGCGGGGTCGATTCCAGGCAAGGACAAACGTACGACATGAGTTTCAAGGATTTCATAGGGACGCTCGCCAAGGAACTGGGCGCGGAGATCGAGATCGAGAACGACCTCTGCGCGATATCGCTGGGCGCGGCGGAGGGCGACCGCATCGACATCCTCCTCCAGGGCTTCGACCGCCGCGGCGTGCTGCTCGCGACGGCCGACCTGGGCGAAGCGCCGCCGGAGGGCCGCGAGGCGCTGTACAAGACGCTCCTGGAGGCGAACGATCTGTTTGCGGGGACGCTCGGCGCCACGCTTTCGCTCAATCCGGCGAACGGCCGCGTCCGCCTCCAGCGGTTCGATGACGGCACCGTCTTCGGCGACATCAAGGACAACGGGAAACGCCTCGAACACGTCCAGACCCACGGCCGCTTCGTCTTCAACCCCGAATACAAGGCAGTGGAGTGACAAGTGAAAAGTGAAAAGATGCGGTGGCGCGCCTGCGGGCGCGCCATCTGTCGGAGCGCGGGCGGCCCGCCCGCTTGCTGATTCACATCCCGCCCGCACCGGCGTCCGCACCGCATCTCGCCACTTGTCGCTCTCTCCGCCCTCCCCCACCCCGCTTCAAGCCTCCGGGTTTTGGCCAATCTGGTAGCTCACCGGGGAAACGGCCGTTTTCCAATGATTGGAAAAATTTTTCCAATGGTTGGAAAAAATGGTCGGATTTTTCCAATGATTGGAAAAATTTTTCGGGCCATTTTCGGGAAACAAAAGGGACAAAGGGGACAACGACTCAAGCGAGAAGAAGGCTTGCCAGACCATTACGGCAATTTCCGACAATTGTTTTCGACATTGAAAGGCGGGAAAACCGCTTCGCGGACAAGGAACGCTTGGAGAGTGGACTTCTTGAGACAACATGGACAACTCGGGCGGAAAACGGATGGGAAATCGGGTGGAGGCTGGGGGCGCGGGCGTCCCGCCCGCGACGATTCCGGCAAGCGAAAACCTGCCGAAAAACCACCTGTTTTCCACAATCTCCCATCCAGCGGCGCGGCTGGAAGGCGCACCTCCGGAAGTCACGCGATGCTTGTCCAGTAGGTCCTGCGCCACTTCCGGGGGTGCGGCATCCTGCCGCGCCCAACCAAGGGGAGAATGCGCGGCCGAAAGGCCGCACCGCATCTTGTCACTTTTCGCTTTTCACTTGTCACTGCGCCCGAAGGGCGCCACGGCATCTTGCCGCGCCTTTGCGGATGGAGAGCGGGAGGAAGCGGGAGAAGGAAATCTACAAGAATGTCTCGAATGTCGCCGCGCGGCCCCGGATGGCTGGGAGACGGGAGGGATGTCTACATTGAAAACCAAGAAAACCGCTTCGCGGACAGGAACGCTCATTTGTGACAAATCCATCCACAAACAGCGCGCATATCATTCCAGCGGAATCCAGCAAATCCATCCATTTGCCTTTCAGGGCATGTCCAAAAATTAGAGGTGAACACGATGAGCCTCTTCGTAATTTGGGGTCTGCCCCGAATGCCGGTCAGATAAGCTTCGTTCACACATCGATCAAGTACGTTCGTCCTCTTTTCCCCTCTGCCTGCGGCGCCAAACACGGAGCGCGCGGAGAAAGGAGACACGGAGATTTTGCAGGGAGGAGCTTCGCGCTCCCAAAAACGTCCCTGTCAAGCGTTTGTCCGACGTTTTCCACGTGCGAAGGCTCCTCCAACAAACTCCCCGTCCAAAATCGCTCCGTGTCTCCGTTCCTCCGTTTCCTCCGTGTTTGGCGCCGCAGGCCCTTTCCCAAAGGGATAGTCCTTATCTGACCGGCATTCGGGTCTGCCCCTTTTTTCCTTTTTTCCCTTCGCCTGACAACTCCAATGGTTGGAAAAACTGACGCCGCTGGGACTCACGTCCCGGACGCTGCGGCCGCGGCGTCGGCTTCCTCTTTCCAGAGGATCCAGACTTCGCGGGTGGCGCCTCGGGGTTGGAAGAACCCGGATGCCAAAGGGAAATGCCGGTTGGCCGCATCCATGCCGGCGGCCCAGGCCGCATCGCGGTCGGGTCCGGGCGGCATCGCCGACAGGTCGTGCAGGACGCGGAGGTCGTGCTTCCACCGGAGCAGATGCGCCATGCGGTCGTACTGGTACCAATAGCGCGCGGGAGGCGTCGCGGCGTCCGCAGACGGCCAAAGGCACAGCATGTCGCCGGCAAACGCCGCCAGGAGGCCGGACGGCCCTTCCGTGTGCCAAACCCTCCGTTCCTGGCGGATTTCCCCGGCCGCCAGCACGCACCAGGCGGCGGGCGCCTCCCCTTCGGGTGCCGACTCGCAGCGGGCCAGCAGGCGGTCGCGCAACCCGTCGTTGATCCGACGCAGGAGGGCCGTCGGCCCCCACTCCGCCACCGCTTCCACCACCACGGCCAACACCAGCACGGCGGCCGCCCAAGACGCCCAGCGCCGCCGCCCCGGTCCCGGAATCCACGCGAACCCCGAGAGGGCTACCCATGTTCCGGCAGCCGACAGCAGCAACACGGCGCCGTCCATACACCCCATCGCCCGGCGGTGGCGGATGATGTCCGGGATGGCGGCCAGCATCAGGAGGATGCCGCCCGCCACGCACCGGGCCACCGCGCGGGGATGGGCCTTGCGGACCGCCCCACCGAAGTCCATCCAGGCAAGGACCGCGCCCAACCAGAAGCACCAATCCCCTACCCATCCCGACCAGTGCCCCAGCACAATGGCGGCCGCGCCAATCGCCAGCGACACCAAGGCCAGACGTCCCCGCCCGCGGAACGGGCCGCCGCCCTCGCGCCGCCACCGCCGCGCGGCGTACCCCACCAGGCAAGGCCCGGCGAAAACGACCCCCATCTGGACGAGCGGCAGCAACCACCGCCCGACGGCCGAGTCCCCCGCATCGCCCAGCGCGCACCTCCACGACCACGGTAGCACCCATGACCCCAAGAGCGTACCCGCGTACCACGCCAGCGTCCCCCACCCCATCCACGCCGCCGCGCGGGCCAAGCTGCTTTCGTCGGGAGAGAGGGGGACCGATGATGCATTTTCGATCTTCATGGCGGCATCATACCCCTCTTGGCAGGCAGGGGCAAGGCGTGGAAACTCGGGGCCAGCCCCCTTGGTGGGAAGAAGAATGAGCATTTCAGGGGTTGGAATGGGTTGTTCATCTCAAGGGGTGAAGCTACAGGAGGCGGAAAGTTGCGTCAACTCTTTTTGGAGCTGGAAATGAATCGGATGGGGGGGGGGAAGGACACAGTTTTCGGAGCGGCATGGCGGATGGGGTCAGGAGGCTTCGCGGGCGCCCCAGAGAGGCATAAGGAAGAAGGGCGGTGCGCCCTGCGGGAGGGGCGTGGGAGGGGGGGCGACAAGGGGCTCCAGCATCCCTCACGCGATCCTGACGCCGGGGCGCGACTTGGAAGTCGCACCTATCAAGGGAGATTGTCCACAAACTTCAAGTGTCCACAAACAACAATACAAATACCAATGTAATGTAATGAAAAGGCTGCCCGAGGCGGGGCGGCCTTGGGGAGCGGCGCGGGTCAGGCGCCCGGGGCGGGCTCGGGGGCGGGTTCGGCGGGGACGGTGGGGAGGGTGTCAGGGAGGAGGTCTTCGGCGGGGATGGGTTCGGCGAGGGGGACGAGTTTGATGTTGCGGTACATGCTGAAGCCGGTGCCGGCGGGGATCATCTGGCCCATGATGACGTTTTCCGGACGATGTCTTCAATGCCGGTGGCTTTGTCGACTTCCTTGCGGACGGTGACGCCGACGATGAAGTCGCGGAAGTCGACCTTGCCTCCCCCACCCCATCAAGCACCCGGCTTTTGGCCAATCTGGTAGCTCATCGGGGAAACGGCAGTTTTCCAATGATTGGAAAAAAGTTTTCCAATGGTTGGAAAATATGGGGCGATTTTTCCAATGATTGGAAAAATTTTTCGCGCGTTTTCCAGCGATTGGAAAAGTTTTTTGCAGGAACGAAGATTCTTTTATGGGGTCTGTCCCCTTAATTCACCCCCCCCCGAAAAAAGTTGAAAACGGGATCGAATACGGAAAGTCGGGCTAAAATATTGTTACGGCAACTGGATGGTCTAGTATCTCCGAATACGGAGCAGCCAATATCTTGTACTCTTCAAAAGTAATCTCGCCCTCTTTGACTTGTTCCCATAATTCCGCTGACTTATGGACTGCCCATAAATACCTTTCCAACTCTTGTTCTTCTTCCGAGACTTCGTGCTTGATGATACCGGTTTCCTTTTGCGTCTTGTATTTTTTCCAGACTTCATCCGATAGAAGCCATTCGACAACACACCAATTGGCCCCGTTCGACACGACATTTCCTGCAATGGCTACAACATTTGAAACAGCATATTTTCCCTCGATTATATCGGGGTTCCCATAACAAACCCCATTGACAACACTTTTAACCGGGGCGAGCAATTTTGACAAATCAACACCATCTGTTTTCCTCAACACCTCCAAAACCTCTGCATCCAAAGGAACGCCCATATACTGGATTGCTTCTGTTTGACGGTAAACAGAGGCATTTTCAAAATTCACAGAGCGTATCTTTATTTGACCAACAAAGTTATAGTATTCAAATGATTCATTCGGAGCACTTACTGGTTCTGCTTGGACTATTGGCAAGAAGAATGAGACAAAAGAAACAACAAGAAAGTGATATCGATTAAGATTATGCATTTTTCTCTTCCTTAGGGACATTCCCTTATTCCTGTCCAAATTTCATTGCCGCATTCTCCTACACCATATGCATCTTCTCCAGCAAAATGAGGACAATGAGATTGCTGTTCCTCAAGGAGAGTTGCATATGCCACGTTGTAACGATTTTTTAGAAACTCGGGGCCAGACCCCTTTGGGAAGAAGAATGAGCATTTCAGGGGTTGGAATGGGTTGTTCATCTCAAGGGGTGAAGCTACAGGAGGCGGGAAGTTGCGTCAACTCTTTTGGGAGCTGGAAATGAATCGGATGGGGGGGGGGGGAAGGACACAGTTTTCGGAGCGGCATGGCGGAGGGGGTCAGGAGGCTTCGCGGGCACCCCAGAGAGGCATCAGATCCAGTCCGCGGCAGTGGTCGAGGCGTCCCTCCGGGCGGCGGTTGAACCGCGGGGGGAGGCGGTTGGCCTGCGTCAGGAGGAAGGGCCTGATTGGGGGTCTGGCCCCTTTTTCGCCTTTTTCCGGAGAGGGGCGCTGGACAGCCTTCTGGGGAGCCACTGGGGACATTTTTCGCACAATTTCATTCTCGTTCTCTACTGCATTGCGCTGTACCCGCTGCTCATCAAGGCCGTGGCCGGATTTTGCCGCCGTAATGCCGGCCGGAACGAGGAGAATCGATAGGGAATGTCCCGGCCCCGGAAGGACACTCCGATTGGTCCGATTGCCGGTGCGGGGCCATGCGCTGTACGGGCACGGCAGGCCCATCGGAACAATCGGAGTGTCCTTCCGTTCTCCAAGAAACGAAAGACCTTGCTCCCCGGAGCGGTAGCGGAGGGAATCGGACCAATCGGAGTTTCTTGCTTTCAACGCCCCCGCCGGCGCGGGCTTTCCCTGCGGGCGGAGGCATGGTAGGATGCGGGGCGTCGGAAAAGGGGCGTGACCCTTTCCCGCCACCTGCAGAAGGAGAACCATGAGCAAAACCGTCAATCCGTTCAGCATGACCGCCCTGGGGGACGGGCTGGATTTCTTCCTTTCCGAATGTTCGCGGTGGTTTTTGGAAAACGGCCACCACATCGCCTTCGGTTGCGCGGTGGGCCTCGCCTCGCTGGTCCTGTTCCTGCTCCTGCTCCTGGTCCTGAGAAAGCTGGCCGTTCCCTTGCTCGGGCGGAAAAGGCCCTACGCGGCGGAAACGCTCCGGGTAGTCTCGACCCCGCTGTCCCTGCTGGTGCTCTGGATGGGGCTCTCCATCAGCGCGGACATGATGAATCTGCCGCTCCGCATGGACCTGGCGCTGGAGAAGGTCTTCTGCGCGCTTCTGGTCTTCACGGGGCTGACCCTGGTCCTGCACGGGGTCCGCTGCGTGACGGAAATCCTCACGGAACAGCTCCGCAAGCGCGACCCGGACAAGAAACTGCTGCTGGATCTGCTCCACAGCCTCATCCGGCTGGTCGCCTGGAGCCTTGCGGTTTTCTTCATCCTCCAGAACATCTTCATGATGAACGTGACGCATCTGCTGGTCAGCGCCGGCGTGCTGGGACTGGCGATCGCCTTTGCCGCGCAGAACACGGTGGCGAACATCTTCGGCGCGTTTTCCATCCTGGGATGCAAACTCTTCAAGGTGGGCGACTGGATCCGGATCGACCAATCCGAGGGCATCGTCGAGCGCATCGGATTCCGCAGCGTCCGGCTCCGGGCGTTCGAAGGCCGGCTGATCGACATCCCCAACCGCATCATTGCCGATTCCCAGGTGGAAAACTACAGCGACCGGCTGTTCTGGCGGGAACACTTCTGCTTCGGATTGGTTTATCAAACCTCTCCCGAAAACATCGAACGGGCCCGGCAAATCCTCGAAGAGATCGGACGCGACCTCGCCGGCGACATGGCGCCGGGGAAAAAGGTCCGGTTCGATTTCCTCCAATTCGACGCTTCTTCTCTGAACGTCGATGGATACGTCTGGTTCCGGATTTCCGACTGGTACACCATGCGTTCCTCCCGCAGTCGGTTCAACGGAGAAGTCCTCCGCCGGTTCAACGAAGCCGGCCTGGAGTTCGCCTTCCCGACCAGCACGATCTTCCTGCAGGAAGGGTCCTCGGAACCCCCTCCCCCGTCCGCACCCGGGGAAAAACCCGAAGCCTGATCAAATAGTGGGGGCGACTTTCCAGTCGCGCCCCAACGAAGGCACGCGGGAGGGAGGGGAAAAAGGACTGGGAGGACGGGCGCCCCCGCCCGTCCAAAGCGGAAAGGATTCGCCCCTCCTGTCGGAGCGCGGGCGACCCGCCCGCTTCCCTTCCACTCCCCGCCCGCAGGGCGCACCGCTTTGGGAAACTGCAGAAAAGGGGCCAGACCCCGCCAGAGCCCTCGTCCCCGAACACGTCACCGGCAAGCGAGTGCACGAAGCCTGAAGCCGCAACGCGCCTGCAAGCCGCATCCCCCATCGTCGTCCCGGCGGATGGAGGGCGGGATCATTTCCAACATTGAAAACCATGAAAACCGCTTCGCGGACAGGGGAAAGCGGGTGGCACGTTGGGGGCGCGGGCGTCCCGCCCGGGGGCGGGCAGGAAAGCAGAAAACCAGCGAAAAAGCCAACATTTTCCATAATCTCGCGCAGGCATTGCGCCCTCTTTAGAGTGGGCGGCGGGTTCAAAGGAGGGGGAGGGCTTCGTCGGGGATAGGGTATTCGAGGCGGATGGGGCGGCCGGGGGAGGAGGCGGGTTCGAGGGTGGCGGCGAGGCGCCATCGTTCGTCCTCGCCGAACGGGGGCGGGATGTGGACGGTTTCGCGCCGGGTGCCGGGGACGGGGGCGGCGTGTTTGCAGACGGGTATGGAGACGACGAGGCATTGTTTCCTGCCGGCGGGGGCGAGGCCTTCGAGCTGGATGGATAGGCAATGGAAGGCGGACGGGGCGTCGAGGCTCCAGTCGAGGGTCGGGGTGGTGCCGCCGGAGCGGGAGAGGGTCATGGCGAGCTTGGGGGCGTGGAGGTCGCGCCGCAGGGCGACGGCGAACGCGGCGGCCACGGCTGCGCCGATGAGGGGGAATGCCCACACGAGCCGCATCATGGGGTCGTGCGGGCCGGGCGCGGACATGAACACGATGGCGGTCGGCCACGCGAGAAGGTTCCAGAAGAGGGCGAAGGCGCCGAACGAAAGGGTGTTCCCGCGCGAGCGGCGGAGGGGCCAGCGTCCCGTTTCGGTGCCCTGGCCCGGCCGCAACGCCCGGACCAGCAGGAAGATGCCGGCTCCGGCGATGACAAGGCCGATGGACAGGAAGAGGGGGAAACCGAGCAGGTCGAGGTCCGGTCCGCCGGAGCGGTGCAGGGTGCTGCGCCGCGGATCGGAGGGGAGGACCCAGACTTTGACGGTGCTGCCGGGCCGGACGGAGTGGGCCAGCCGGCGGGCGCGGGCGCTGCCGGAGCTCGCGTACTCGCCCGCGAGGCCGTCCACGCGGTCGCTTTCGTAGGTTTTGCCCCGGTAATCGTATTCGTAGCCGATGCGGGCGGAGTAAAGGGTCCTGGAATGCCCACTCCCGCCGCCGCCCGGGTGGCTCGCGACGCCGGTATACAGGACTTTCCCGGTGACCGGGACCAAGTCCCTGCCGGAGGGATGGTCCGCGGACAGGGCATCGGAGAGCATTCCGGCTCCCTCCATCGCGAACAGCGAGCCGAATAGCGTCATGCACAGGGGCAAGATGCCCCTTCTGAGGCGGCCGCCCCAGAGACGGCGGGTTTTCGGAAAGGCCTCGACGAGTCCCAGGGCGCCCATCAGCTCCGCAATCAGGAAGAAGGCCGGAAGCAGCAACCCGAGGCCCCAGGACCTATTGGCGCGGCCGCCGAAGGGATCCCCGACGGGGAGGACGGCGTTGTCGTCGTTCTCGGGATCGACAAGGCAGACGTGGTCGGTGCCGCGGGCGTATTTTTCGAGGAGGGGGATGCGGGTTTCGAGGCGCTGGAAGGTGTGGTGGGTGCCGCCGGGGCGGTCCAGGGCGGCGGCGCGGTGCATGAGGCCGTTCCAGTAGTAGGAGTATTCGGCGGTGAAGGCAAAGTCATCCACCCGGCGGCGCTCGACGGAGGAGGATTCGATGCGGCAGGGAACTTCGGCCCAGCCGCGGGTGGAGGGGGCGGAGGAGGAGGCCGAGGCGAAGAGGCTGAACAAGAACAGGACGAAGAAGATGTTGACGGCGGCCAGGCCAACGATGCCCGAGACGAGGGCGCCGGGGCGGATGCCGTCGCGGCGGACGGGCAGGTGGTACGGGGAGGGCAACATGGCGAGCGCAAGTCTGGCAGGAGCCGGGCGGGAAGTCAAATCCAAGCGGCAGAATAGCGGAAAACAAGAGAAATCGCCAATGTTTCCTGCAATCTCGCAGAAAAGGGGCCAGACCCGAATGCTGATTGTTGGAAAATTTTGGCCGGTTTTTCCAATGATTGGAAAAATCTTTCGCGCGTTTTCCAGCGATTGGAAAAGTTTTTTACGGGAACGAAGATTCTTTTAAGGGGTCTGTCCCCTTAATTCCACTCCACTAATCAATGTAATAATACGATTGTTTGGAAACAACGATTCCATTTTCAAAAGTAATTTGGCGCATGCGGTAATGTGAATCAGCTCTACTTTCCGTAAACCGCCACCTTTCCAACCCATCCCGTACATCTTGTTGCAAGGGATTCCCCAATACTTTTAGAACTTCGTCCTTATCATCGCCAATACAGATATCATCAAACGCTTGCTCTTGAAATCCCGGCGCATAATTTGTCGTATCAGAAAACAAAACGGGAAGAATCACACCCAGTATGCCATCCGGTAATTTGATATGCACAAGCAAAGCTATAACAATAACTGCAATTAATATAGTATCAATAAATACCTGCATTATTTTAGAATAGCATCTGCTCATTGGTTTTCCTCCCGGGTTGGAATGGGTTGTTCATCTCAAGGGGTGAAGCTACAGGAGGCGGGAAGTTGCGTCAACTCTTTTTGGAGCTGGAAATGAATCGGATGGGGGGGGAAGGACACAGTTTTCGGAGCGGCATGGCGGAGGGGGTCAGGAGGCTTCGCGGGCCCCCCAGAGAGGCATCAGGTCCAGCCCGTGGCAGTGGTCGAGGCGGCCCTCCGGGCGACGGTTGCACCGCGGGGGGAGGCGGTTGGCCTGCGTCAGGAGGAAGGGTGGACGGCCCAACGCGCCGCCGTGAAGGAAGGCGAGGCATCGGTGGCGAAGGAGTTCCCGCAGAGGGGCAGGCGGGAGCAAGAGACGAGGGGACGCGGTGGCCCAGCCCCGCCCCCGGCGGTTCAGCGGCGGGCTGACAGCCCGCCGTCAGGAGGGGGGAAGAGCGAGGGGGGAGGGGTGGAAAAGGATTGACTGGAAGATTGTTCAGCTCCAAGATGGGGGCGGACATGGAGAAGGCAGCGGCAGGTCCAATCAAGCGTTACCGGCGGTTCCACGGGTATGACTACGGCCGCGGGGCGAGGTTGTTTTTGACGACGGGGCTCGCGGGGAGGGTGCCGGTGTTGGGACATGTGGAATGGGTGGGGGACGGCGGGGCGCGGGTGGTGCTGTCGGAGGCCGGGGATGCGGTGCGGAAGGCGCTTCTGGAGACGCCGCGGTTCGTGCCCGCGGTGGCGTTGGAGCGGTATGTGGTCATGCCGGACCATGTCCATTTGCTGGTGAGGCTGCGGGCCGGGGAGGCGGCACCGCTCAAGGCGCTGGGGCGGTTCATGGCGGGGTTCAAGCGGGTGGCGGCCAAGGAGGCCGGGATCCGGTGGGAGGAGGGGTATCACGACCGGATTTGCCTGGGACGGGAGTTCCGCGGGCATGTCGAGGCGTACATGGACCTGAATCCGCTCAAGTGGGCGCTGATGCATCTGCCGCGGCCGGGGGGCGGGGCGGCGGGGCGGGCATCGGCGGCTTGCCACGTACGGGAGCCGCTGGAGGCGGGCGTGCTCGAGGATCGGGATTACTGGCGGGGGCTCGGGGCGCTGGAGCTGCTGGAGGGGCGGTTGTGCGCGGTACGGGTTTCGCGGCGGGTGGAGAGGGTTCCGGCGGAGTTGTTGGAGCGGTTCAGGAGGGGGATTGGGCAGGGGTGGGTGTTCGTTTCGACGTTGCTCTCGGTGGGGGAGCGGGAGTTGTTCGGGTTCCTGTCCGGGAACGGGGGGCGGATGGTCTCGGTGAAGGAGCGGGGGTTGGGGTGGGTGTATCGGCCGGATATCCGGGAAACGCCGCTGTTGGCGGAGGGGAGGTTGGCGGTGTTGGGGCTGGGAGGGGCGGGGGGAGGGAGAGTGGGAGGCGCGAGAGGAGGCCGGCTGACAGCCGGCCATCAGGAGGTGACGCGGGCGGGGAGTTTGCTCCTCAACGCAAAGATTGCGGAGATGGCGAGGGTTTCGGGTGGGTGCGCGCTCCATGTCACCCCGGAGGGGTTGCACCGGGTGTCCTGACGGCGGGGTGTCAGCCCGACGGGGGGGGGTGTTTCCGGCTTGGAAAGCGGGGGGGCGTGGGGTAAGGTGCGGGGGAACAGAGAGAAACCCTTTTCCGGAAAGACAGCGGTCATGGCCAGCAGCATTCCTTTCGTCCATCTGCACGTGCACAGCGAGTACAGCCTGCTCGACGGACTGTGTCCGCTCGACCGCGGCAAGGACCACAAGAGTCCGCTCATGGAGCGGGTGCTGGACGTGGGGCAGAACGCGATCGCGCTGACGGACCACGGGAATCTCTACGGGGCGGTGCACTTCTACCAAGGGGCGGAGAAGCACGGGGTCAAGCCCATCATGGGCTGCGAGGTGTACATCACGCCGGACGGGCACACGTCGCGGGTGAGGGTCAACGGCAAGGTGCGGAACAACCACCTGGTCCTGCTCGCGGAGAACGAGACGGGGTGGTTCAACCTGATGCGGCTGGTGAGCACGGCGCATCTTTACGGGGAATACTACAAGCCGCGCATCGACCGTCCGCTGCTCGCGCAGTACCACGAGGGGCTGATCGCGCTCTCGGCGTGCCTGAAAGGGGAGGTGGCGGAGGCGTTCGTGGAGGGGCGCGACGCGGAAGCCAAAGCCCTTGCCGCGGAATACTCGGACATCATGGGGCCGGGGAATTTCTTCCTGGAGCTGCAGGACCACGGGCTGCCGGAGCAGGCGCCGCTGAACCGCAAGCTGGTGGCGCTCTCGAAGGAGCTGTCGTTGCCGCTCGTGGCGACGAACGACGTCCACTATCTCCGCCAGGACCAGGCGGAATCGCACGAGATGCTGCTCTGCCTCCAGACGCAGGACAAGTGGTCGAATCCCGACCGCATGAAGTACGGCGCCCCGGAGTTCTACCTCAAGACGGGCGAGGAGATGGCGAAGCTCTTCGGGGAGCTGCCGGAGGCGTTGGAGAACACGGTACGCATCGCGGAGCGCTGCGAGGTGAAGCTCAAGCTGGCGGGGCAGAAGAATCCGCACTTCCCGACGTACCAGTGCCCCGGCGGCATCTCGCACAAGGAGTACCTCATCCAGCTCGGCTACGAGGGCATCCGCCGCCTCTACGGGGTGGCCGACCCGGAGCACCCCGCGAACGAGCGCGAGAAGACGGTTATGGACCGCTTCTGGCACGAGATGGGGGTCATCGAGAAGACGGGCTTCCTGAACTACTACCTCGTGGTCTGGGACTTCATCCACGCGGCGAAGAAGATGGGCGTGCCGGTGGGCCCCGGCCGCGGCTCGGGCGCGGGCAGCCTGGTGGCGTACGTCATCGGCATCACGGGCATCGACCCGCTGCGCTACAACCTGATCTTCGAGCGCTTCCTGAACCCGGAACGCGTCTCGCCACCGGACTTCGACGTGGACTTCTGCCAGACGCGCCGCGGCGAGGTCATCGAGTACGTGCGCCACAAGTACGGCGAGGACTGCGTCGCCCAGATCATCACCTACGGCACCCTCGGCGCCAAGACCCTCGTCCGCGACATCGGCCGCGCCCTGGAAATCCCCCTCGCCGACTGCGACAAGCTCGCCAAGCTCATCCCCGACGACCCCGGCACCACCCTCGCCAGCGCCAAGCGCGACAGCGAGGAGTTCGCCCGCGCCTGCGCCACCGAGGAGTACGCGAAGCAGATCATGCACTTCGCCCCCGACCTCGAAAACTCGCCCCGCCAGACCGGCATCCACGCCGCCGGCGTCGTCATCGGCGAAAAGCCGCTCATCGAGTTCATCCCCCTCACCCGCGACAAGGACGGCGAAGTCATCGCCCAGTGGGAAGCCGTCCCCATCGAGCGCGCCGGGATGCTCAAGATGGACTTCCTGGGCCTCAAGACCCTCACCGTCGTGCGCGAGGCCTGCGACAACGTCAAGAAGACGCGCGGCATCGACCTGGACATCGACAACCTCCCCCTCGACGACCCCGCCACCTACGCGCTGCTCGCGCGCGGCGAAACCGTCGGCGTCTTCCAGATCGAATCCGAGGGCATGAGAAAACTCCTGCGCGACCTGCAGATCGACAAGATCGAGGAACTCATCGCCATGATCGCCCTCTACCGGCCGGGCCCCATGCGCAACATCCCGTCCTTCACCGCGCGCAAGCTCGGCAAGGAACCCATCACCTACGACCACCCCCTCCTCGAGCCCATCCTCAAGGAAACCTACGGCATCATGGTCTACCAGGAACAGGTCCAGCAGGCCGCCGGCGCCCTCGCCGGCTTCAGCATGGGCCAGGGCGACATCCTCCGCCGCGCCATGGGCAAGAAAAACCCCGTCGAGATGGCCAAGCAGCGGCAGAGCTTCGTCGACGGCTGCGTCGGCAAGGGCACCTGCGACGCGAAGAAGGCCGGCGAAATCTTCGACACCATCACCGAATTCGCCCAGTACGGCTTCAACAAATCCCACTCCGCCGCCTACGGCATCGTCACCTACCAGACCGCCTACCTCAAGGCCAATTACGCCCCCGAGTTCATGGCCGCGATGCTCTCCAGCGAAATGGGCAACACCGACAAACTCCCCGTCCTCGTCGCCGAATGCCAGCGCATGGGGATTGCCGTCCTGCCGCCCGACGTCAACGAATCCGGCCTCCGCTTCACCCCCGTCGGCGGCGGCATCCGCTACGGCCTCGCCGGCATCAAGGGCGTCGGCGCCGCCGCCGTCGAGGCCGTCATCGCCGAGCGCGAAAAAAACGGCCCCTTCAAGGGCTTCGTCGACTTCTGCGAACGCACCGCCTCCGCCGGCGTCAACAAAAAAGCCATCGAATCCCTCATCAAGGCCGGCGCCTTCGACTTCACGGGCCTGAGCCGCGGACGCCTCTTCGCCGGCATCGAACCTGCCACCGCCTACGCCGCCAGCGTCAAGCGCGACCGCGCCGCCGGGCAGACCTCCCTCTTCGACATGCTCGCCCCCGACGACGCCAAGGCCTCCGGCCTCGGCATGACCGACACCGACCTCCCCGACGCCCCCCCCTGGTCCACCAAGGACATGCTCTCCTTCGAAAAAGAACTCATCGGCTTCTACATCTCCGGCCACCCCCTCCAGGACCACCAGGAGACCCTCGCCATCTACTCCCAGTGCACCGCCGCCTCCTTCCAGACCCTCGACGAACGCACCCGCGTCCGCGTCGGCGGCCTCCTCACCCAGGAACGCCTCGTCCGCACCAAGCCCAAGGAAGGCTCCGACGAAAAACCCAAGCCCATGCTCTTCTTCCAGATCGAGACCCCCGACGGCACCATTCCCGCCGCCGCCTACACCAAAGCCTACGAAGAATGGTCCTCCACCCTCCAGCCCGAGACCGTCCTCGTCTTCTGCGGCTCCGTCCGCCTCGACCGCACCGGCGCCGGCAAAATGCTCTCCATCGACGAAGTCTACCCCATCGAGACCGCCCCGGCCAAATTCACCCAGTCCGTCCTCCTCGACGTCCGCGCCGCCACCTGGACCGAAGAACGCCTGGCGGGCCTCGCCGACGTCCTCCGCCGCCATCCCGGCCGCACCCTCGTCACCCTGCGCCTGCGCATGGAAGGCGGGGCCGACGTCTACCTCCGGCCCGGCGGCTCCTTCACCGTCACCGTCTCCGACGCCTTCCTGCGCGACTGCCGCGCCTGGGCCGACGCCGTGCACGTCACCCCCTCCGCCCAACCCGGCCTGCGCGCCGCCGAAGAACCCCGTTGGAGAAAAAACGCATGAGCGAATCCCGGCTCCGCGTCAACCGCCTCCAGCTGGCGACCATCCTCGGCTGCCTCCCCGAAGAGCGCACCGCGCCCCGCCCCGTACTCGTCGACCTCGCCGTCAAAACCGACATCGCCCGCGCCGCCGCCACCGACGACATCGCCGACGCCCTCGACCTCCGCCGCCTTCACGACATCGCCACCGCCGCCGCCCGAACCAACCCCCGCCTCATCGAAACCCTGGCCACCACCATCGCCACCCGCATCCTCGCCCTCCCCGGCGTCCAATCCGTCACCGTCCACGTCGAAAAACCCGCCAGCCTCCCCCATACCCAATCCACCTCCATCGAACTCACCCTCCCGTGACCCATACCCCTCCATCCCCCTCCTGGGAGGTGCGGCTTCCAGCCGCGCCGCCCCCCCAAGCCCCCACGGGTAGGGCGGCGAGTCCCCTCGCCGCCGAGCGCCAGGAAAGCCCATTCGCGTCGCAGCCAGACACGGAGTTCCCCGCGCCCGCCAGCGGAACCAACCGGCTGTTCGGCTGTTCGGCAATTCGGTTGTTCGCCTTTTCCCTGATCCTCCTCCCGCTCCTCCTCTCCGCCTGCGTCCGCGTCACTCCCCCCGTCCCCCCACCCGCTCTCCCTCCCGCTTCATCCCCCCACCCCACCCCGCCCCCCGGCGTCCTCGCCCCGCCCCGCCCCCCCCCTCTCCCCTCCACTCCCTCCAAGCCAACCACCAAACCATCCAACCATCAAACCGTCAAACCCTCGAACCCGCCAGGGTTCGAGGCGGCTTTCGCCCTCCAACTCCACCTCGACCAAGCCAACTACTCCCCCGGCGGCCTCGACGGCCACTGGGGGGCCAAGAGCCGCCACGCCCTGACCGCGTGGCAACTCGCCCACCACCTGCCCCCGACCGGCGACCCGACCGACCCCACCCTTCCCGCCGCCCTCACCGCCACCAACAACCTCTTTGCGACCCATACCGTCACCCCCGCCGACCACGCCGCCCTGACCGCGCCCGCGTCCGGCTGGCGCGAAAAATCCAAACGCGACCGCCTCGGCTGCACCACCCTCTCCGAACTCCTCTCCGAGCGCTACCACCTCTACGAAGCCACCCTCCGCCACCTCAACCCCGACGCCCCCTTCTGGCCCAACCCGCCTCCCGGCACCATCCTCACCGTCCCCGCCGGCATCCCCTCCCCCACCTCCCAAAAGACCCGCCTCCCGCCCCTCTCCCGCCTCGAAATCCGCCTCGCCGACCACACCCTCCGCGCCTACGCAAAGGACGGCACCCTGGCCGCCCAATTCCCCTGTTCCATCGCCGCCGACAAAGCCAAACGCCCCGTCGACCGCACCCTGCACGTCCGCGTCTGGGCGGAGAACCCCGAATACACCTTCGACCCGGCCCTCTACGCCGACGACCCCGCCGCTGCCACCATCGGCAAACGCCTGCGCATCCCGCCCGGCCCCAACAACCCCGTCGGCGTCGCCTGGATCGGCCTCGACCTTCCCGGCTACGGCATCCACGGCACCCCCGCCCCCGAAGACATCACCAAGACCGAATCCCACGGCTGCTTCCGCCTGACCAACTGGGACGCCCTGCGCCTGGTCCACGCCGTCCACAAAGACCTACCCGTCAAAATCCTTCCATGAACGCCCCCCTCATCGAATCCGAACAACAATTCCGCGACGCCCTGGGCGACGCCCTCCTCGCGTGCCTGAACCCCGACTACCGCCCCTACGTCGACCTCACCGCCGGCACCGTCGGCGTCACCACCGACCTCCTCGGCCCGCGGCGTCCCGATGACCCGACCCTGCCGCCGCCCGAAGACCACGACATCGTCTGGATCCCGCCCATCAGCGGCGAAGAAGGCTACAAATACATGACCGACTTCGTGGCGACGCTCCCCACCGAAGAAGCCCGCGACCGCCTGAACCTGCGCCTGAGCTGGCGCAAACCCTTCCGCAACTTCCTCCTCGCTCTTACCCCCGAAGAACTCCCCCTCTGGACCGCCTACCGCTCCCGCTGCTTCCACATCGCCGCCCGCTTCCGCCTCACCGACGCCCGCCTCCACTTCGACGGCGAGCGCCCCGCGCGCCTCCCCTCCTACTGACCCCCCTCCCCGTTCCTGCGCCCCGCCGCGTGCGGCGGGTTTCCCCCGTCCGCCCCCCCCTCCGCGCCCTCCGTTCACCCCCCTTCCATCGGCAACGCGATGAACTCGTTGAGTTCCTTGCGGGCCTCCCGCCAGCGGGGCATGCGTTTGTCCAGCGTTCTCTCGAAAAGGAGGGAATGGTTCGGGACGGCGAGGTGGACGATTTCGTGCGCCACCACGTACTCGATGCAGCGGAGCGGCACGCGGGCGAGGGCCAGGTTGAAGCAAATCCTGCGTTTTCCGGCGTTGCACGCTCCCCAGCGCGTCCGCATTTTCCGCACTTCGAAGGCGATGGGGGCCCGTTCCCCCGCCTCTTCGGCGCACCTCGGGACGAGGCGGGAGAGGGTGCGTTTCAGTTCCGCGCGGTACCACTCGAATATCCGCACTTCCCGGGCCTCGCGCATCTCCAGGCCGCGGCCGGAGAGGACGACCTTCCGGCCCGCGACCCGCACCGACGGGGGCTCCTCGCCGGTCCGGACCACCAGCCGATAGCGCTGGCCGAGAAAATAGACGTTTTCGCCGCTTGCATATTCCCGATGCGTTTGCCGGGGTTGCGCGAGGACCCCGGCCACCTGCCGCCGGATCCACGGCACCTTGGAAACGAGGAAGCTCCGCAGGTCGGCCTCGGGCAAATCGAGCGGGGCGCTGACGTGGACCCGTGCGTCCGGGGGGAAGACCGACAGGTGGGTGTGTTTGATGGCTTTGCGCTCGACGGCGATTTCGATGCCTGAAACGACCATCTACGCCCCCTTCGTCCCGGCCGCCAGGGACTCGCCGTCGAACTCCCGCTGGTGTTCGACGATTTTGTATATGGCCGCCACCTCGAAACCGGTGCCTTCCAGCGCTTCCGCGATGGCGTGTTCAACCCGTTTCCGGCGCACCGCGTTCGTCCTGAAGCCCGGCTTGACGGACGCGGCGGCGGCTTCGTGCACCTTCAGGGCCAATTCGACGTCGCCGCCCAGGTTGTCGAGCAGGTTCTTTTTCGCCTCCGAGTCGATGCGGGGGTCGCGGTTCTCCTTTTCCGTCCGGAGTTCCCGGCAGAGCTCCAGGATGCCTTCCAGGAACTTCTTGTAGGCGGATTTCTCCCGCAGGTAGTCGGCGAGCAGGCGGTTGATGCGCTCGGAGAACTTCCGGAACTCCGCCGGGTTGGTTTCCCGCTTGCGGAAAATGTACCGCCGCACGTTGGCGACCATGGTCTCGGCGACCCCGCGCTCGCCCCCGGCCGCCCGGGTTTCCTCCTCGTCGGTGCCCGTCGGCTTCCCGTTCCCGTCTTTCCGGATGACGTCCAGGAAGGAGAAATCGTCGAGCCCGCCGAGCTTGGTCGCATGCGCCGCCGTGACGTAGTCGTCCAGGAGCGCCCGCATCTCAGCATCGAACTGCCTGAGGTCGGCGAAGTCCCCGCAACGCCTCATGATGGCCTCGCGGATCTGGTCGAAGTCCTTGACCTCTTCGCGGAGGGCATCGGCCTCCTTTTGGGGATAGACCTTGGCGATGTCCACCGCCATGGCGGAAAACGCCCGGACCGCGGCATAGCAGGCCTGGTAGAAGTCCTCGCGCTTCTGCGCGTTCCGCTCCAGCTCCGCCGCGTGTTCCCCGGCGGGCGTTGCCGTCTGGTTGTAGCAGAACCAGTCGAAGAACTCGTCGAGGGTTTTCGGGGCCTTGACGGGTTCGGCGAGGGCGCGGCACTGCTCCAGCGCTTCCTCCAGGCATTTCTTCTGCTCGGGCAGGTCGCATTTGAGGAGGCCCGCCACGTCATCCTTGTCGTAGCCGGAGAAGGCGCCGTTCGTGTAGTCCTCGATGGCACCCTGGATGTTCCCGAACAGGTGCTTGTAGTCCACGATGTACCCGTACTCCTTGCGCTCGCCGTTCAGCCGGTTCACGCGGCAGACGGATTGGAACAGGGTGTGGTTGGCCATCTGCTTGTCGATGTAGATGTACGTGCACGGCGGCGCGTCGAACCCGGTGATCAGCTTGTCCACCACGATCAGCAGCTTCATGGCGGCGGGCTGTTCGGTGAAGCAGGCCTTGGCCCACTCCTCGAACTCCCTGGCCGTCCGCCCCCCGAACATCTTCTTGGCCATCCTGTACTTGTAGTCGGCCTCCGTCGCCGCCTCCCCGGCATATCCCTGCGAAAGGTCGGGCGGCTCCCCTTCGTAGCTCGTCACGACCGCGCAGTGCCCCGCGAGCGGGGTCTGGTTCTCGAACAGCTCGTAGTACCGGAACGCCTGGTACACGTTTTCGCACACGAGCATCGCGTTCCCCCACCCGTTCTTGAGCACCGGCCTGAGGGTCATGTCCTTGCAGATGTCCGCCACGATGCGCGCGATGCGTTCCTTCGAGGAAAACAGGTTCTGCATCTTCGCCCACCGCCCCTTGAGGTCCTCCTTCGCGCGCGGCGTGAGCGAACGCGTCGATTCCTCGAAGAGCCTGTCGAACGTCGCGTCCTCCCGCAGCGTCTGCTCCACGTCCCGCGACTCGTACCGCAGGTCCAGGATCACCCCGTCCGCCACCGCCTCGTCGAACTTGTACGTGTGGATGTACGGCCCGAAGTTCGCCGCCGACGTGAGCTTCCCCTTGTCCACCCGCAGCAGCGGCGTGCCCGTGAAGCCGACCAGCATCACCCCGTCCCCCATGATTTTCTTCATGGCCCGGTTGAACACGCCCCCCTGCGTCCGGTGGCATTCGTCCACGAACACGAACAGGTCCCCTTTGGCCTTGAACCCCGCCGGCAGCTGCTCCGCCACCTGCTCCATGTACTGCGCCACCGTCGGCTTCCCCGCCAGCTTCCGGTCGATGGCCGACCGTTTCTTCCCCTGCCCCTTCTTTCCCCGAACGAGGCCGAACTTGTTGACGATCGTCGTCACCAGCCAGTCCCGGCTTCCGTCGAGCGTCCGGATCAGGTCCGCCCCGCTGGTCACCCGCCGGGGCTTCTCCCCGGCATCGCGGAACGCGTTCGCGATCTGCCGGTCCAGCTCGTCGCGGTCGGTGATGATGACCACCCGCGCGTCCTTCCGGTTCTCGCGGATCCACTGCGCCAGCCACACCATCATCAGCGACTTCCCCGATCCCTGCGTGTGCCAGATGATGCCGCTTTCCTTCCGGGACACGCGCGGCTTCGCCGCATCCAGCGCGAACACCTGGTTGGGCCGCATGATCTTCTTGACGCCGCCGTCGAACACGATGGAATCGTGCACCAGCCCCAGGAACCGCCCGGGCTCGAACATCTGGAGCAGCGACCGCTCCAGTTCGTTCTTCACGTCCTCCGGCGTGAAGAACCCGGGCTCGCAGGGCGTCCCGCAGGGCTCCTTCCACGCCACCCAGTACTTCGGCACCGTCAGCGTCGTCCCGTACCGGACGCCCTCCGACTCGCTCCCGGCCACCAGCAGCTGCGTCGTCGAGAAAAACCCGGGAATCTCCCCATCCTGCTGGTTCCGCCAGTTCTGCCGGATGCCGTCGGCCACGGACACCGTCGCCTTTTTCAGCTCGATGACCGCGAACAGGATGCCGTTCACGTACACGCACACGTCCGGCTGCCGGTAGGGGCTGTCCCCGCCCTGGGCCGGGACCCGCACCTCCTCGGCGATCGAAAAAACGTTGTTCGAGGGCTTCTTCCAGTCCACGAGCCACGCCTGCTTCTGCGGCTTCCCCGGCTCGGTCGGGACCGGCACGGGGTACCGCAGCATCCGGTACACCTCCTTGTTCGCCTTGTAGAGTGCCGCCTTCGACGGGCAGGCGGCCGCCTGCCGCAGCCGGGCGACGACCCCGCCGGCCTGCGCGGGCGTCAGATTCTGCCGTTTCGCGAGGAACCCCTCCAGCACCGCCGCGTTGATGTTCCCGTTGTCCTGCCCCTTCAGGTTCCCCCAATACCCGTACCCGAGCCTTTCCCGCATCAGCCCGACCACCCGGTCCTGCACAGCGCGTTCGGAAGAAACCACGTTCGCGTGGGGAGTCCCCGCCGCCTCCCCTTGCGCGGGGGGCGTCTTGGAAGAAATATCATCGCGGTTCGTTGCCATGGTGGATTCCTTTCATGGATGGTGGAGCGAAAGCCCGCGCAGCATGGCCGAAAGCATGCCGTTGGGCGAAATGTCGCCGACCCAGATTTCGTCGGCATGCCGCAGGACATACTCGTTGTACCACGCGGCGGTTTTCTTGTTCAGGCGCGAGAGCGGCGGCTGCGGCGAAACCAGCAGCGCGCGTCCCTCCCGGCACGCCGCGAGCAAGTCCGGCGCAAGCCCGCTTTCCGGCGGTATTCCCTGCGGACAGACCTGGATGACCCGCTTTCCCTTTGCGAGCGCCCACCGGAGTGCCTCCCGTTCCTGCGGCGAAACGAACGTCGAGATCAAAACGGCCCCGTCCCCCGGAGCGCCTGAAGCCGCTCCCTCCGATGCCCCTGTCCCTTTCCGCTCATTGCAGTGGCCGACTTCAGTCGCCCCCCTCTCCCGCCCTCTCCAAACCCTCCTCGCCCGCAATCCGTCCGCCCGGCCCCCCTGGCTCGCGACGAACGCGATGCGCCGCGCCCCCAGCAGTTCCTCGTTCCCGAACGAGTACGCCGTGCAAGGCCCGAAGCGGTCCTCCGACCACTTCTCCGGGTTCCCGCGGATGTAGCGTTGCCATCCCGCAAACTCCCCGTCACTCGTGACCAGATCGTCCCAGTAGTCGCGTTGCCACAACCGTTCCCCGATGTCCTCCACCTCCCCCGCCCGCCGCATCTTCCCGTAGATGAACGACGTCCCTCCCTTGAACCGCCCCATCAAGAACCCGAGATGGTGTTCCCGGTTGTCCTTGCGCCAGTGGATGCGCAACAGGGCATGGAAGTGGTTGGGCATCACCACATGGTCGAAAAGCTCCAGTTCGGGATACTTCCCCGGCAGCCCCAGCCAATACGCCTCCACGGCCCGTCCAAGCCCGTTCAGGACGACCCGCTTCCCCACCACCGTCCCCAGCAACGACTTGTTCTTCGCCACCTGCACCGTCACCGCCCACCACCCCGCGCGGTAATTGATCCGCTCATTCCTCAGCGACTTCCGGCGATACCTCTCCCCCATCTCCCCCCCACCCTCATCGGCCCGGCCGACTTCAGTCGCCCCCTCCCCGCCCCGTCCGACCGTTCCCCGCCCCGGCCCACACCACCTCCTCCCCATGTGGTGCTCCACCTCCTGCCCCCGTTCGGTATCGACAATCATGGTCTTCTCCTCATCGTTGCGGGCATCCTCAGAATTTCGTCGTGTTGACCCGTACATTGCCCCCTTCATCTCTCTCGAAGCTCGATACAATTCTCTTGCTTGTCAAAAACTCAAGGAACCCATCCAAGCCATCCCAATGGTGAATGAGGGGATGACATCCCAAGTCTCCCAGCTTACGGTATGGTTCCGACATGCTTCTCAGTCGGATTCGAATCTCATCTATCCGCCCACCAAGGTGCTGGATGATTTTGCATTGCAAAGATACCTGCTTCAGGTGCGGTAGAATTGCATCCAGAACCTGCTCGTCCAACTGGTCATAATTTTCTGCAATGGTCATGCTGGCCACAAGCAGCGGCAACTCCTTGCTGTTCAACACAATGTCTTTCAGCGTGTTGATTGCCACGGGGTGATTGGAGCGATGGAGGTGTGGGGACATCAAAAGCTTTTTGGCATCCTCCATCTCTGCCATGCCCGGTTCGTATTCATCGCAAAACTCGTTGATGAATTTGGCGGCGAGCATGACGTGGGAATCATTGTTCAGGTTTCGGAGCGCTTTGTACAATTTCTTTGAATACCGGATGCGTCTCCCTTGCACCAGATACTCGATGCGTTGTGGCGTTGCATTGGCACCGGAATAACCCGTAATCACCCCTTTGTTCATACCGGACAAAAGTCCTTTCACCGCTTCGTCCGACAATGCCTTCGCTTCCGCCAATTGCTTTGCCCATTCCTCGGCTTCTTTCCATGGGATTCCACATGAGTTCTTTTGGGACAATGTGTTGTAGCAATCGGTGTCGTTGAGGTACTCGAAGGACAAACTCTTGTCCTTTTTGCTGTCTCTACGCCACACTTCACCAGCATTTTGCCATGAGGGCAGAAGCCACTTGAGTTTTATGCACCGACCAAGAGCCTTGTCCGAATGAAGTTTCTTGGCATCATCGATTCTTCCTTGCGGCGACTGTTTCGCGACGAATTGCGCGACATCCTCGTCGCTCAAGTCCTCGCTATTCAGGACACTTGCAACATGGTCGCAGGTATCCTCCTGCTGGTATTCCAACCGCGAATATACCTGAGCGAGGTACGATTTGAACTCCCGGTGGGCATATCCGATAATCTGCGGAATTCTGCAATCGGCGATTGTCGAGAAATTCCTTTTCTCGAAATCTTCCGTTGCTGCACCTTTGGATTGTAGGAGCCCTTTGAGGAAATCGTGTTCCAAAACGTACGCTTCTTGGTCGATGACCACGTCGAGAAAGCCGGTTTCTTTCGCCTGGTCAAAGTCGAGCACCTTGAACTTCAATCCAAAACCTTTCACGAAGGATTTCATTTCCGCGACATCGGAAATCCCGTTATTCCGCAACAGTCGAGGAATGGAGGCTGTGGCTTCCATAAATTCTTTTACGTCCGGGGCCAAGGCCGTCGTTTGCTCCTGCCGCAAGGTCCATGCAATGTACAGACCCAGCTGGTATTCCGCGAATTCACGAGGCCAGATTTCGTCAGAAGAGTAAGTTATGAGCAATTCGGAAATATAGTTCGGACTGA
The DNA here is from genome assembly GCA_017540905.1 of Kiritimatiellia bacterium. GTDB lineage: Bacteria > Verrucomicrobiota > Kiritimatiellia > CAIQIC01 > Lenti-01 > CACXEY01. The sequence continues at coordinate 15,211 of JAFYAC010000045.1, read as the reverse complement.
CTTCCATGATGCAATCAAACAACAAGGTGCCTTTCCCTTCTGCGCCACGCACTTTGGTGTATCCATCAACGAATTCATTGTTTTTTTGTCCGCCATGGGAAAGCATGGTCCAGAACTCTTTTGCCTTTTCGCTTTCGGGTTGATCCAACAGCTCCCGGCAAATATCGTAGTTCATCATGGAAGACTTGGAGAAATATTGCAGATCGAAGTTTTCGACAAGAGTCCGTGGATCCTTGAGGCTGAGATTCCAATCTGTCTCCTCGCCTCTTGTCACTTGAATCACAAAATGGTGATCGACTGGAGAGTTGATGCCATCAACCTCATGGAAAATCGAAATGTTCAAATAGTATCGTTCGTTGAGCAGGCCGTTTTTCAACAGAATCAAAACGAGTTCGATATCTTGCCTGTCCCCGCCGCATGCTCCGGCAATAGCCGCGATGGTTTCATCTCTCAAAACCCCTTCGGCCATCAATTCTTGAATTGTTTGACGGCGAATCCGTCTTTGATGGTCTCTGTGAAGCTGTATGCCCCGCTTGATTTCCGCAATACGGCCATTTTTGCGTCCCTCGATCCGCTTGACATGCTCTTCGTAAGAGCAGTTCGGATCGGTGTCCTTTTCTATATCTGACCATTGAATAGGGTTTCCATATGGCCCGCGGAAATATTTGCTTTCCCGCAATTCATTAAACCAATTCTGCCTGTGTATGATTTCCGTTGTCGAAATCTGTTCCCGATCGATGTAACAATATGGATCATTCCTTCTAAATTCTTTCATCAGAGTCACGTAATATAGCGACTGCAATTTCTGGACATCAGGCAGCATCTCCTCCTTGATATGTTGAATTTCAGCCTTCAGATTCTCGATTTGCTTTTCGACTTCTTCGATCTTTTTGTTTTGCGCCTTTTTCTTCGCCTCCATAAAACTCCACATCATTCCCGACTCGGCATGCATGAGGGCAAATTCCTTGGGGAAGAAGTTCTTGAACACGATCAAACCCAAAAGTTCTTGATTGGAAGTGCACTCGGGTATCTGCTCTTTGTATGTTCTGTATTCGTTGCAGATGTTTCTGAGAAGCCGCAAATCGGAAACATAGGGAGCCAAAAGCTTCACGCACTTGACCAATGCCTCGTCCAGCTCGTCGGCCCCTATCCCTTTGAGAAACTTCAACACTTCGGTTCGTGAATTGGATGCGTTGATCTGTGGGATGATGGGAATAATGATGTCGAAAAACTTGACCTTGTCCGTTTTTTTGATGAACAGATCTTCCCTCAGGGCATAAATGAAACGGATGGGTTTAAGCTTGGATGGAATCTGCTCCGCATTGTTCAAAATCAAATTGACTTCTCTCAACTTGGTGAAGATGCCGACATCGTCAAACCGGTCAATGTCTTCGAAAATCACCGTTCGGTATTTCGACACTTCGAAATGGTAGATGATTTCGTCGATGTTGCGGTTCAAGATGGACCGCTCGGTCTTGTCCGACATCGAAATTCCAAGGCCCTTTACGTCCACGTGGCGGACCCTGTTGGTGGCGAGCCAAAAAAGGACATACCATGCAAGAAAACAAAAAGAGACAAACAACCCGGCGACACCGCCCCAGAAAAACCATATTGAGTGGTCTGCAATCCAGTATCGTGCCGATTTGCCAACAAAATCTTTCAAATAATTTGGTTGCCAAGCACAAACGAAGAAAACAAATGTCCAGACAATCCATGCAATGCGCCAGAAATACCACATCTTGGGAATGGACGTTGTCTTGCACAATCTGGAATATGGTACTTTTTTGCTGCTAAACCTGTAAAAGATCTGCTGGAGGATGCTCAACTCCAATCTTCGTTCTTCTCCAAAATAATCTTCCCCCTCTTTTGCGTTCCCGTTTTCTTCGGTTTCCTCTCCGGAGGCATTCCTCCCGTTTCTTCCACGCTCTTCTTTGGGTACTCCGAGGAAAGAGGCCAGGGAAATCCACAACACATCTTTTTGCTCGCCAAAATAAGTCCGCAGAAATGAACTTTTGCCGGAACCATACGGCCCTGTAACGGCAATGTTGCAGATGTCCGATTGTTGCAAGGCATAATCCATCGCTTTGCGGTAGGCTTCGATGTTCTCTGCATTCTTCGTCGGAGTGAGAGAGAAAAAGTATGGCTCCTGTTCTTCCATCTGTTGGGGTTTTTTCATGCTTTCCGTCTCCTTCATCTCACTCTCCTCCCGCCACCCGCACGCGGCCCGTCAGCAACTCCTGCATCATCTCCCCCATCTCTGGTCTCCCCCCTTCCGACCGCTCCCCGTCCCTTCGCCATGCCCGTCCCCCCCTCGCAGAGTGCGGCTTCAGCCGCACCGCCCGGGAAACCCAGGCACTCCGCCCTCATCGTTCTCTCCATGCGTTTCCCCGTCATCCTGCGCTTCCGTCCTTCTTGCCCCCCAGTTGCTCCCGCAATCCCTCGACCTTCCGCTGAAAGGGAAGATTCTTCTGCAACTCGATCAGCAGCAACTCCCGAGTCGTGTACTTGCGACACGTTTCCATCCTTTTATCTGGCATCACCTACCTAGCCTCATCCATGGCTCCGTATCCTTCAGCAACCGTCCTTCAGCGTCTATTTCGTTTTCCCTCCTCCTGGGCGGCAGCCTTGGCCCTGAAAATCTCGTTCACGAGCTCCGCGTTGTCGTACAATTCAATCTGGCCTCGAATCTTTGCAAGTTGCTTTTCGATCGCAAGATAGTCTGTTTGGGCGGTCATCATCGTCCACTGCCGAATCAACCGGTGATAATCACTGTCAGACATGTATGGGCGAAGAATATCACACTCCCTTTGGAAATCACTCTTGAATTGATAAACAGAGAATGAAAATGACAGGGAAAGAATCAAGATAATTGACGAAATAAAGAGAAGAATAACTGTGCTCCGCTTCGCGGTCCGAACGGTCAGGAAATCCGTTACCAGCATTTCCCGCTCTTTGCGGTTTCTCTCAAGGAGCTCGCAGAGTTCCTTTTGTGCGCCCCCAGGCATTGCCGTCGAAACCAGGCATTTGAAATGATTTTCCCGCTTCAGATTTGCCGCCAAATAGTTTTTTAGATTGCGGTGGACTTTTGCAACTTGGATTTGCGAGAGACAAAGCCAAGCCAAAAATGCAAAAACCACCACAAACACAGGTCCGATAAAAAGGTCTGTCATGTTGTATTTGGCTGCCGCGATGTATTCCATGCTGCATAGTTTTTGCCAGGCATTGAGAGAAGTGTTCTGGAGAGCTGTACCACAAGTGTCAAAAATCGGGTGAAGGGTAACCGCCAGAACCTCCTTTCCACACCACATGCCGCCTGTAATGAGCAAAGACAATACAGGATGCTTTTTTATGAGTTGCCACGCTTGCGAGATACGGAATCGTTCTCGCAGCTTTGCCTGTTCATTTTCCTGTTCGATCCAGGCCATCCTTCTTAGACTCCTTTCGGCAGCACCATATCTTCCCCTGCTTTCATTCCTTACCTCATTCCGGCACTTGTCCAAATGAGCTTGTCCGTGTTCACTTGGTACTGGATGGTTCCATCCTGTCGAGGAACTTCTTCGGTCCTGAAGACGAATATCAAGCTCTGTGGAACATGTGAAGCCATGATCTTTGCCATGGCAATCACATCATCTTCGCTCCTTTTGACATAAATGGTTTTCATGATTTCCATGCCTGCCCGCGTCAATTTGTGGCACGCGCTTTGAAGTGGCTTTGGTTTCGAACAAATTGCAAGTCGCTCGGTGTTAAAGAATATCGAGCCATGTTCCGAAGAAGAGGTCGTTTTCAACAGGGATCCTTGGCTGTTTAGAAGACCTGCGTCTTGAAGAGTCAGCACATCCTCATATGTTCCATGGATTGGTTTTTCATTGGCGTCAATAATCAGTGCGCTGTCCACAACTCCTCTGCAAAGCTTCTGGAACAACGCGGCATCCGCAGACGTCAAGTTGCGGGCCACTTCAAGGGTCCCGGGGGAAATGCTGTTCGGTTTCTTCGTTTCTTCGACGAGAAGACGGGCCCAGAACTGGCGCAAGACGTCTTCGTCTATCATCTCCGCCTCGCGGCGCCAGCGGTTGAAGAAGGTTTGGGATATCGGGGCGTCGGAGATGTCCGCGGGAGGGACGTCGTATATCTGGCGTGCCGCCTCTTCCACGGCGGCTTGCAGACGCCGCGCGTCTGATTTGTGGTTCAGAGCATGCAAAACGTCATATGGATCGACGCTTCCCTCCGGATTTGGATAACCCAACAGCCTTCCCTCCCGGTAAATCTTCACGCCGTTCTTGATGTCGGCACAGTCTTTCTCGGTTTGCGCTTGGAGCAGGGCAATGTTGCGTTCACGGTTCGCGACCCAAGGACCGACAAAGGCGTGAAAAATCTTCCCGACACCTTTCCGCGGGGAATCCGCCAAATTCGCAGCGGCCTGTGAAAGAGGCGTGAGGTCCGCCTTGATGTCGGCATTGACTTTGGCTTGTAGTGGAAACGCTGCCATGTATTCATTCTCCTTTCTTATCCAACCTTGTTTTTCCCGTCAGCAACTCCTGCATCATCCCCTGCTTGATTTGTTCCGCCTTCGCCTTCTCGCGGGACAGGGCGGCGAGTTCCGCGTCCATGTCAGACAGGACTTCGGCGATTGCGCGCTGCTCGGCAAGGGTGGATGGGAGGGATATTTCAATTGATTCCACGGCCCCTTTGTGGATATGGACAACAGCATCGCCTTGTCCGGACGCAGCTTTCTGGGCTTGGCATTGCGAGGCGTTCAGGGCGTATCCCAGGAACATCGAATCGCAACATGCCGGCTTGGGCGTCATGATGAGCAAGTCACCTCCGGCATAAGCCCGTATTGGCTGAATGAACGCCGCACATTTCCCGATTTCTTCTTTGGTTTCTCCAGAACAGGCAAACAGAATGTCGCCGGGCTTGAGAAGAGTAGCCCGGCTGGCTACGGCTTCCGAAATATGCGAGGCAAAACTCTGGATGATGCAATCATGGTGGGTGTACAATTCTCCATATCGAACAGCGGGGATGCTTCCACTCCGACCATCCTCCCGTGAAATGCCAGTTCCCTTGCGGAAAACTCCACACTCTCCCAGCCGCCTCTCCACCCACTTTCCTGAGAACCCTGGCAGTCGGATCTTGCCGGAAAGAAGGGCCTGCATGGTGCCTTGTTTAACGAGCTTCTTCTTTTCAATCAGCTTCTCCAGCGACTCGATCCATGCGTCCGCATCGGACAGTGCCGTTGCGATGCGACGCTGCTCGGGGAGAGGAGGAACGGGAACAAACAGGCCTTTCAAGGCCGTTTGATTGACATTCGTATTTGCGCTGACAGTACTCGCGGCAATTACGCGCCGTCGGAACTTGGCTTCCGCAAACGCATACCGTTTATATCCAACTTCAAGCTCATTATCACGGTAACGGAGCAAAAAACCAGAAAACACGGTATTGGGCAGTTCGCCATCAATCACCGTTGCAAGTCCGACTCCTTCAGGTTTTACAGAAGATCTCACAAACAGAGTATCACCTTGCTTCAAGCCACAATCGGCAATTTCGGCATGTGACGCCTCAACCAATCCAAGGCCTTCTGCCGAAGTCAGACGACTCTTCCCAAACACATCCACCAAATTCACGAAAGGAACGCCATGGCCGAATGAGTCGGCGGCCTTACTTATTCCATTCTTGAAAGCACCAAACTCTCCCAGCCTCTTCACCTCCCAATCCATGGGGATGGGGCCGATTTCGCTGGGTTTGAATTTCGTCGTTCTCACGCCGGGCTCCTAATGCTCGATGCCCATGGCTGCGAGGTGCTTCGCGACCTTCTTCTCCAAAGCTTCCACCTCCCGCGCGGCCTCGGGCAAGGTCACGGCGTAGCGGGCCGCCAGCGACCGGACGTCGGCGACGATGGAGGCTTTCACACGCGCCAGTTCCGCGGAAAAGCGTTCTTCGAGGGTCGGCATCCACTTGCGTTCGACCACGAACGTCCTGACGTCTTCGGGGGTCATGCCGGCATAGAAGGCCATGAGTTTTTCCGTCAGCTCCCTGTTGGCATCCTTGATGGATTTCCGGAGGGACTTGGCCTTCTTGTCGAGTTCCTTGCGCTCGGCCGCGGCGGCTTCTTCGTCGAATTCCTCGTCCGGATCTTCCTCGGCCAGTTGGGCGTCGATTTCGTCCATCCGGGCCGTCCTTTCATCCAGTTTCGCCCCGAGGTCATCCAGTTCGGCCAGCTCGTCGGCGAAGACGTCGCGGGCGACGATTTCGACCGGGAGCAGGTCGCACACGTAATTTTTCCAGTCCGCCCGCTTCCGGGCCGGCGGCTGCAGTTCGGCCTTCCAGCCGTCGCGGGAGACGAGATAACAGTCGTCCTGCATCGTTTCGGCCCAGTACTCCATCAGGATTTCGTAAACGTCGTAGGCGTCCACGAGCGTCCCGCATTCCTTCGCCGTTCGCAGGAGGCGCCCCGACCACTCCGCGATGAGTTCCTTCGGCCGGTTGCCCTGCCCGATGGCGAGGGCGTGCTTCTTGAACCAGCCGAGCCAGCCCGTGCACGCCTGCCGGTACTTCTCCGCCGCCGCCCCCGTCACGGGGTCGGCGTCGAGGTTCGCCGCGACTTCATCCGCGGACCCGGCCAGCCGGACGTATCCCTCGCGCAGGGGCTCGAAGAGCACCGCCGGGCAGGCCGCGGCGTCCGCCTCGGGAATGCCGCCCCGGATGTGCCCGGCGAGGTCCTGGCGCACTTCCCGGTCCGCCGGGACGATGTAGCGCGGGAGGTTCAGGCTGTAGTCGTTTCCTTCGATTTCGCCGTACTCCACCATCCGCGCGTAGTGCGGGATGCCGGCATGCGCTTTCCAGGCATCGACGATGCGCCGGATGTCGCACTCGCGCAGGCGGTTCTTCGCCCCGTCCTTCGCGTAGCCCTCCTTGGCGTCGATCATGAAAATCCCCTTGGAGGCCGGCGCGGCCCCCTTGTCCAGGACGATGATGCAGGCGGGGATGCCCGTCCCGAAAAAGAGGTTGGGCGGCAGGCCGATGATGCCCGAAACGATGCGCTTTTCCACGAGGAACTTGCGGATGGCGGCTTCGGCATGGCCCCGGAAAAGGACGCCGTGCGGCAGGATGATCGCCGCCCGGCCCCTCGACTTGAGGGAGGCCACCATGTGCAGGAGGAAGGCGTAGTCGCCGCACTTCGGCGGCGGCACGGGCGCGACGCCGCCGCCGTGGCCCCAGCGCCCGAAGGGGTCGTTTTCCTGCGCGCCCTTCATCCACCCCTTCAGCGAGAAGGGCGGATTGGCGAAGCAGTAGTCGAACGTCCGCAGGCGGGTGTCGTCCACCCGGTGCTGCGGGTCGGTCAGCGTGTTGCCGTGCTTGAGCTCCGCGTCGTCGATGCCGTGGATGACCATCGACATCTTGGCCATGCCGATGGTCGCGAGGTCTTTCTCCTGCCCTTCGATGGCGACCCTGTCGAACGGGCGCCCCGATTCGACGGCCGCGCGGATCAGCAGCGAACCGGAGCCGCAGGCCATGTCGTAGATGGAAATCATCGGGCGCGTGTCCGCCGCGATGTCCACGATCTGGGCCATCAGGCGGCTGACTTCGCCCGGCGTGTAGAACTGGCCCTTGGACTTGCCGGACTGGGTGGCGAAGTTTTTCATCAGGTATTCGTAGGCGTCGCCGATCAGGTCGTCGTCCGCCGCCCGGTTGCTCGAGAGGTCCAGGTCCTTGTCCTGGAAGATGCCGATCAGGTTGGAAACCGTCTCGACCAGGTCCTTGCCCTTCCCCAGCTTCTGCTCGTCGGCGAAGTCCGCGGAGGTGATCGTGTCCGCCAGCTGCTTGTTCGCCCCGCCGATGCGTTCGAGGACCTTGTTCATCCTCTCGCCGATGTCCGCGCTGCCCTTGAACGCCACCAGGTCGCCGAAGGTGCAGCCCTCCGGCAGGTCGATCAGCAGGCCGCCGTCGCCGCTCTTCGCCCGGTCGCTGATGTACTTGATGAACAGCAGCACCAGGACGTAGTCCTTGTACTGGCTCGCGTCCATGCCGCCGCGCAGCTCGTCGCACGCCTGCCACAGCTTCGAATACAGTTGGGATTTCTTGATGGCCATTTCACTGTCCTCCGTCTTTGTCCAAGGTGTCGAAAACCCTTCTCATCGCGGCGAACGAGGCCGCAAGCCGCCGGCGGGCCTCGCACGCCTCCCGCGTCGCCTCCTCCAGGGCTCCGGCGATGGCCGCGACCTTTTCCGGCTCCGCGTCCGGCACGGGAATCTTCGCGAGGTTCTTGGCGGAAACCGTTCGCAGGCCGCCCCCGGTCGCCATCCGCGCGAGCCACTTGGCCCCCGCCGCGCTCTCCAGGTAGGCCCGCAGGTAGTGGGCCAGCGTCCGGTCGCCCCCCGTCCGCACGATCCAGACGTTCTCGTCGGCCACCAGCCGGCCGGCGTGCGGCCCCACGACCGCCATCTTGAAGGGCGGCCCCATCCGCGAAACCAGCAGATCCCCGCTTTCCGCCACCGCCTCCTCCGCGCCCGCGGGGACGGCGGCAAGGCCCGGCAGTTCGTCGTCGAGCATCCCGTCGCCGAAATGCTTGAGCGACACTTTCCGGACCGGCGACTCCCCCTCCCCGGCGGCGGGCACCCACGCCTCCGGCGCCAGCTTGGCCCCCCGGCGGATGTCCTTCACGAGGTCCCCGAGAGGACGGGCGTTGATGTAGGAAAGGTCGCCCGCCAGGTGGAACTCCGGCATCAGGTTGCAATCCTGCGCGAACACCTTGTCAATCGCCTTCGTGGTCACCGCCTCGTAGTCGTGCAGATCGCGGTGGTCCCTGAGCAGTGCCTCCGCATCCAGCGCCGCCGTCCCGTCGGGGCGCCGCTCCGCGTAGTGCCCGCCGTCGACGAACTTGATCTCCCCCGCCCCCTCGCCCAGCACAACCAGCGCAAACGGCACGCGCGTCCCCGGCAGGAAACCCCGCGGGAGGGAAATCACCGACTCCACCAGCCGGTTCCGTACAAGGAACTCGCGGTAGGCACGCCCCTGCGTCCCGTTCAGCGCCGTCGACGGAACCGCCACCACCGCGCGCCCTCCGGGCCGCAGCAGACTGGCCGCGCGGGCGGCGAAAACCCAGTCCGCCGACAACCGCTTCAGCGGCGGAAAGTTCCCGAACCGCCCCTCCAGCACCGCCTGCACCCGGGTCATGTTGACCGCCCGCATCCCCATCCCGAACGGGGGGACCAGGAGAATCCGGTCATAGCGCTCCGTGCAGGGCGCGAACGGGCTTTGCTCCAGGATGCGGGCCCGGACCCCGGCCACGTCGCACAGCATGGAGGCCAGTGCAGCCAGCCCCCCTTCCTGCGACCAGCCCGTCACCGACAGCCCTTCATCGCTCCCGGCCGCGTCCCAAAGCGCAAACCAGGCCTTGCGGACGAACTGGCCGCTCCCGCAATGCAGATCCGCGAACGAGTCCCCCTTCCCGAAATCCAGCAACCCGATGCACAGCGCATCGATGGCCGGATGCACCGAAGGGTCGTGCCGCCCCGCCTGCAACACCTGAATGGCCTCGTTGCCGAAGAAATCCACGAGCGCCTCCCCGTCGAACGCCCCCGCCGCCCGCCGGTACTCCTCCCAATGCTCGGCAAGCTGCCTGCGGATAAAATCCCGGACAAACTTGGGCAGCTTCTTTTCCTGGCACAGCACCGCCTCCAACTCCGGCAACGGAAACGCCTCCCCCTGCCGCACGGCCAACAACGCCACGTAAGCCGCGGCCACCGTTGCGACCCCCGGCTCCATCGAGTGCTTCTGCGCCACATCCATGAGCGGCTGGACTTCCTTTGTCTTGATGGCAACTCTCATTCAACCCATTCCTTTTTCACCGCCCTATCCTGAAACCGCGCCCCTCCAATGTCAATAGTAATCATTTACTACTCCATACGGTTGAAGAGTACTTCCATCATCAAAATCCATCTGTACCGACCTCCATTCCCAAGCGCATTTTCAAGACCCAGTCTTCCCGCAATCCCGAACGCGCGGCAAAACAGGGAAAGGGCCTCTTCGGCAAACAACCCCGCCCCCTCCCCGCCCCCCGACCGCGGAATCACTTGCGATAACAAGGAAAAATCGGATTGTTCCTGCGGTTTCCGTATTTTCGCGCGGGCACTCCGCCCGCTTCCCGGCAACGAAAAAGATTGCCTTCCCCCTCCCTCCCGGTACACTTGATGTCAACCTGCGGTTGCGCATGCAATCGCCGGCCGCCATCAAGGAGCCATCCCGTGAAAACCATGACCATCCGCAACATCCCCGACGAAGTGGCCAGCGCCCTGGCCGACCACGCCCGCGAAACCGGCCGCAGCATGAACGCCACCGCCGTCAGCGCCCTCACCATGGCCTTCGCCCCCGCCGTCTCCAAACCCAAGCGCGACCTCTCTGAATTCGCCGGCATCATGACCCCCGAAGAGGCGGCGGACTTCGAGCGGATCATCGAAGAGGATTGCGAGCGCATCGACCCCGGGGAGTGGCCCGGTCTCCCGCCTTCCGCCTTCGCCCCCTGGCCCTCCCGCCTTCCCCGGCCCGTGCCATGATCATCTGCATCGACACCAACGCCTACGCCAAATTCGTCTCCGGCCATCCGGCCGTGCGCGCCCTCCTCGAAAACGCCGAAGAGGTCGTCATCCCCGCCGCCGTCGTCGCGGAATCCTACGACGGCTTCGCCAACGGGTCCAAATTCCAGCGGAACGTCGCCGCCTTCGAGGCCTTTCTGACCAGTCCCGGCATCCGTGTCCTGCCCGCCGACAAGCGGATCGCCATCCGCTGGGGCCTCATGCGGACCGCCCTCCGCCGAAAGGGCCGCCCCATCCCCGTCAACGACATCTGGATTGCCGCCACCGCTTTCGAAACCGGCTCCATCCTCCTCTCCTACGACCACCATTTCGACGCCATCGAAGGCCTCCCCCGCATCGCGCCGTAGGAGGTCCGGAAGGGAAACGACCTTGGGGTTCCCTTGAAAACGGACCGGGTTTTCCAACCATTGGAAAACTTTTTTCCAATCATTGGAAAACCCGGCGGGGGCCGGCGGGCCGGCGGATGGAGGGCCGGTCAGTCGAGTTCGTGGTTGAGCAGGCCGGTGCGGAGCTTGGGCTCGAACCAGGTGCTCTTCGGGGGCATGATCTGGCCGGCGTCGGCGATCGCCATCAGCTGGTCGAGGGTCGTCGGGTACATGGAGAACGCGACGGCGTAGCCTTTTTCGTCCACCAGGCGCACGAGTTCGCCGGTGCCGCGGATGCCGCCGATGAACTTGATGCGCGGGTTCGTGCGCGGGTCGTCGATGCCCAGCAGCGGCGCAAGGACGCGCTCCTGCAAGGTCGAGACGTCGAGGCGGTGCACCGGGTCGGCGGCGGGGTCCTCGGGCCAGGAGAGGCCGTACCATTTTCCGCCGAGGTACATGCTGACGCGGCGCGGCTCGGAGGGGGAGGGATCGGCGCCTTCGGTCACGTCGAAGCGCTTGCGGATTTCCGCGAGGAAGGCGTCCGGCGAGAGGCCGTTGAGGTCCTTGACGGCGCGGTTGTAGGGGAGGATCTTCAGCTGGCTGGAGGGGAAGATCACCGCCAGGAACCAGTTGTATTCCTCGTCGCCCGTGTGGTTCGGGTTGGCGGCGCGCCGCTCGGTCCCGACGCGCACGGCGGAGGCGCTGCGGTGGTGGCCGTCGGCGATGTAGGCCGATTCCACACCCGCGAAAAGTTCCGCCACCTCGGCCGTCTTCTCGACGGGCCACACGCGGTGGCGCACGTCCAGCTCGTCCACGAAGTCGTACATCGGCGCGCCCTTGGCGATCTCCGCGAAGAGGGCGTCGATGGCCGGCACGTCGCGGTAGGCGATGAAAACGGGCCCGATGTTGGCGTTGAGCGCGGCGGTGTGGCGCGTGCGGTCGTCTTCCTTGTCCTTGCGGGTGAGCTCGTGCTTCTTGATGACGTTGTGGACGTAGTCGTCGATGTGGCAGCAGGCGACGAGGCCGGTCTGGGTGTGGTCGCCCATCGTCTGGGAGTAGAGGTACATGAGGGGGCGGTCCTCGCGCACCAGCCAGCCGTTGTCCGCGAAGGCCTTGAGGTTGGCGGCGGCCTTGTCGTAGACGGCGGCGGAATAGGGGTCGGTGCCGGCGGGCAGGTCGATCTCGGAGTGGTTGACGTGGAGGAAGGACATCGGATTGTCCTTCGCCAGCTCCGCGGCCTCGGCGGTGTCGAGCGTGTCGTAGGGGGCGGAGGCGACCTTCGCGGCGAGGTCGGGGCGGGGGCGGAGGGCCCGGTAGGCGTGGATGCGCATGTTGTTCCTCTTTCTTTGCGGGTGGATAATCTGTTTCCTCCCCATACTACCCCCCCGCGCGCCCGAATCAAGCCCGCCGTTGCCCCTGCGGGCCGACGCACCGCCGCGCCCCGGGACGCATCCGGGCTTCCCCGCATTGGTTTGGGGTCCTTTCTGGAAATGATTCTTTCGGGTTGACGCGGAACGCCCTTTTTGCCAGATTGACTCACGGGCGGGAACGCCCGGGCGGCGGTTGCCCGGACGGTTCCGTCCGAGAAGAGGAGGATGAGGCATGAGACATTTGGCATGGGCGCTCGTGATGGCCAGCGGCAAGGCGGAGAAACTTTCCGCCGGCGTGGAGATTCCCTTCCTCTACCTCAACGACCGGCCGGTCTTCGCCCATTCGCTGGCCGCATTCATGCAGTGCCCGGACATCGACGGCATCGTCCTGTCCGTGCCCCGCGAGCGGGCCGAAAGCGTGCTCGGCGTCGTCCAGCTCTGCGGCTTCTCCAAGGTGCGCAAGATCGTGGCGGGAAAGCCCGGCCACGCCCCTTCCATGGCCGCGGCCCTCGCGCACGTCCCCGACGACGTCGAATGGCTCTGCGTGCACGACCCGGCCCACCCCGTCCTCCTCCCCGACACCGTCGCCGCCACCGTGCGATCCGCCCGCCGCCACGGCTCCGGCATCGCCGCCACCCCGATCCCCGGCCGGGTCGTTGCCGCGCAAAAAGGCGCCTACGTTTCGGAATGCGCCGGCGGCGATTCGCTCTGGTCGCTGGCCTCCCCGCAGACCTGGTCCGTCGCCTCGCTCCGGCAAGCGTATCCCGCTTCAACGAAGGAACGCCAGCGTTTTTCCACGGATTGGGACGCCATGCTGGCGCAGGGAATCACCCCCCGCCTCGTCGAAGCCCCGCCTTCCTTCCGCATCCGCGGCCCCGCCGACCTCGAACCTGCGCTGGCCGAACTCCGCCGGGCGGGGCTGGCATGACGGAAAAACCATGGTTTTCCCAAAAAAAATGGTTGCATTCTTCCGCGGAATGGAGGATAAGGCGCAACATTGATTGGGCGAGCGAACGGAAACCCATCTAAAAAAAGCACAACAAACCAAGGAGTAAACAACATGGCAACTGCCAAGCCGATGACCAAGAGCCAAATCGTCACGAAGTTGGCCGAAGAGTCCGAAATCACCAAGAAGCAGGCCGCGGCCGTCGTCGCCGAGCTGGCGAACCTCGCGTACAAGAACGCCAAGAACGGGTTCACCATCCCCGGCATCGGCAAGCTCGTCCTCGTCCAGCGCAAAGCCCGCAAGGGCCGCAACCCCGCCACCGGCGAACAGATCACGATCAAGGCCAAGAAGGTCGTCAAGTTCCGCGTCGCCAAGGCCGCCAAGGACGCCATCCTCGGCTCCAAGTAAGACACGTTCCGCACGGAATGCAGGCCGCGGCTCCCGCCGCGGCTTTTTTCTTTCCCTTCCCCCCCGCCCTGCGCTACCCTCCCCGTCCATGATCTGGTGGCTCTACAATCTCGTCTTCCCCGTCGCCTACGCGCTCCTCCTCCCGCACTTCTTCCTGCGCATGTGGCGGCGCGGCGGCTACCGCCGCGACTTCTGCCAGCGCTTCGCCCGCTACCGCCGCGAAGCCGCCGCCCTCCTCGACGCCCCCGGCCGCCCCGTCTGGATCCAGGCCGTCAGCGTCGGCGAACTCGCCGTCGCCTTCTCCCTCATGGACGAACTCCGCCGCATCGACCCCGCCGTCCGCTTCGTCCTCACCTGCAACACCTCCACCGGGCACGCCCTCGCCCTGCAGCGCCTCGCCCCGCCGGACGCCACCCTCTACTTCCCCATGGACGTCCCCGGCGTCATGCGCCGCGCCCTCGACCGCATCCGCCCCTCCGCCATCGTCCTCGTCGAAAACGAAATCTGGCCCAACTGGATCCGTTGCGCCGGCAAGCGCGGCATCCCGGCCATCATGGTCAACGGCCGCATCTCCACCCACTCCCACAAGGGCTACCGCAAGCTCCGTTGCTTCACCCGCGACCTCCTCCCGCGCATCCGCTGGTTCTGCATGCAGACCGACGGCGACCGCGACCGCCTGCTCGACCTCGGTGCGCCCGCCGACCGCATGGAAATCACCGGCTCCGCCAAGTACGACATCTCCCCCACCCCGCCCGAAGCCCGCGACCGCGCGCGCGCCGTCCTCGACCGCGCCGGCGTCGGCCGCGGCCGCCGCATCCTCGTCGGCGGCTCCACGTGGGACGGCGAGGAAGCCGCCCTCCTCGACTTCTACGCGCGCAACCGCGCCGCCCATCCCGACTGGTTCCTCGTCCTCGTCCCGCGCCACGCCGAGCGCCGCGCCGCCGTGCTCGAAGCCATTGCCGCGCGCAAACTCACCGTCCTCCAACGCAGCCAATTCCCCGACGGCGCCCCCGCGCCCGCCGAGGTCCCCGACGTCCTCCTCGTCGACACCACCGGCGAGCTCCGCGGCTTCTACGCCGCCGCCGACGTCGTGTTCGTCGGCAAGAGCCTCACGCAGACCGGCGGACAGAACCCGATCGAACCCGCCCGCGACGGCCGCCCCGTCGTCGTCGGCCCCCACATGGAAAACTTCCCCGGCATCTCCGACGACTTCGCCCGCGCCGGTGCCTGGGTCCAGGTCAAGGACGCGCAGGAACTCGGCGAAACCTTGGAGCGCCTCCTCTCCACCCCCGCCGAATGCGTCCGTCTCGGCAGCGCCGCCGCCGCCCTCGTCGACGCCCGCGCCGGCGCCACCCGCCGCATGGCCGAGCGCATCCACGCCCTCCGCATCCGCTAGAGCGGGTTAAGAAATGGTGTAGCTGTTTCGGGAGGGCCGCGCTTTGTCGCGGCCGCGTGCAAGGACGAAAAACCAGGCCCGGACGAAGCCGGGCCCTCCCCGACTTGCGGCCACACTTTTTCTTAATTTGCTCTAGT
>JAFYAC010000044.1 GCA_017540905.1 Kiritimatiellia bacterium | reverse complement strand
GTGAAGCATCCCTTTCAACACACTCTCCGTGCCTCCTTCCTCCACGTGCTCCGTGTTTGGCGCCGCCAGCAGTGGCGGGAGGGTGCTCGCGGCGCGAAACACGGAGGGGACGGAGGAAGGAGGCACGGAGGGGTTTTGGAGGGTGTGTTTTGGGAGGGGCTTTCGCACCATGAAAACACTGAACAAACACTGTCCAAAAGAACGAGGAAGGCTGGTGTTTTGGGGAGTGAAGCATCCCTTTCAACACACTCTCCGTGCCTCCTTCCTCCTCGCGCTCCGTGTTTGGCGCCGCCAGCAGAGGGGGGAAACACGGAGCTCGAGGAAAAAGAAGCGTTTGAGGGATACGGGAGACTTCACGTTGGGGAGCGGGCGTGGTAACGTGTCCGCGAATTTGCGAGGCGGAAAGATGCTTGAAGACATTCCAGAGAACCAGTTGACCGACCGCATCATCAATGCTGCCATTGAGGTTCACAAGACGCTGGGCCCCGGTTTGAAGGAGGAAGTGTACGAGGCAGCACTGGCTTTGGAGCTGGACTGGAGGGGCTTCAAGTGCCAGCGGCAAGTCCCGGTCCAAGTCACCTACAAGGGCGTCGACATCGGGGAGGCGGAGCATCCAAAGCGGATCGACCTTCTTGTCGAAGACACCGTTGTCGTGGAGTGCAAGGCCCTTCCCGCCGGGCAGGATCCGCTTTTCAAGGCCCAGTGCCTGACGTATTTGAAGATGACCGGGAAGCGCGTGGGGCTCGTGATGAACTTCGGCCGGCCCACGATGAAGGAGGGCATAAGCCGGGTCTTCAACGAAACGCGGGAGGAGTACCGTGCCCGCCTCGCCCGGGAGAACCCGGAGGCGCTGAAACGGGTGCTGGAGGAGGAAGACGGTGCCACTGCATGATTGGGAGACGAGCATGGGAGGGGTGAGGCTGGGAGATGGGGTCGCTCGCGGCGCGAAACACGCAGAAGACGGAGGAAGGAGACACGGAGAGTTTTTGGAAGGTTTATTTGCGGAAGAAGCTTTCGCACTCAGACAAACGCTGCAGATGTTTTTCGAGAAGGAGGGTGTTTGTTTGTGGCGCGGAGCACCCCCTCGGGACAATCTCCGTGCCTCCTTCCTCCGCGCGCTACGTGTTTGGCGCCGCCAGCGGTGGCTGTTGGCGCTTGGAGGTTTTCAACCGTGAAAGGTGAATGATGAAAGCGAAACAACGTGATGGGACCCAGTCCATCGGCCCGGCGGCGTTCCGCCGTCTCCCCAAGCCGGACTACGATGGCGGGAGCCTTCTCAACTTGATGGCGTCCGTCATTCGCTCTCGGGGCGGGCGGTCGCCGCACGAGGCGCTGCGGAATTTGCCGGTGGCGGAGCTCAAGCGGTACCGCAAGGTGGTCCTGCTGCTGCTTGACGGCATCGGGGCTGGGCAGTTGCGCGACTGGTTGGTTGCCGAGAAGGAGCCGAGCGCGTTCTTCGGGAGGCATCCGCACGATGTCATCACCACCGTCTGCCCGGCGACCACGGCGTCGGTGGTCACGCTGCTCGCGACGGGGGCTTCGCCGGCGGAGCACGGCATCCTCGGGTGGCACCTGCACATGGCGGACCTCGGGATCGAGGGGACGTTCCTGCCGTTCGTGACGCGCACGGGGACGCCGATCGCGCAGGACACGTTCGATTTGGCGAAGTACCTGCAAATGCCGTCGCACTTGGCGACGACGAAGGGGCGCCGCGTGCTGATTTCGCCGTGGGGGCTGCCGACGAGCCGGACGTCGATGGCGCAGGGCTGGTGGCACGACCGGCGGTCGTACACCACGCTGGAGGGGCTGGTGCGGCGCCTGCGGGCGTTCGCGAAGGAGGAGACGGAGGGCCCGGATTTCGCCTACGCCTACTGGCCGAAGTACGACTCCCTCTGCCACGAGTTCGGTCCCGAAGGCCGCGAACCGGCCGACCACCTCCGCGTGCTGGACGGCATCCTCGCGCGGATCGAGCGCGCCCTGCGCGGCACGGACACGCTGCTGCTCGTCACCGCCGACCACGGCCACATGCAGACGGACGTTACGGTGGACCTTTCGCAGTTTCCCGGCTTCTATTCCACCCTCTCGACCCTCCCCAGCGGCGACGCCCGCATGACGCACTGCCTGGTACGGCCCTCGCGCGAACGCGACTTCCTGCGCATGCTCCGCAGGGAGCCGCTGAAGAGCGCGTGCGTGGCGGTGTCGCGCGCCGAGTTCCTGGCGTCGGGCATCCTCGGCCCCGGCAAGCCGCATCCCGCGCTGGAGGACCGGATGGGCGACTGGGTGCTCTGCGCGCTGCCGCGCCACGCCCTGGCGTATCCGGCGAACGTGCCGCCCGTCCCCGGCGAGCCGGTGAAGCCGCCGATGAAGGGCACCCACGGCGGCCTCTCGGAGGCGGAGCTGCGGGTGCCGCTGTTCGTGGTGAGGCCGTAGGGCGGCGTCCCGCAAAGCGTTGGCCGCCTTCCGGCATCCCGTCCGTGAGACGGAGGCGCGGCGCCAGTGCGGTTTCAAAAGCGGTGTGGCCGCATTGGGAAGGGAGACAATACTCCGATTTGTCCGATGCCTGCGCTAACGCTCCGGCAAAGTTTCCCAATGGCCAGTCCCATGGCATCCCACAACGCGGACAGCGACGGATGCCCCGTGCCCGGGACCTCCGTCGCTGCCCGCACGATGGACATTTTTCCCATTCCGGCCCGCAGAGCATTCGCCGAAGCTTGCAAGGAGTTTTCCCCACGCTTCGCTTCCCGGAATCGGAAAAATTCTTCGCCGTGTGCGCAACGACGGATGCCCGGGGCATCCACCGTTTCGCACATTGAAGTGCAGTTGAAGAAGCGATTGGAACGCATCGCCGGAGCGTTAGCGGAGGCATCGGACAAATCGGAGTTTTCCTCCTTCGGAACGGATACAAATTTTTTTTAACAGCGCTACGGCGCGGGGGGCGAGGAGAAGCGGGAGAGGAATTCGGAGAGCTCGGCGGAGCCGGCGCCGTTGTCGAGGAACCAGGAGTGGGCATCGTGGGCGCCGTCGAGAAGGACGAAGGCTTTCGGGGCGGCCGCGGCGGCGTGGAGGGTGCGGGCGCTCTGGAAGGGGATGGTTTGGTCGGTTGGGCTGTGGCCGATGATTTTTGGAATGCCGGGGAGGGCGGCGGCGCATGCGGCGGTGTCGTATCCGGCGGCAAGGAGCGGGGCGAGGGCGGCGGGGAGGTTGGGATGCAGGCGGCGGGCCATGTCGGCGGCGGAGGCGAAGGTGGAGTCGAGGACCAGTCCGGCGACGGGGCGGTCGAGGGCCAGCCGCGCGGCGACGGCGCCGCCGAGCGAGTGGCCGTAGACGACGACGGGCAGGCCGGGGGCGGCGCCGGCGGCGGCGTCGTAGGCGGCCTGGGCGTCGCGGCGGAGGCCTTCTTCGGACGGGACGCCCTCGCTGCCGCCGTAGCCGCGGTAGTCCCAGAGGAGGACGTTCATGCGGCGGTGCGCGAAGAACGGGGCCCAGCGGGCGTCGGCGGAGCGGTTGGAGGCGTTGCCGTGGCAGTAGAGGAGGGTGGCGCGGGCGTTGCGGCAGGGGATCCACCAGCCTTCGAGGCGGGTGCCGTCGGAGGCGCGGAAGAGGACGTTCTGGTAGCGGAGGTGGTGGTCGGCGGGGGTGGCGGCGAGGTCGGCGGCGGGGTGGTAGAGGGCGGCGCGCCCGGCGCGGCGGAGGAAGAACAGGCCCGCGGCCGCAGCGGCGGCGAGCAGCAGGAGGAGGACGAGGCGGATGGAGAAAAACCGTTTCATGCTCCGGGGCATCCTAGAGCAGGGGGCGGGGGGAGTCCACCAAAAAGCGGGGCGGACGCAAGTCGCGGGCGGCGTTTTCGGGCTTGATTCGGCGCGGCGGGCGGCCAAAATGGGGGCCATGCCTTACCCGATCGAAAACAAGCTGGTGGTGGCGGTTTCGTCCACCGTTCTGTTCGACCTCAATTACGAGCACGACATCTACGTCCACGAGGGGCTCGATGCCTTCCGCGCCTACCAGCGCGAGCACCGGCACGACATCCCCGAGCCGGGCGTCGGGTTCCCGTTCATCCGGCGGTTGCTGATGCTCAACCGTCTCGCGCCGGACGAGCACCCGGTGGAGGTCGTCGTGCTTTCGCGCTACCACGCGGACGACGGGATGCGGGTGATGGACGCCGTCGCCAAGTACGGGCTCGACATCACGCGCGCGTTCTTCATGGCCGGGCGCAAGCCGTACCCGTTCATGGAAGCGGTCAACGCGTCGCTCTACCTGAGCACCAACGCCGAGCAGGTGCGCGAGGCGGTGTCCCTGGGCTACCCGGCGGGGCACGTCCTGCCGTGCACCGCGCACGACGACGCGTCGGACGAGCAGCTGCGCCTCGCGTTCGACTTCGACGGCGTGCTGGCGGACGACGAGGCCGAGAAAGTCTACAAGGCCGGCGACCTCGAGCAGTTCCAGCAGTACGAGCTCAAGAACAAGGCCCGCCCCCTCGGGGCGGGCCCGCTGACCGCGCTGATGCGGCGGCTGGCGCACTTCCAGGAGCTCGACGCCGAGCTCGTCAAGGCTGACCCCTCGCGGCAGCGCCTGCTGCGGGCCGCGATCGTCACCGCGCGCGGCGCGCCGGCCCACGAACGCGTCGTCCGCACCCTCTCCGCCTGGGGCATGGAGGCCGACGAGGTGTTCCTGCTGGGCGGGATCGAGAAGAAGCGCGTCCTGGAAATCCTCAAGCCGCACCTGTTCTTCGACGACCAGATGGCCCATCTGGAGCCCGTGCACGCGAGCACGCCCTGCGTGCACATCCCTTTCGGAATCGCCAACCCGGATCCCGCCGCGGCCGGCAACGGCTGACGGGCGCATTGGAGCGGTTTCAGAAAGGAACCGCTCTCGCTCTCCTTCCCCCTCTGCCTGCGGCGCAAAACACGGAGCGCGAGGAGGAAGGAGGCACGGAGATTTTGGGAGGTAGAGTTTGCCGGAGGGGTGTCCACGTTCCGGAAACACACTTCAAACTCTTTTCCGGTGGCCAGGGCAGGGAAGGGAAGGAAAGGATGCCGCCGGAGCGAAGCCTCCTCCCGGCAACCTCCGTGTCTCCTTCCTCCGCGCGCTCCGTGTCTGCGCCGCAGGCATGGACAGTAACAGGCATTCCACGGTGGGGATTTGTTTTTCGGTGGGGAAGGGAAGTTTATCTGATCAGCTTTCGGGCCCCCCCGCGGGCGGGCATGATGTGAATCGTGGAAACCAGATGTGAGATTACGGAAAAACCAATTGTTTCCATCGGTTTTTCCGTATTGTGTCACCCATGAAAACGGAGGCCGTCCGGGGGCGGGAGCTGCCAACAACCAACAAAACGAACCCCGATTTGTCTGATGCCTGTCCCGGAGCCTGATGTGGCCGTCTTGGGGCGCATCTCCGGTTTGTGCACGGGGCGGATCAAATCCACGCTTGCATATTCCCGCGCGAGGCGCATGGTGGGGGCGAGGCATCCCCGCCGAGCCGTTCTTGCCGGTTTTCCAGACCTCGTGCCCCCTTCTACACCGGCTCGCCGGGGACGGCTCGCCCCACCAGGGGCCTTGCTATCCAATCAAGGGGCACCAAAAGTCGAGGCGGAAGGGTGGAGGGGGCACAAACTGGAGATGCGCCCGCCGTCTTGGTCCGCGCGATTTCGGGCTTTCGCGCGGGCGTGCGCGGGCGTAGAATGCGAAAAACACGTTTCGAGGTATGGCAATGAAGGATATCAAGCAGTCTTGCAGGGTTGGATTCGGATGGCTGGCGCTGGCGGCGGCGGTGTGGGGCGCGGCGGCGGTGGCGGCTTGGGCGGATGCGGGGCAGGATCCGGCGGAGATGGAGGGAGGGGAAGTGCAGGCGGTGTCGGAGGAGGAGTGGGCGGAGGTGTCGGCGCCGACGTACGGGGGCGGGAACTGGTTGTCGTGGCTGGAACACCGGGGCGTCGGGGATGGGTGGGAGGGGGATGTGGATTTGCGGGACGCGAAGGGGCGGAAGATCAAGGCGAAGGCGCTGCCGAAATCGGCGGCGACGATGGGGAAGGTCGTGTATGGCTGGCTGCCGTATTGGGCGACGTCGGCGCAGATGGACCAGTTCCAGTGGGACCGGCTGACGCACGTGGCGTATTTCTCGTACGAGGTGAATTCGGCGGACGGGGGGTGCAGCACGAAGCATTCGTGGGGATCGTCCATCGTGCAGAAGGCGCACAACCACGGCGTGAAGATCCATCTGACGGCGACGTTGTTCGGGTCCAGCGGGAACAAGGCGCTGCTGCAGAACGAGACGAGCTGCACGACGCTGGTGAACGGTCTGGTGAGCGCGGTGACGGGCGCCGGGGGCGACGGGATATGCATCGACTTCGAGAGCGTGGGGAGCTGGACGGGGGCGACGAAGGCGCTGACGGCGTTCATGACGAAGTTGGCGAATGCGGCGAAGGCGCAGGGGCTGGAGGTGTCGATCGCGTTGCCGAGCGTGGACTGGTACGCGGACTTCGATGTGGGGTCGTTCGAGAAGCTGGGCATCATGTGCATCATCATGGGCTACGACTACTACTACAGCGGGGCGAGCAAGCCGGGGCCGGTGGCGCCGCTGATGCCGAGCACTCGGTGGGGGGCGCAGTTGTGCGACGATTATTCGGTGCGGTATTATCTGGGGAAGATGACGAATGCGTCGCACTTGTACCTGGCGGTGCCGTACTACGGGCGGAAGTGGAAGGCGGCGAGCACGGCGCTGGGGGCGAGCAGCCTGGGGAGTGCCTATTCGAGCAGTCCGGTGCTGTCGACGTGCGCGTCGTCGGCGTCGACGTACGGGCGGAAGTGGAACAGCGACGGGAGCGTGCCGTATTTCACGTACACGGACAGCGCGGGGGCGGCGTGGCAGTGTTTTTACGACGACGTGGAGAGTCTGGGGCTGAAGTACGACTACGTCAATTCGAAGGGACTCGGGGGCGTGGGGATATGGGCGCTGAGCCACGAGCCGGGGACGGCGAAGTTCTGGAATCTGCTGTACGAGAAGTTCGGGCCGGGGGCGGGCGGGGGCGGCGGCGGGTCGTCGGGCGGCGGGACGGTGGAGGACGGGAGCGCGATGGTGGTGTGGAATTTCTCGGGGGCGGAGGGGTGGGCGCAGCAGACGTCCAATTGTTCCGGGACGACGAACGTGGCGGGGGAGGCGTGGGCGCTGAACGAGGCGCGGGTGTATCCGTCGGCGACGTACGGGACGGCGACGGGGGATCTGTGGCTGGACGTGCCGGGGTCGTACGCGGTGACGCCCGCGGTGAAGGGGATGGTGGCGACGCAGGCGGTGCTGACGGTGCGGGCGGCGGCGAACAGCAATCTGGCGGGGCGCAAGGTGGGGGTGTACTACAGCGTGAACGGGGGAAGCGGCTGGACGAAGGCGGGGACGGTGTCGGCGACGGCGTACACCAACCTGGTCATGCAGAATGTTTCGCTTCCGAACGTGGACGGCGGGGGGAGCGGGGTGAAGTTCAAGCTGCTGGATGAATCGACGTCGACGGACACGGGGACGGTGCTGGTGTACCAGATGGCGGTCAAGGGCCGGGATTCGACGACGGGGACGCTGAAGGTGACGCTGGTGCCGTCTTCGGCGAAGTGGAGCCTGAACGGGACGACGTACGCGAGCGGGGACTCGGTGACGCTGGCGGCGGGGACGTACACGGTGGGGTTCAACGCGCTGGCGGGGTACGATGCGCCGGCGGCGCAGTCGGTGACGATCGTGGCGGGAGGCAGCAAGTCGGTGTCGGCGACGTACACGGAGGCGTCGAACTGGACGCGGACGATCGAGTTCGCGTCGAGCGACGGGTGGAGCGCGAAGACGGACGCGTGCTTCGCCGGGACGACGAACGTGGCCGGCGAGGCGTGGAGCGCGCGCGGGCTGAAGGTGAATCCGACGATCAACAGCCAGAACAACATCGGGTACGCGACGCTGGACGGGACGGGGGACTATTTGGTGACGCCCGCCATTTCGGGGACGATCACGCAGATCGTCGGGGTGGTGCGCGCGGGCGCGAACAGCAATCTGGACGGGCGGAAGCTGGAGGTGCAGTACAGCACGGACGGCGGGACGTCGTGGACCACCAGTGCGACGTGGGCGGCGGACAATTATTCGGCGAGCGTAACGCGGACGAAGTCGTGCAGCATCGGGGCGACGGGCGGGACGAAGCTGCGGTTCTTCGACGCCGGGACGGGGGACACGAACAAGACGACGGTGGTGCTGCACCAGATCGTGCTGCGCGGCACGAAGGAGGTGGCGGCGCCGCAGACGGGGTGGATCCAGGCGACGCTGACGCCGTCTTCGGCGCAGTGGCGCGTGGCGGGGACGAACCACAACAGCGGGACGGCGGTGAAGCTGCCCGTGGGGACGTACACGGTGAGCTTCAACGCGAAGAGCGGCTACATCGCGCCGTCGGACCGCAGCGTGTCGGTGACGGCGAACAAGACGAACAGCATCACGGCCGCCTACACGGAGCAGCCGGGGGCGCTGACGGTGGTGTTGACGCCGGACGAGGCGGCCGCGGGCGCGAAGTGGAAGCTGTCGGGGCAGAGCGCGACGCACGCGAGCGGGGAGACGGTGAGCCTGGCGCCGGGGTCGTACACGGTGACGTTCAATGCGCTGTCGGGGTTCAACGCGCCGGCGGACCAGTCGGTCATCATCGCGGCGAGCCAGGGGAAGGAAATCACGGGCGCCTACACGGAGAAGCCGGCTAGCCTGACGGTGACGCTGTCGCCCGCGTCGGCGACGTGGAAGGTGTCGGGAAGCAGCGCGAACCACGCGAGCGGGGAGACGGTGAGCCTGGCGGCGGGGACGTACACGGTGACGTTCAACACGCTGGACGGATACGATGCGCCGGAGCCGGTGGAGGTGGTGCTCGCGCGCGGCGGGAGCAAGAGCATCTCGAAGAGCTACACGGGGAACGGGAACTGGACGAAGGGATATGATTTCACGGTGGCGGAGGGGTGGAAGGAGCGGGCGTCGGTGGTGGCATCGCTGACGACGAACGTGGCGGGCGAGACGTGGAAGATGGAGGGGGTTAAGATTTTCCCGACGTACGCGACGAACAACGAGACGGGGTACGTCGTCATCGAGCAGACGGGGAACTGGGTGGAGCTGCCGGCGTTCGCGGGGACGGTGTCGAACGTGTCGGTGAAGCTGCGCGCGGGCTGGAACACGGGTCTCGAGGACCGCAAGCTGACGCTGCAATACCATCTGGGGCAGGGGTGGGTCGACTGGGTCACGTGGACGTGCAACAGCTACACGAGCGTGCTGGGCCGCAGCAAGAGCGGGACAGTCTGCGGCGGGAGCGCGGGGGTGCGGCTCCGGGTGATCGACACGAGCGTTGGCGACGTCTCGAAGAGCACGGTGGTGCTGCACGCGGTCACGGTCAAGGGCAACGACGACGCGGGGGCCGCCAGCACGGGGACCATCACGGCGACGCTGGTGCCGGACACGGCGACGTGGACGGTCGGCGGGCGGACGTACGCGAGCGGGGAGACGGCGGAGGTCGTCGCGGGAAATTACGCGGTGGGGTTCAACGCGGTGGCCGGCTACACGGCGCCCGCCAGCAGCAACGTGACGGTGGCGGCCGGCGCGTCCAAGTCGATCAAGGCGACCTACGCGGCGCAGCCGGGGACGCTGACGGTGACGCTGGATCCCGCGGACGTGCGCGGCAGCGCGGTATGGAAGGCGGCCGGGACGAACCACGCGAGCGGGGCGAGCGCGACGCTCAAGGCGGGGACGTATTCGGTGACGTTCGGCGCGGTGGAGGGATATGTCACGCCCGCCGGACAGAGCGTGGAGGTGCCGCCGGGCGGGGCCGCGACGGCGAGCGCGACGTACGAGGTAAAGCCGGCGACGCTCAAGGTGACGCTCGATCCGCCGGGCGGGACGTGGAAGGTGGCAGGGACCAACTTCGCGAGCGGGGCGACGGCGACGCTGGCGCCGGGGACGTACACGGTGGCGTTCAATCCGCAGACGGGGTACGCGACGCCGGCGGCGACGAACGTGACGCTGGCGGCGGGCGGGAGCAAGACGATGACGGTGCGGTATCCGGGGCTGGCGGGGAGCGTGCGGTACGTGCTGTCGCCCGCCGAGGTCGCGGGGAGCGCGACGTGGAAGATCAACGGGACGAACTACGCGAGCGGGGCGACGGCGGAGGTGCCGTCGGGGACCTACGCGGTGACGTTCGGGGCGGTCTCGGGGTACGCCGCGCCGGCGGGGCAGACGGTGGTCGTGGACGCCGAGGAGACGGTCGAGCGGACCGCGGAGTACACGGAAAAGCCGGGCCACCTCACGGTGAAGATGAACCCGACGAACGTCGCGGCGGTCGCGGCGGCGCGGTGGTTCGCCGACGGTGGGAGCTACGCGAACGGCGAGAAGGCGGCGCTGCGTCCGGGGACGCACGCGGTGACGTTCGAGGCGGTCGCGGGGTACACGGCGCCGGCGGCGCTGGAGGTGACGATCGAGTCGTCGAAGAGCATCTCGCGCACGGTCGCCTACGTGGGGGCGCCGGGGAACGTGTCCTACACGCTGACGCCCGACACGGGGTCGTGGAAGATCAACGGAGAGACCTACGCGAGCGGGGCGGTCGCCGAGGTGCCCGCGGGGAACTACACGGTGTCGTTCGGCGCGCTCACGGGGTACACGGTGCCCAGCAACCAGGCCGTGACCGTGACGGCCGGGCAGACGGTGGAGGGGACCGCCATCTACGCCGTCAAGCAGGTGCCGCTCACCGTCAAGCTCACGCCGAGCAACGCGACCTGGAACGTCGAAGGCGGCACCTACGCCAGCGGGACGGCCGTGCGCCTCGACCCCGGCGAGCACGCGGTGACGTTCAACGCGGTCGCGGGCTACGAAACGCCCGCCGCGACGAACGTGACGCTGAACGCCGGGTCCAGCGGCAAGACCGTCAGCGTCAAGTACGACGGCCTTCCCGGCGACGTCACCTACACGCTGACGCCGCCCGAGGGGACGTGGAAGATCGCCGGGACCACGAACGAAAGCGACGAGGTCGCCAGCGTGCCCGCCGGGGAGTACACGGTGACGTTCGGCGCGGTGAAGGGGTACACCGCGCCCGCCTCGCAGACCATCGAGGTGGCGCCGAACGGGATGTACCGCGGGACGGCCGAGTACGAGGTCAAGCAGGTGCCGCTGACGGTGAAGCTGAATCCGGCGGACATCCAGGCGAGCGCGAGGTGGAGCGTGGTTGGCATCGCGGGGAGCTACACGAACGCCGAAAAGGTGCCGCTCGACCCGGGCACCTACACCGTGACGTGCAGCGACGTGGCCGGATGGACCACGCCCGCCGCGACGAACGTGACGCTCAACGTCGGCGCGAGCAGCAAGACCATCACGCTGACCTACAAGGTCGCCCCGGGGCGCGTGACGTACACGCTGGTTCCGGCGACGGCGACGTGGACTCTCGACGGGACGAACTACGCGAGCGGCGCGGTGGCCGAGGTCGCCGCGGGGACGTACGAAGTGACGTTCGGCGAGGTGGAGGGCTACGTCGCGCCGGCCGCGCAGAGCGTGACGGTGGCGGCGGGCGAAGAGGTGTCGCGGAGCGTGAGCTACGAGGAGATTCCGGCGGTCGGCGTCCCCGTGCTGTCGGCGGCGACGGGCGTGACGACCGGCGCGTTCGACATCGCCTGGAGCGGGGTCGCGGGCGCGAGCCGCTACGTCGTGCAGGTCGCGGAGAGCGCGGACTTCGACAGGGAAATCCTGGCGGAACAGTTTGCCGACGGATTGCCGGAGGGGTGGACCACGAACAAGGTGACCTTCGCGGCCAACAAGACCGCGTATTCCGGAGACGGAACGGGCGTGGCCGTATTCGCGGGGAAGGGACACTGGCTGGCGACGCCGCAACTGGCGCGCCCCGGGAAGGTGACGTGGTGGCACGCGACGACCAGCAACACCAACGCCTGGCACTACGAGGTGGAAATCAGCACGAGCACGAATTTCGCCGACTTGGAGTGGACCGAGACGTTCTCCGTCACCGACACCGCGGCGGGCGTGGCTCCCGCCAAGCAGAGCATGGATGTTTCAGGCTTGGACAACGTGTACGTCCGGTGGCGCGACACGCGCGCGGCCGGGAGCGCCCAGCGCTACATCTCCGCCGTGTCGGTGCGCGAGGCGCTGGCGGCGGAGAAGACGGTCGCGGCCACCCGCGCATCGTTCGCAGGGCTGGAGCCGGGCAAAACGTATTACGTGCGCGCGAAGGCCGAGACGGCATCTGGCGAGGGCGGGTGGTCGGGCGTGAAGACGGTCACGATGGCCGAAGCGCCCGCCACCCTCACCGTGACGCTGGTTCCGGCGGGCGGGACGTGGACGGTCGGCGGCGTGATGTACGCGAGCGGGGCGACGGCGGAGCTGGCGGCGGGCACCTACCGCGTCACGTTCGGCGCGCCGGACGGATACATTCCGCCCGCGGCGCAGACCGTGACGCTCGCCGCCGGCGAGGCGCGGTCGCTGGAAGTGGCGTGCGAGCCGGAAGCCGTGGGCGTCCCCGTGCTTTCCGCCGCGACGGGCGTGACGACGGGCGCGTTCAGCATCGCGTGGAGCGGCGTTTCGGGCGCGGTGCGCTACACCGTACAGGTGGCGGAGAGCACGACGTTCGACGACGGCGTGGCCGTGCAGGCGAGCTTTGCGGATGGCGCGCTCCCGGCGGGGTGGGCGACCAACAAAGTGACCTTCTCGACGGCCAAGACCAACTTCTCCGGCGACGGGACGGGCGTGGCCGTCTTCGCGGGCAGCGGGCACTGGCTGCGTACGCCGAAGCTGGCGCGTCCGGGCGTGGTGGGGTGGAGCCACGCGAAGAACACCGGCAGCGCGGCGGGCACCGCGTGGTCCTACGTCGTGGAATGCAGCGGCAGCGAGGATTTCGCGGACGTCACGTGGTCGCAGACCGTCGAGGTGAACGATGCCGTGACCGCCCCGGTTGCGGAAGTGGCGGATTTGACGGGCCAGCGGGACGTCTACGTCCGCTGGCGCGACACCCGGGCGAGCGGCACGGCGCAACGCTACCTCTCCGACATCACGGTGCTGGATGGGCTTGCCGCCGAGACCGGGACAACCGGGACGACCGCGACATTCGGAGGCCTGGACGCAAGCACGGTGTACTACGTGCGTGTCAAGGCGACGACGGCGACGGGCGACAGCGCCTGGTCAGCGCCTGCGACCGTGACCACGGCCGACCCGCCGAGCGCCCCTGCCGCGCCGGTGCTGGGCGACGCGACGGGCGTGACCGAGAACGGCTTCACCATCGCCTGGAGCGTGCCGAGCGGGGCGGAGATGTACCACGTGCAGGTTTCAGACAGCCCCACCTTCGACGACGAGCCCATCCTCACCGGCGATTTCTCCGGCGACTTGCCGGTGGGCTGGGAGACGACGGCAGTCCTGACCAACGGCACGTCCTATGCGCTTGACGGCGGCGGGGCCGTCGTGTTCAAGGGGGCCAACAAGTTCCTGCGGACGCCGATGGTGGCGAACCCCGCCACGCTGACGTGGTACCACGCCACCACGAGCACCAACGAATGGAGCTACGAACTGCAGGCCAGTCCCACCACCGATTTCTCCACGCCAATTCCCATCCGCAGTGTCACCGTCACGCAAAAACTCGCCACGGCCGTGGCCATGACGGCCAACCTCCGCGGGAAGAGAAACGTGTACCTGCGCTGGGTTGACACGCGTCCGTCGGGCACGGCCCAGCGCTTCATTTCCGGCATTTCGCTGACGGGCACGCTGCTGGTCAACGAGAACGGCGTGTTTGGCACGGCCAAGACGGTCACGGGCTGTGTGTCCGGCACCCCCTATTATGTGCGCGTGAGGGCCTGGGGCCAGGCCGGCTGGAGCGATTGGTCCGCCGTCAAGGCCGTGACGACCTCCGGCGGCGGCTCCGGCGAAATCGATCCCGACAACCCGCCCTACAACCCCGACCTGGAACTGGACACCTGGACCCGCGGCCTGCGCGCCACCGTCGCCGGCGGCACGGTTGCGCTGGACTGGGACCCCGCGACGGGCGCCAAGGGCTACAACATCGAATCGACCACCAACCTGCTCGACCCCGACAGCTGGCGCCGCATCGGCTGGCAGACCAACGCCGTCCCAGCCGAAGTGGACGCCCCAGACGACGCCCTGCCGCTTTTCTACCGCATCCGCGTCTGGTAAGGCCGCAGGGGGCCACGGGGGCCAGGGAGGGCAACGCCTTTGTCCACCCCCGCGGGCCGGGTATGGGCGAAAAGTGTGAGGGTGGGAGGAGAAGCCAGTCTTTGGTGATTGGATTGTGCGAAGCTCTTTCCCCCTCCGAGAGGGGGGAGAATGCTTGCGCACCCTCCATGCCCTGAATACACCCCCATCATCCCGGCAGCATCGTCACCATCCACTACAATCCCTGAAGAACCAATGATATGTCCATCAATTCACAGGCACATCGTTTGGGGCCTCTGATTGCAGCGAGCAGAGGCATTCCACTCGTCTTTGGCAAAGTCACCCTCACACTTTTCCTCCACACCCCCGCGGGAGGCCGGGCGCATCTCCAGTTTGTGCCCCCTCCTCCCTTCCGCCTCGACTTTTGGTGCCCCTTGATTGGATGGCAAGGCTCCTGGTGGGGCGAGCCGTCCCTGGCGAGCCGGTGTGGAAGGGGGCAGGAGGTCTGGAAAACCGGCAAGAACGGCTCGGCGGGGACGCCTCGCCCCACCATGCGCCTCGCGCTGGAATATGCAAGCGTGGATTTGGTCCGCCCAGTGTACAAACCAGAGATGCGCCCCGGGAGGCCCGGAGGCGGTTTTTTGGATGGACGGGGGCGGGGGGCGGGGGTAAAAAGGGAGTCCGGCCGCCCGAGGGGCGGTGTTTCCGTTTCGCAACAACCAGAAAGGATTGACGATGAAGAAGAGTTTGACGTGGCTGGCGGCCGCTCTCGGCGCCTTGGTGATGGCGGGCTGCTCGCCCGCGGACAAGTCCGCTTCCAACACGTTCGTGCTGGGCCTGGACGATTCCTTCCCACCCATGGGGTTCCGCGACGAGAACCACGAGATCGTCGGCTACGACATCGACCTCGCCAAGGAAGCCTGCGCGCGCCTCGGCCTCGACCTCAAGCTCCAGCCCATCGACTGGAACGCCAAGGAGCTCGAGCTGAACACCCGGAACATCGACTGCATCTGGAACGGCTTCACCATCACCGAGGAACGCAAGGAAGCGATGACCTTCTCCCCGCCGTACCTGCGCAACGCCCAGGTCGCCGTCGTGCGCGCCGACTCCGGCATCAAGACCCTCGCCGACCTCGCCGGCAAGAAAGTCGCCACCCAGGCCGGCTCCTCCGGCAAGGAAGCGATCGACGACACGCCTTCGTTCAAGGAATCCCTCGCCGAAGTCGTCGAGGTCAAGGACTACCTGACCGCGCTGATGGACCTCGAATCCCAGGGCGTGGACGCCGTGGTCATGGACCTAATTGTCGCCAACGACTGCATCCGCCGCTCCGGCAAGCACAGCTTCGCGATCCTCGAGGAGTCGCTGGCCGCCGAGGAGTACGGGATCGGCTTCCGCAAGGGCGACACCGAGCTGATGGAGAAGATCTGGGGCGCCCTCGAAGGCATGGCCGCGGACGGCACCGTCGCCAGGATCGCCGAGAAGTGGCTCGGCGCCGACATCTCGATCATCGGCAAGTGACGCGCACGCGCGCGGGACGGCGGAACCGGTACACGGCGCCATGTTGGAGACGTTGACGGACGGCGGCTGGGCGGTCGGCCAGTGGCAGATGCTGCGGCCGATGCTGCTGGGGTCGGTCGTGTCGCTCGAAGTCTTCGCGCTGACGCTGGCGCTGTCGATTCCGCTGTCCATCCCGATCGCATTCGGCCGGATGTCGAAGTGGGCGCCGCTGCGGCGGCTGGTCAACGGGTACCTGCTGGTGATGCGGGGGACGCCGCTGATCCTGCAAATCCTGTTCGCCTACTTCGCGCCGTACTACATCCTCGGCGTGTCGATTTACACGCGTTTCGCGGCGGTCATCGTCGCGTTCGTGCTCAACTACGCGGCCTACTTCGCGGAAATCTTCCGCGGCGGCATCGAATCCATCCCGCGCGGCCAGTGGGAGGCGGCGCAGGTGCTGGGGTTCACGCCGGCGCAGACGTTCTTCCGCATCGTGCTCCCGCAGGTGGTCAAGCGGACGCTGCCGGCGGTCGGCAACGAAGTCATCACGCTGGTCAAGGACACGGCCCTCGCGCAGACCATCGGCGTGGCGGAGCTGTTCCGGGCGGCGCAGACGATTTCCGCGGCGCGCTTCTCGGTGGTGCCGATCTTCGTCGCGGGCGCGTTCTACTTCCTGATGAACGGCGTCGTCTCCGTGGTCTTCAACCACCTCGAACGGAGGCTTTCCTACTACTCGTGAGCGCGACCCCTCCAGTTTTCCCGGAACCCGTCGTCGAAGTCGCCGGCCTCGTCAAGGACTTCGGCGGGCTGCGCGTCCTGCACGGCATCGACTTCGAGGTGGCGCGCGGCGAGGTCGTCGCGGTGATCGGCCCGTCCGGCGGCGGCAAGTCCACGCTGCTGCGGTGCGTGACGCATCTCGAAGCGGTGACCGGCGGCACCATCCGCATCGGCGGGAAAACCCTCGTCCGGGACGGCGTCTACGCCGACCGCCACACCCTTCGCGAGGCCTGCCTGCACATGGGGCTGGTGTTCCAGAATTTCAACCTGTTCCCGCACTTCTCCGTCCTGCGCAACCTGACCGAGGCGCAAATCCACGTCCTCGGGCGCACCCGCGAAGACGCCGAGGCCCGCGCCCGCGACCTCCTCGCCAAGGCGGGGCTCGCCACCAAGGAGTCATCGTATCCGTGCGAACTCTCGGGCGGGCAGCAGCAGCGTGCCGCCATCGCGCGGGCGCTGGCGCTCGACCCGGAGGTGCTGTTCTTCGACGAACCGACGAGCGCGCTCGACCCGGAACTCACGCAGGAAATCCTCGGCGTCATCCGCGGGCTCGCCGCCGAGAAGATGACGATGGTCATCGTGACCCACGAGATGGCGTTCGCGCGGGACGTGGCCGACCGGGTCCTTTTCATGGACGGCGGCGTGATTGTCGAGCAGGGGACCGCGCGGGATGTGATCGAATCGCCGCAGGTGGAGCGGACAAAGGCGTTTTTGCGGCGCTTCGGCGGGTGAGGGGCGGCCGGGGGAGTTTTCCAATGATTGGAAAACTTTTTTCCAATCATTGGAAAAATGACGAAAAATTTTTCCAATCACTGGAAAACCGGCGAAAATTTTTTCCAATGGCTGGAAAACCCTTGCGGGGCCCGGGGAACCGGCCCGTGCGGCGGGCGGTGGGGCGAGATGGGGCTTCCCGGGGGGAGGGAAGGGTGGTAAAGTGAAGGCATGAGCGATGTCACGTTCCTGATTTTGTTCCTGGGGCTCACGGCGGTGATGGCGGTGTTCCCGTTGGCGATGAAGAAGGCCGGGGTGCCGTCGGTGATTTCGCTGCTGGTGGTCGGGATGCTCATCGGGGACACGGGGGTGGGGCTGGACCTGATTCCGCGGCTGTCGCGGGCGCTCCACTTCCTGGTGGGGTCGACGTCGGGGGCGGCGGAGACGGCGGAGACGTTCACGCTGTTCATCGACAAGCTCGGGGCGCTGGGGCTGATGTTCCTGATGGCGCTGGCGGGGATGGAGGCGGACTTCAAGCTGATCGGGTCGTGCCGGAAGCCGGCGCTGTGGCTGAGCGTGCTGACGTTCATCGTGCCGGCGGCGGGCGGGTTCTTCCTGTACCGGCATTATTTCCCGGAGTCGGTGGCGGGGCAGGTGCTGTACGCGTCGCTGTTCGCGTCGCACTCGGTGGGAATCGTGTTCCCGGTGATGCGGGAGCTGCGGCTGGCGAAGTCGCGGTTCGGCGCGACGGTGCTGGTGGCGACGGTGCTGACGGACGTGGCGTCGATCCTGCTGCTGGCGGTGGCGGTGCAGCTGCAGGGGCGGGTGGCCGGCGCGGCGGCGGGCGGCGCGGGCACGCTGTCGATCCTGGAACGCCACGCGGACGTGCTGGGCGGGCACTACATGGCGGTGTTCATGGCGGCGGCCGCGCTGTACGTGGCGGTGGCGGTGCTGGGGGTGCAGCGGCTCGGCCGGGCGGTGGAACGGCGGGTGGGGCCGGGGGATGATTTGATGGTGACGGTGTTTTTGCTGATCATCCTGTTCGCGGCGCTGGCGGGGGAGCTGGTGGGAATCAATTTCATCGTGGGGTCGTTCATCGCGGGGCTGGGGCTGTCGCGGGTGGTGCGGCAGCAGGACATGCTGCTGTTCCGGCGGTTCGAGAGCATCGGGTACGGGTTTTTGATTCCGTTCTTGTTCGTGTCGATCGGGATGAAGACGGACTTCTCGGTGTTTGCGCGGCCGGGGTCGGCGGAAATCATCCTGCTGACGATCGCGGTGCTGGTGGGGACGAAGCTGGGGTCGGGGTACGCGGCGATGCGGATGTGCGGGTTCGGCCGGCGCGCGGGGCTGGCGGCGGGGCTGATGACGGTGCCGCAGCTGTCGGCGACGCTTACGGCGGCGGCCATCGGCAAGGGGCTCGGGATCCTCGACGAGCGGTTCTTCAACGCGGTGATCGTGCTGTCGATCGTGACGACGCTGCCGGTGCCGTCGCTGGTGCGGGCGCTGCTGTTCAAGCGCGGCATGCGCCGCGGGGGGACGCTCGGGGATTTCGAGATTCCGGACGTGGTGCAGGAGGAGGAGTTGCTGTGACGTGGTGAGGGGCGGCACGGTGGCCGCCCTGCGGAACGGGGACAGGGGGGGGAAGGGGAGGGCGGGTCAGAGAGCGGAGAGGGCGGCGAGGGCGCGGGGGAGGATGCCGTGGAGGTGGGCGATGAGGACGCCGTAGTTGACGATGGGGATTTGGGCGGATTGGGCGGCGGAGATGCGGGTGAGCATTTCGCGGCGGGTCAGCATGCAGGCGCCGCAATGGACGATGAGGGAGTAGGGGGCGAGGTCGGCGGGCCAGCCTTGGCCGGCGGTGTGGACGAAGTTGAAATGTTTGACGGTTTTTTGTTGGAGGAGGCGGGGGATTTTGACGGTGCCGATGTCGTCGTCCTGGCGGTGGTGGGTGCAGCCTTCGGCGATGAGGATTTTGTCGCCGTCGCGGAGGTTTTTTATGGCGCGGGCGCCGGCGGCCAGGGCGTCGAGGTCGCCTTTGTGGCGGGCGAAGAGGATGGAGAAGGAGGTCAAGGGGACGGTGTCGGGGACGATCTCGGCGACGCGCTTGAAGGCCTGGGAGTCGGTGACGACGAGGCGGGGCGGGTCTTTCAGGCGGGAGAGGGCGGCGGCGAGGCCGGTTTCCTTGGCGACGACGCAGTGGGCGTCGGCGTCGAGGATGTCGCGGATGGCCTGCTGCTGGGGGAGGATGAGGCGGCCCTTGGGGGCGGAGGCGTCGATGGGGGTGACGAGGACGACGGTGTCGTCCGGGCGCAGGAGGTCGCGGAGGAGCGGGGGATCGGCGGGGGCGGCGTCGGCGAGCTGGCGGGCGAGGGCGGTCTTGAGGGCCTCGATGCCGGTACCGGCGAGGGCGGAGACGGTGTGGACGGGGCCCCATCCGGCGGCGGCGGCGAGTTGGTCGGGGGTGGGCGGGGCTTCGTCGGCGCGGTTGACGGCGATGGCGATAGGGATGCGGCGGGTTTTGGCTTCGGCGAGGAGGTGTTTTTCGGGTTCGCCGATGCCCCAGGCGGGGGTGGTGACGAGGAGGGCGAGGTCGGTGCGGGCGAGGGCGGAGAGGGCGCGGCGCACGCGGCCGGCGCCGAGGGATGCGTCGTCGTCGTCGAGGCCCGGGGTGTCGGTGAGGACGACGGGGCCGTAGGGGAGGAGTTCCATCGCCTTGGCGACGGGGTCGGTGGTGGTGCCGGCGACGGGGGAGACGAGGGCGACTTCCTGTCCGGCCAGGGCGTTGATGAGGCTGGATTTGCCGGCGTTGCGGCGTCCGTAGAGGGTGATGTGGGCGCGGACGCCGGAGGGGGCGTCGTTGAGGGTGGGGACGGGGGCGGTCACGGGCGGGCGGCGGCGGTCGCGGTCTCGGCGAGGAGCAGCGAGGGAAGGGCGTCATCGGCGGGTACGGGGCGCTGGTCGCCGGTGGCCATGTTCTTGAGGAGGAGGGTGCCGGCGGCGAGTTCGTCGTCGCCGCGCAGGAGGGTCCAGGCGGCGCCGGCCTTGTTGGCGGCGCGCATCTGGGACTTCATGCTGCCGGCGGGGGCCATCCGGCAGACGAGCCCCGCGGCGCGCAGGGGGCGCATCAGGGCGAGGTTGGCGGACTGGGCGGCGTCGCCGAGGCCGACGAGCCACACGAGGGGGCGGCGCGGAGGGAGCAGGGACGCGGCGTCGGGGCTCTCCAGCAGCAACTGGAGGACGCGCTCCATGCCGATGGCGAAGCCGACGCCCGCCCAGGCGCGGTTGGCGAGGGTGATGCGGTAGCGGCCGCCGCCGGCGAGGGCGGTCTGGGAACCGGCGCGGCGGCCGGCGATTTCCCAGATGGTGTGCTCGTAGTAGTCGAGGCCGCGGACGAGGAGAGGGTCGCGCACGAAGGGGATGGACATGGCGCGCAGGTGCGCTTCGACGGCTTCGAGGTAGGCGGTGCTTTCGGGGCCCATGAAGGAGGTGACGGGGGGGAGGGAGGAGACGATGGCTCGGCAGGCCTCGTTCTTGCAGTCGAGGACGCGGAGGACGTTCTCGTGGATGCGGCGGCGGCAGTCTTCGCAGAGGTCGCCTTCGCGGGCGGCGAGGGCGGCGCGGAGCCCGGCGGCCACGGCGGCGTGTTCGGCGCCGGCGCCGCGGGTGTTGAGGTGGACTTCGCAGTCCGGCACGCCCCAGGCGCGCAAAAGGTCGACCTGCAGGGCCAGGATCTCGGCGTCGACGAGCGGGGAGGGCTCCTCCAGGCATTCGACGCCGCACTGGTGGAACTGGCGCTTGCGGCCGGCCTGGGGGCGCTCGCAGCGGAACATGGGGCCGATGTAGTACCAGCGGCCGCCCGCGGCCTCGATGGGGCCGAGCCCGGCGGCGTGGCGCATGACCCCGGCGGTGCCTTCGGGACGGAGGCAGAGGCGGTGGTGGCTGCGCTCGAAGGAGTACATTTCCTTCTGGACGACGTCGGTGGTGTCGCCGATGGAGCGGGTGAAGAGATCCTCGTATTCCATCACGGGCGTGCGCAGTTCGGTGAAGCCGTGGCGCTCCATGACGTCGCGCGCGACGGCCTCCATGCGCTGCCAGTGCGCCACTTCGGGCGCGGTGATGTCGGACATGCCTTGGATGGGTTGGAGCAATGATGCCACGGGACGGCCTCCTGCGGGTGGGGTGGGGGGATGGTCGGTGGGCTTGCGGCGGGATGCGGCCGACCGCGGCCGCGCCGGTCCGCAAGCCCGGTGCCGGGGGTCAGGCCGGACGGTTGGGTTTTGCCGGCTTCTTCGCCTTGGAGGGCGCGGGCGCGGGGGGCTCGTCCGGCGGCGGCGGCAGGTTGTCGAAGATCGCGCGCATCTCCTTGCCGGGCCGGAAGCGGACGATGCGGTGGGCCGGGATGGTGATGTTCTGCTCGGGCTTGTGGGGGTTGCGGCCGATGCGGGTCTTGCGGACCTTGACGTCGAAGACGCCGAAACGGCGGAATTCGAGCGACTGGCCGTTCCGCAGGGCCTCGACGATGCCGTCGAACGTTTTCTGGATGACATCGAGCACCTGCATCTGCGTGAGCCCGGTCTGTTCCGCAATCTGGATTGCGAGGTTGCGCTTGGTCAAATTAGCCATTGTGTATCCCTTTCCAAAATCAAAAGTTGGAACATATCCTACCGCATTTCCGGGAAAGGTCAAGGCGGGGAGGCGCGCCGGCCCCGGCGGGGGAGGGGGCGGGCAGGCCCGAAGGCCGAGCAGACAAGGGATTGCCTTTGGAAAACGGGCCTGTGGCGCGAAACACGGAGCGCGCGGAGGAAGGAGACACGGAGAGGTTTTGGATGGGGTGTTTGTTGGAGGAGACTTCGCACTCGGAAAACGCCGGACAAACGCTTGAGAGGGACGTTTTGGACGCGTGAAGCTCCTCCCGGCAACCTCCGTGTCCCCTTCCTCCGCGCGCTCTATGTTCTGCGCCGCAGGCAGAAGGGAAAGGAGAGCGGGCGGGCTAGAGCAGGTTCAAAAATAGTGTGGCTTCAAGCCGCTGTCCCACCAGCCATTTCCCACTGCGGACGCGCGGAAGCGCGTCCCTCCCCGTGGAGAGCGCAACGGGGGGTCGCGCTTCTGCGCGACCTTGTGGTGGGAACACGTCTGAGATGCCTCAGAAAATCTTAAACTGCTCCAGTACATCGTAAAGTTCTCATGTTTTTGGGGTAGGGCGGCGAGTCCCTTCGCCGCCGTGTGCCCGTCTAGAGCAAATTAAGAAAAAGTGTAGCCGAAAGCCGGGGAGGGCCCGGCTTCGTCCGGGCCTGGTCTTTCATCCTTACACACGGCCGCGACAAAGCGCGGCCCTCCCGAAACGGCTACAGTATTTCTTAAACCGCTCTAGTGGTGCGCGGCTCGGAGAACAAGGAGAAGGAGAATGGGGGGGGGCATCTCCAATTTGTGCCCCCTCCTCCCTTCCGCCTCGACTTTTGGTGCCCCTTGATTGGATGGCAAGGCCCCTTGTTGGTAATGAGTTCCTGGACGCTATGAAAAAGCCATTGAACAAATGCCGCGCGCCGGAGCATGATGCGAGCCAGCAGGTGATTGGTTACCACCCGCTGTCCGCATGGGAGACGTCCAGCCCCACCTTG
>JAFYAC010000043.1 GCA_017540905.1 Kiritimatiellia bacterium | reverse complement strand
TACGTCCGCATCCAGAGCGGGCGCGACGCGGCGGCGATCAGCGCGCGCTCCAGGTCGCCCTTGCCGGGGCATCCGGCGGCGAGGATGGCGGCGGCGGGCTCGCTCACGAGCACCATGCGCGGCACGCGCGGGTTCGTGTTGCCGAGGGCGTTCTGCTGCTTTTCGGTGACTTCCCAGGCGAGCAGCTGCACCGCCTCGGCGGGGTCGCCGGTGCCGATGGCGACGGGGTTGCCCCAGGTCATGGTGGAGCCGCAGGTCACGACGCTGTCGTCCAGGCCGAAGCCCTTCCAGACGTAGTACGGCTGCCAGCCCAGGTCGAGGCAGGCGCGCTCGTTTTCGGCGAAGGCGAACGGCAGCATGTAGCCGAACGTCCCCATGCGGTTCTCCTTGATCTTGTAGCCCGCGAGGTTGAGGAAGGCGAGCGACACGAAGCGGCCGAGCCGCTTGTTCGCCTTCTCGTTGATCATCCCCGCGCCGTCGGCGATGCCGAGCTGGCGGGCGACGGGGCCGCCGACCAGCACGTAGGGCGTCCAGGCGTGGGTGCTCTGCAGCGGCTTGTAGAAATCGCCGTTGGCCATGCAGCGCACGATGGCGACGCACAGCGGCATGTACTCCGGCGGGCAGCCCGCCATGATCGCGTTGACCGCCACCTGGTAGGCCATCACCGCGCGGTTCGCGGGCGGCACCGGCAGCACCTCGCCGTTGCGCTGGCAGACGTAGTCCTGCTCGGCGAGGCCCGCGTAGCGGAGGTAGAGCTGGACCTTCGCGTCGGTGGGCGGGACGACGGGCAGGCCGTCGGCCATCTCGTTGACCTTGTAGAACTCCTGGACGCGCTGGTAGGAGCCGGTGAAGATGCGGTCGTCGTACTTCTGGCTGCCGACCGCCGCCGCGATTTCGTCGATTTCCTCCTGCGAGATGGGGGTCGTCAGGCCACGCACCACCTGGTCGTAGAGGATTTCGCGGGCCTTCCACTGCTGCGTCGCCGTGTCGTCCGAGGCGAACGCGCCCGGATACGCCGCCGTCCGCACCACCGGCACCCCGCGGTTGTAGCCCGTCGACTTCACCTGCGCGATGAACGACTCCGCGCCCACCACCACCGCGGGGATCCCGATCACCTCCGCGGCCAGCCCGTTGCCCGTCTCCTTGACCGTGCAGATGCCGCACCCGCAGTTGCCGGAGATCACCGCGTCCACGCCGTACTCGACGAGCTTGCGTTGGAACTCCAGCGTCTGCGCGCTCGGGTTGATGGGATTGTACGACCCACCCTTGCCGATTTCCTCCATGAAATAGATTTTGCAGCCGAAGTCGCGGATCAGCATGTCCCGCATCACCGCGTGCGTCACCGACGCCGAAAAACTGCCGCCCACCATCGCGATCGTCTTCCTCTGGAGCGTATCCAGCCGCGGCGGCTGGACGATCATCTCCACCGTCGACCCCGTCGGCACCGGCGAGACGATGTCGAACGCATTCTTCTCCGGCTCCAGGCTCCCCCCGCCGTCCACCACCTTGAACGTCGCGACGTAGTTCGACGAACTGTTCGAATCCCACACCCCGAGCGACTCGTCCACGAACCACACCGCCAGCGTATGCCGCCCCGCCGGCAGCCCCGACAAATCCACCTCCACCGGCGCCCACCCCGTCCCGCCCGTCTGGAACTTTTTGTTCTGCCCGACGTCCGAATTGAACGCCAGCGGCACGAACGTCGTCCCCGCCCCGTCGAT
The DNA here is from genome assembly GCA_017540905.1 of Kiritimatiellia bacterium. GTDB lineage: Bacteria > Verrucomicrobiota > Kiritimatiellia > CAIQIC01 > Lenti-01 > CACXEY01. Next base: position 1,770 of record JAFYAC010000043.1, on the reverse strand, counting down.
CTCGTACCCCATCTTGACCGTGTCCCCGCCGCGGTTCTTCGGGAATGATAGTGGACGGGGAGGATGGCCGAGAGATCGTGGAGAGATATTTGGAGAATGGAGCGTTCGCGCGCATTCGCCCCCCTCCGAGAGGGGGGTGCCGCCCGAAGGAAAATGGCTCATGGATGCAAGTGCGGAGCGGAAGGAAAGGGCGGCGGGGGGAGTACTGCGGGTGGCCATGGATACAGGCTTTCGCATGGTCCATCTGCGGAGGGCTTGATTCTTTGGGTGCGGTGTGAAGTCGTGCTTGCCGCGACGGCCGACCGCAGTACTCCCCCCGTCGCGGCCCCTGCCGCTTGTTTTTGCCATGCATCCGCCTTCCATTCATGGCCGCGCCACCCCCCTCTCGGAGGGGGGAGTGTCCTGTCGCCCTCCTTGGGCCTTGCATTCGTGGGATTCCGGAGGTGGTTCCACTATAATCCCCGAAGAACCGATTGGGTTCTTCGGGGAATTTGGAGGATGGAGATGGCAGCCGTGAGATTGCGGGGCGGTATTCGGAGAATGGAGGGAGCGCAAGCATTGGCCCCCCTCCGAGAGGGGGGGGCCGCCCGGTTGGAGGAACGCGTTGGGGGTGTTCCTTTCGGGCAAAAGGAAAGGGCGGCGGGGGGAGTACTGCGGGTGGCCGTCGAAGCATGCTTCCGCATGGTCCATCCGCAAAGGGCTTGATTCGGTCGTTGCCGGTGTGGAGTCGTGCTTGCCGCGACGGCCAAGCGCAGTACTCCCCCCGTCGCGGCCCCTGCCACTTGTCTTTTGCCATACACGGACATCCCATCCATGGCCGCGCCACCCCCCTCTCGGAGGGGGGCGTGTCCTGTCGCCCCCCTTGCTCCTTGCATTCGCGAAATCACAGAGGGGCTTCCACTCAATTCCACCGTTTCCCGGGTGCGAAGTCTCCTCCAACAAACGCTCCATCCAAAATCCCTCCGTGTCTCCATGCCTCCGTTCCCTCCGTGTTGGGCGCCGCAGGCCCCTCCTCCAGGGAAAATCCTTATCTGGCCGGCCCGCACGGGGCCGCGGGGGCGTCCGCTGATTCCGGGCGGGGGGGGCGGCGGCAGAAGCCGAAATGGGCGTCGGGGCCGCGGGGAGGGAAGCCTTCCTTGCCGGAGAGGAGGGCGTCCACTTCGCGGTCCGCGTCCTCCGCCTGGCGGGCTTCGGCGTCGAGGATGCGCCGGCGGATGGCCTCCAGGGTGCGGAGGGCCGCGGCGTGGCGTTCGGCGATTTCCCGCTCGGCCCGCTCGATGCGGAGCTTGTCCGCTTCGATGCGCGCGGCGCGCCGGGCGGACACCTTTTCGCGCAGGAGAGCGGTGAGGGCGGCCCGTTCCTCCGCGTCGGGACAGGCGCGGATCCGCTGGGCGAGGTCGAAGCATTCGCGGGCCGCTTCGCGGCCTTCGCGGCCCGGGGGCAGGGCGCGTCCGGCGGCGGGGGCCTGGGCGAACGCCCCGGCCGCGAGGGCCAGGACCAGGAATGTGGCGAAGAGCAGGCGTTTCATGGGAATTCTCCTTGTCGTGGGGACTCAGATGGACGGGCGGCCGAAGTCCGAGAAATCGTAGTCCAGGGCGGAAATCAGCGTTTCGAGTTCCTCGAACGCCTCTTCCTCCGGGTCCGCGGCGAATTCCCGTTCGTAGCGGGCGAAGGCCTCTTCGCACCCGCACTCCGCCGCGCCGCCGGGGGCGCGGCCCCGCCACGTGCCGAACGCGATGGCGGCGGCGGCGCACGTCGCCAGGACCCCGG
>JAFYAC010000042.1 GCA_017540905.1 Kiritimatiellia bacterium | reverse complement strand
ACTAGAGCAAATTAAGAAAAAGTGTGGCCGCAAGTCGGGGAGGGCCCGGCTTCGTCCGGGCCTGGTTTTTCGTCCTTGCACGCGGCCGCGACAAAGCGCGGCCCTCCCGAAACAGCTACACCATTTCTTAACCCGCTCTAGGGCAGCGTAAAGCTTGCTCTTTCGTGTGTTTTCGAGGTGGGGCGGCGAGTCCATTCTCCGCCGTGTGCCTGTCAGGCGCATGGAAAAGATTCCCAGTTGCCATCATGCCACGACCCTTTCGCACGGCGGGCAGGGGACTGCCCGCCCTACCAGCGGCGTGAAGGGAGGGCACGTGTCCCCATGTGCCGCGGCGGTCGAGGACGGCCGCCCTCCCGGGGGGGGCTATGGGGGTGTCTGATGAAAACCTTGTCTTTTGCATGGTGCGGCTGGCCGGTAGGGGCCGACCTCCGGGCGGCCCGTCACAAGCCATCCTTTCGCACGGCCCGCCCGGAGGTCGGGCCCTACCGGAGGGAGCGCCCGAGAAGAGGAAGTGGCGCAGGACATTCTCGGCGGGGTTTCCATCTTCGCGGGCGGGACGCCCGCGCCCCCAGGATTCAGACGCTGTTCCAGCCGTTTTTCCGCAATCAGGACGCGGCTGAAAACCGCACCTCCCAGAGGGGGCTCCCGGGGGGGCGCCTCAGTATTTCTTGAACCGATCTGAGCTTTCGCAAGGAAGAGGGCAGCTGAAGGGCCTTGCGCTTTTCATGTGTTTCATGTGGAGGGAAGGGTAGGGGGCGACGGGGGGCGTCACTCCTTCACGCCGCCGGCGGTCAGGCCGCTGACGAGCAGCTTCTGGCAAGCGAGGAAGAGGGCGGTGATGGGCAGGCCCGACAGGACCGCCGTCGCCGCGAAATCCCCCCACAGGTAGTTCTGCTCGTACAAAAAACTGTTCGCGCCGACCGCCAGCGTCCACTGCTCGGTCCGCTGCAGCACCACGCTCGCCATCGGGTATTCGCCGATCATCCCGATGAACGCCAGGATGAAGACGATGGCGAAGATCGGCAGAGAGGTCGGCAGCATGATCATCCAGAACGTCTGCCATGCGCTCGCGCCGTCGATGGACGCGGACTCTTCCAGCGCCACCGGCAGCGAATCGAAGTAGCCCTTGATCATCCAGATGTGCGTCGCAACGCCGCCCAGGTAGGCGAGGATCAGCCCCGGATGCGTGTCGAGCCCCAGGGCGGGAACCCAGCGGCCGACGCCTTCGAGGATCGAATAGACGGCGATCAGCGCCAGCACCAGCGGGAACATCTGCAAAATCAGCATCGCCCCCAGCAGCTTTTCCCGGCAGGCGAACCGCATGCGGGCGAACGCGTAGGCGCAGGTCGAGGAGAGCAGCAGGATCAGCGCGGCCGCGGTGCCCGAGACCTTGATCGAGTTCCAGAACCACAGCAGCACCGGCGAGCCCGAGGGGGCCATCGACCCGTCCGCCTGCTCGACCGGCAGGCCCAGCACCATGCGCCAGTGTTCCAGGCTGAACGTCTCCGGCGTCAGCCAGAGGCTGCCCGTGGAGAAATTCCCCTTGCGGAACGAAATCGAGACCACCATCACGAGCGGGAACATGACCAGCGCGATGAAAACCCACAGCGCGGCGTGCGCCGCCAGCAACCGTCCCTTGTATGAACGCCCTTCGACCATGCCCCCATCCTACCCCCGCACCCCGCCCGACCGCAACCCCAAATCCGCCCCCGGGAAGGGGGAAAGACGGGCGGCACGGTGGCCGCCCGGCAAAACTCGGATGGAACGAGGGCAACGGGGGCTCGCGCCGCTCGCTGCAAAACACGAAAATCGGGGAGCTACCAGATTGGCGCGAAACACGGAGGGAACGGAGAAAGGAGGCACGGAGGGTTTTTGGAGGGAGCGTTTGTTGGAGGAGACTTCGCGCCCGGAAAACGCCGGACAAACGCTTGGGAGGGGCGCTTTGGCAAGTGACAAAGCAAACTCCGCCGCCAACGCGGGGCTTGCCCCCGTGGCCGGTCCCGTGCATACTGCGGGGCATGAAGGCCATCCACCAGCTTGTCGCCGGCTATGCGCAGGGCGACGCCATTTCCAACGAAGTCCGCCAGCTCCGCCGCATCTTCCGCTCCTGGGGGTTCGAGTCCGACGTCTTCTGCGAACTCCGCCGCATCCTGCCCGAGCTGCGCGGCGACGCGCGCGACCTCTCCGCCGCCCGCGAGGCGATCCGTCCCGACGACGTGGTCCTGCTGCACCTCTCCATCGGTTCCGACGCCAACGACGTGTTCCCCAGCCTTCCCGGGCGCAAGGCCATCCTCTACCACAACATCACGCCCCCCGAATACTTCCGCGGCGTCCAGGAATCGGTCGCCGCCCTCCTCGAACGCGGCCTGCGCCAGGCCAAGGCCCTGGCCGGGAGCGCCTCGGTGGTCATGGCCGACAGCGCCTTCAACGCGCGGGAAATCGAGGCGATGGGCCACCCTCGCGCCAGCGTCCTGCCCCTTGTCCTCGACTTCAAGGCCCTCCGTTCCGCCCCCGACCGCCGCATCCTCCGCCAGTACCGGGACGGGTTGGTCAACGTCCTCTTCGTCGGCCGCTGCGCGCCCAACAAGAAAATCGAGGACCTGCTCAACGCCTTCTACTACTTCCAGCGCTACGTCCAGCCGGCCTCCCGCTTCATCCACGTGGGTTCCTACGCCGGCCTCGAGCAGTACCACGCGCTCCTCCTCGCGCGCGCCAGGGAGCTCCAGCTCCAGCACGTGGAGCTCGTCGGCACCGTCAGCCAGGCCGAACTCAACGCGTTCTACGACGTCTCGCGCCTCTTCCTCTGCCTGAGCGGGCACGAGGGCTTCTGCATCCCGCTGATCGAGGCGATGACGCACCGACTCCCCGTCCTCGCCCACGCCGCGGGGGCCGTCCCCGAGACCCTCGACGGGGCCGGCGTCCTTTTCCGCGAAAAGCGCTTCGACCTGATCGCCGAAACGATGGGGCGCGTCGCGGAGGACGCCACGCTGCGGGAGGCCATCCTGCGGGGCCAGGACGAGCGCCTGGCCCGCTACGAAGCGCAGGACCTGCCCGCCGCCCTCCGGTCCGCGCTCGCCCCGCTTCTGGCGTGACCTCCATTTGCGGCTTGCGGAAAGGCGGGGGAAAAGGATAGGGTGGGGGCATGAAGGAGGCCATGGCATGAAATACGCGTTCCTTTGGATTTTGGCGGCGGCGGCGGCGCTGGCCGGGGCAACCGGCTCGGCGGCGCAGGACATCCGCACGGCCTGGGCATACCACGCGGCGGAAGGGACCGTCCCCGCGGTGGAAACGGTGCCGGGGGAGGCGTTCGCCTTCCTCGCGAACGGGACGGCGGAGATTCCGCAGGACAAGACCGTCACGCTGTACGTCGTGACGGACCACCAGTTCGCCGGCGACCTCGACGAGCAGATCTTCGTCCGCTGGTGGGACGGCTACATGGCCCACTGGGTCATGGGCACGTGGGTCAAGAACATCTGGCTTTCGCCGTCGCAGCCCCTGCGCGGGCTGCCCGCCGACGAGGCCGGCAGGATGATGGTGGACCTCTGGAAGGTGGACATCCCGTCGTGGGTCACGCAGCCGGGCGAGAATTACTACGCCATCCAGCTGAAGGGCTGCCGCGGGGGGATGTCGGAGGAGCGCTACCTGCTGCGGCGCGGCGCGGGCGATTTCTCGCGGCGCAACGCGCTCGGGCAGGTCTGGTCGTCCTCCGAGGAATTCGACGGCCAGGACTGGAGCGTGACGATCCTTCCCTGACGCGCCCCGGCCGTGGAGTGGTGGGCGCTACAGGAGGAAGAGGAGTATCTTGCCGCGCAGCGCCCCCCGCGGGCGCGTCCGTTGGCGGGGATTGCCGTCCCGTACATGCTGGGGGTGGCGTTCGGGCTGACGGCGGGGGTGCCTTCGTGGGTGGCGGTGGCGTCGGCCGTGGCGTTGGCGGGGCTGTCCTTCGCGTGGCTGTCCCGCCGCGGGAAATCGGTCGCGGCGCTGGCGGCGCTCCTCTTCGCGCTCGGCGCGGGGCACGCGCGGATGGGGATCGAGGCGCGCTGGCGGCCGGACGCGGTGGCGCCGCGGCTGGCCCACCGCATGGAATACGTCCGGTTCGCGGCGGTGGCGCGCGGCGACGCGGTGCGGCGGCCGCCGCGGCCCGGACGGCGCGCCGGCGACGTGTGCGTCGAGGCGCGCGCGGTGGCGATGAACCGCGCCGGGCGCTGGGAACGGGTCGACGAGCCGCTGCAAGTGGTGCTGCGCGGGGTGCCGGACGACGCCCCGATCCCCCTCTACGGCGAGCGCTGGGGCTTCCACGGCCTGGTGCGGCCCGGACACCTCCGCGGCGGCGGCACGCAGGCCATCGTGGATGCGGACCGGGCGGTGCGCTGGGACGCGGGGCACGGGAACCCGTTCGTCGGCTGGTGCATGGGGCGTCGGCGCGCCTGCCGGCGGATCCTCGCGGCGGGCCTTGAGGACCGGCCCGAGGAGCGTGCCATCCTGCAAGCCCTGCTGCTGGGCTACCGCGAGGACCTGCCCGAGACGCTGCGGGCCGATTTCCGCACGACGGGCACCATCCACATCTTCGCGATTTCCGGCGCGCACGTGGGGATCATGCTCATGGTGGTCACGGCGGTGCTGCGGCTGTGCTTCGTCCCCCGCACGTGGTGGTTCTGGGTGGCGGCGCCGCTGCTGGCCGCGTACACGGTGGGGACCGGCGCCGCGGTCAGCGCGGTGCGCGCCTGCCTGATGGCGGTGGCGGCGATGGGGGCGCTGTGCGCGAGGCGGCGGCCGGACGGCGCGAGTTCGCTGCTGGCGGCGGCGTTGGCCATCCTGGCGGTGGACCCGTCGCAGCTGTTCGACCTGGGCTTCATCCTGTCGTTCGCGGCGGTGGCGTCGCTGCTCGTGCTGGTGCCGCCCATCCAGCGGCCGGTGGAACGGCTCTTCGCGCGAGACGCCTGGCGCCTGCCGCGGGAACACCCGTGGTGGCTCCGCGCGCTGGTGTTCGCCCCCGCGCGCTTCCTGCGGGAAAACGCCGTCGTCTCCTGTGCCGCGTGGCTGGGGACCGGGCCGCTCACGGCCTACTGGTTCAACCTCTTCTCGCCAATCGCCCTGCTGGTGAACCTGGCGGTGATTCCCACGGTCTTCTGCATCCTGGCCTGCGGCGTGGCGAGCCTGCTGGGCGCGGGCCTGTGGGACGGTTGGCCGGCGGCGTGCAACGGGGCGGCGGCCTGGCTTGCGGGGTGGCTGTCCAGGTGCATCGCGTGGGCGTCCGCGGTGCCGGGCGGTCACTGGTTTGTGCGGTCGCCGCCGGCGGCGCTGGTATGGGGCGGCTACGCCGCGGCGCTGCTGGGCATCTGGGCGTGGTCGCGGGGGCGGCGGCGGCTCCTGTTGCCCGCGCTGGCCGCCGTCGCCGCCGCCTACGCCGTGTGGGGCGCGCGCGACGCCCGGCGCTGCCGCGTGAGCGTCTTCGACGCCGGCGAAAGCAACGCCGTGCTCGTCCAGGCCGGCCGCGCGCGCGTGCTGGTCGACACCGGCGAAGCCTTCCGCGCCTACTCCCTGCTCCGCAAGCTCCGCGCGCAGGGCGTCAACCGCCTCGACGCCATCGTGCTCACGCACGCCGACGCGGCCCATATTGGGGCCCTGCCGTACATCCTCGAAGCCGTGCCGACGGCGGAACTGTGGGTGCCCGACCCCGTCTGGCCCTCGCCCGCCATGCGGGAGCTCCTCGCGCGGCATGGCGGCGGGGAGGGGGCGGCGGACGGCCCGGCGCTGCGGCGGGTCTCCGCCGGCGACTCGGGCCTCTGGCCCGAAGGCGTCGGCTGGGACGTCCTCTGGCCGGCGAAGGGGGCCGCCATGACCTGCGCGGACGACGCCTCCCTGGTGATGCGCGTGGCCCGGGGGGGTGCCTCGATGCTGCTGACGGGGGACGCGACGGCGTCCGCGGAACGGGCCATCCTGGCGGGCCGCGGGGATGCCGCCAACCCGGCCGCCGCGCTGTTGCTCGCTTCGGACCACGGGGGGGCCGGAGGAACGCCGCCCTTCTGGCTCGATGCCGTGCAGCCGGACGCCGTCCTCGCCAGTTGCGGGCCGCACGCCAAGGAGCGGCATCCCGACGGGGAGTTCCTTGAATTGCTGGAGGAACGTGGCCTGCCGCTGTGGCGCACGGACCTCGACGGGGACCTGCATGTGGAATTCCTCCCCGGCGTGCCGGTTTGGCCGCGGGAAAGGTGGCGGATCCGCCGGGAAAGGGGAGAGGCAAAGGACGGGGGCGTTGCCCCCGAGGCCCCGGGCGAGGGAAGGAAGGCGGGCTGACAGCCCGCCATCAGGATGGGGTCAGCGGGTGGAGAGGCGGAGGAAGGCGGGGGAGGGGTTGGTGGTGGGGAGGAGGTAGAGGGTGACGGGGGTGCGGGCGGGGGTGGAGGGGGTGGAGAGGGTGCGGCGGGGGGAGGAGGAGGGGGTGGAGGTGAAGTCGGTCGGGGTCCAGGGGGACGCGAGGGAGGGGGTGGTTTCGAGGGTGTAGACGTGGCCGGCGGGGAGGGAGGCGGTGAGGGAGGGAGGGGTGGTGGTCAGGTCGAGGGAGTCGATCTGGAGGGTGTCGGAGGGGTTGAAGGGGTCGGTGCCGAGGTGGGCTTCGTCCAGGGTGCTCAGGCCGTCGCCGTCGGGGTCGGCGTGGATGTCGAAGGGGGTGCCGGGGGTGTAGTAGTCGGAGGCCGCCCATTCGTTGATCAGATCCTGGAGGAGGGCGTCGTCGATGCCGTCGCCGTCGGCGTCTTCGGAGAGGACGATGTCGACTTCGCAGAGGGTGCCGGGGGCGCCCACGGTCGCGGGGTCGATGACGCCGGTCCAGAGGCGGCCGGCGTCGTCGGTGGCGGTGATTTCCAGGAGGTCGTTCTGGAGGGCGCAACCGTCGGCCGGGGTGGAGGACATGGGGATGGTGAGGCGGTAGTTGTGGGGGGTGTCGTCGCGGTAGAAGGTGGTGGAGCGGGCGAGGAGGGTTCCAGCGGCGTCGGCCGTGCTGTAGGCGGAGAGGGTTGCGGGGCGTTGGTCGTCGAAGGCCATTGCGCGGGCGTCGGTGATGCGGCCGACGAAGGTGTAGGGGTTGCAGAGGAGGGGGGGGGAGGCGAGGGCGGAGGCGGGGGAGAGGAGGAAGTAAGAAGTAAGAAGGAAAAAGTAAGAAGTGCGGTGGATTTGTTTCAGGAATTGAGGGGAGGTCATGGGGTGCCTTTCATTTGCGGGATTCGAGGGTTTTGCAGACGGAGATGATCATGCGGCGGAGTTGGTCGCAGGTGGTCCAGAGGGGGCGGGCGGTTTCTTCGGGGAGGAGGTTGCAGCGGCGGGCGAGGGTGAGCCAGTAGAGGGTTTCGGAGCATTCCTTGAGGGCAATCTTGTTCTTGTTCAGGAAGTCGGGGCGGGAGGCGGCATAGACGGCTTCGGAAAGGTTGGCCCCGATGCTGGTGCCGCTGCGGAGGAGTTGGTCTGCCAACGCGAATTCTCGGTGTTTTTCTCGCAGGTGCCTGCATGCGGCGACAATCGCGACCGCGAAGTCGAGGCTCCGTTCCCGCAAGGGGTCGTTTCTGTTTTTGCCGGTTTCCATTTGGTTCTCCACCGCACTTCTTCCTTTTTACTTCTTCCTTCTTCCTTCCTAGTTCCCTGAATGCGAGTAGGTTTTGAGGCCGAGGAGGATGTCGGTGATGCCGGGGGTGTCGGGGGTGCCGTCGCGGTCGGTGTCGCGGCCGTTGACGAGGGTGGAAAGGGCGGTTTCGCGGTCGGAGCCGAGGGAGCCGGCCGGGATGATGAGAAGCCAGCGGGTGTTCCAGGCGCTGCGGCCGACCAGGCGGGTGCAGTCGAGGGAGGTGTCGGAGGGGGGGGTGTTGGTGGGGGCGTAGTAGGCGCGGAAGGAGGGGTGTTTGCGTATCTTGGCGCCGGGGTCGGCGCCGCCGGTGTGGCCGGTGTAGAGGGGGGTCCAGTCGGGGTCGTCGAGTTGGGTGGCGCCGATGGGATAGGGGGCCGGGATGACTTGGTCGACGACGTTCCAGCTGAGGACGGTGTCGGGGTCGCCGACGGCACGGAAGCGGTCGGCGCCGGCCGGGACGAGGTAGACGGCCGGGGTCTTGGAGAGGGCGGTGTCGTCGTAGCCGGCGAAGTGGACGCCCGCGGCGGCGATGTGGGTGGCGAACCAGGTGGAGTCGAGGGTGGAGTCGCCGCCGACGGTTTCTTCGCCGAAGTAGTTGCGCCCGAAGGCGATCATGGAGTCGAAGGGGATGACGAGGCCGGGTTCGGCGTCGGCTTCGGAGCCGGCCAGGGGTTGGCAGAGGCGGGTGAATTCGGGGACGGTGCGGAGGTCGTCGACCCAGCATTGGCGGAGGGCGGTCTTCCAGGCTTCGTCGCCGCGGGAATCGGGGTAGATGCGGAAGTGTTCTTTGCGGAGGGAGAACCAGGTGGCGTACTTCTGGGGATTGTTGATGCCGAGGCGGGGTTTGAGGACGAGCCAGTCGGCGTCGAGTTCGGCGAGGATGGCGGCGAGGCCGCCGTCGCCCTTGACGCCGTCGGAGGCGGGAAGGGGGGTGCCGTCGGGGGCGAATTCGCCGAGGGTGCGGGCGCCGACGATGCGGGCGATGAAGGCTTCGCCGGAGGCGGGGTCGGCGGTGAGGAGGCCGGTTTCGTAGTCGTAGGCCTGGGCGGCGAGGTAGGTGTATTTCTGGGCGAGTTCGAAGGCGGTTTGGTAGCGGGAGAGGGCTTCGTTGCGGTCGAGGCGGAAGAACATTTCGTTGTAGCGCATCTTGGTGAGGACGTCGGTGGCCTGTTCGCGGAGGAGGCGGCGGTCGTCGAGGATGCGTTGGGCTTCGGCGATGACGGTTTCGACCTTGGCCTGGGCGAGGGTGAGTTGGCGGAAGGCGGAGTTGGCGGCGAGCATGGCGTGGAGCTGCATTTCGTAGGCGGCGCGGGCTTGTTCGTACCAGGCGATGTTGGCCTGGAAGGTGCCGAGGACGGTGTCGAGGGCGGCTTGGCCGAGGTCGAGGAAGGAGTGGGTGGCGGCAAAGCCGTCGATGGTGTTCTTGGCGGCGAGGATGCCCGCCTCGGTGAGGACGTTTTCGGCGACGACGGCGGGGATGGTGGCGGCGGCGACGACGGCGCTGGGGTCGACGTTGACGGTCATGCCGGCCCCGGTGATGGAGGGGGTGCATTTGAGGACGCCGTCGGAGATGTCGACGCCGGTCTGGGCGGTGAATTCGAGGGTGTTCATGGCGAGCTGCATGGCGCAGGTGGTGGAGGCGAGGGCGGTTTCGGTGATTTGCCGGGCGTCGGCATAGACGGTGCGGAGGACGTGGAAGGAGATGCCGGCGCGGATGGAGTTGAGTTCGTATTCGAGTTGGGTGCAGGCGTAGTCGTAGACGTCCATGGCGGCGCCGAAGTCGGCGTAGGCGGAGAGGAATTCGCCGAGGGCTTCCTGGATGCGGCCCTGGGCGCGGCGCTTGCCGGCGATGTTGGCGGGCTTGAGGACGAGGCCGTTGGCGGAGAGTTCGAAGGTGAGGGTGTTGGTGGAGATGGCGGTGTCCATGCCGAGGATGTCCTGTCCGGCGGCCTGGGTGCTGGTGGCGCCCTTGACTTCGACGATGGTGGCGGTGACGGTGTCGGCGACGTCGGTGATGCCGTAGTCGGAGAGGTCCATCCAGGCGTAGTGGAGGAGGTCGGGGCCGTCGTAGCCCTGGGGGTAGGTGCCGGAGGGGCCGATGTCGCCTTCGTAGGGGTAGCCGAAGTATTCGATGAGGCGGTGCTTGTAGTCCTGTTCGGTGCGTTCGAGGAGGTCGTCGCGGGCGACCTGGGCTTCCTGGATGAGGCGGAGGCGGTTGCCGGAGGCTTGGGCGCGGTCGAGGATGCGGCGGGCGTTGGAAAGGGCGGTCTGGGCGCGTTCGCGGATCTGCTCGAAGTGGGTGCGGGTTTCGTCGCCTTCGGTGACGGGGGTGAGGTCGAAGGGGATGGCGCCGGAGGAGAGGCCGAGGGGGTTCAAACCGGCGTCGAGGCGGTCGAGTTTCTTCTGGATGTCGGGGACGAGGTTGGCGAGGGCGGTGAGGGCGGGGACGGTGGAGCGGTCGATGCGCTTGAGGCCTTCGTCCTCGAAGGCGAGGGCCATTCCGGACTCGGCCATGGGGAGCCAGGCGCCGGAGGCGACGGTCCAGGAGACGCCGGGGTTGGCGTCGTCGACGAGGGCGCGGGTGGCGTGGGCGGAGAGGGTGCGGAGGTAGAGGTCGAGGCCGGTGGAGGTGGGGGAGACGCATTCGCGCTTGTCGTGGAGTTCGTCGGCGGTGCGGGCGTCGCCGCCCCAGACGCGGAATTCGCCGATTTCGCCGAGGAAGCCGCCGCCGAGGGCGATGGATTCGATGCGGCCGAGGCGGAAGCCGTCGGGGGTGCCCAGGGGTTGGCTGGCCAGGACGGCGCCGTCGGGGGCGAGGACGAGGGCGGTGAGGGCGGTTGGGTCGGAAACGAGGGCGACCAGGGCGTCGACGCCGGAAGGGAGGGTGGCGAGGGGGGTGAGGATGGGCGGGCCGTCGGGGACTTTGGAGGAGACGGGGGTGTCGTAGATGTAGGGTTCGGGGGTGCCGGTTTCGTCGACGGAGTTGAGGTGCCAGCCGGCGTCGGAGAAATCGGGGGGGGCGGTCAGGGAGGTGAAGGTCCAGGATTCGGGGAAGGCGGCGGGGGCGTTGGTGCCGAAGAAGGCGCATTCGATGGCGAGGAGGCCGGTTCCGTCGGTGCAGACGAGTTCGGAGTATTGGTCGGAGGTCCAGGTGTTGATGTTCCAGTCGGCGTTGGTGTAGACGTAGTAGGCGGTACGGACGGCGAGGTTGGTGCCGGAGAGGGGCTGGGCGGCGACGGTGAGGGTGTTGGAGGGGTCGAAGCGGAATTCGAGGGCCGCGTGTTCGCCTTCGAGACGGACGGGGACGGCGGGTCCGGCGTGGAGGGGATCGACGGCGGGGGCGGCGGGGAGGAGCTGGAATTCGACGGTCCAGAGGCTGTTGGAGAGGAGGGCGGGCTGGTCGCCGACGGCGAGGGCGGTGGCGACGGCGGAGTCGCGGTTGGTGAAGGCGAAGCGGACGTAGTGGCCGACGTCGGGGGCGGGGGGGAGGAGGGAGTTGGCGACGGCCCAGTTGCAGAGGGCGCCGTAGCCGCCGCGGGCGGCCCATTCGCCGTAGCCGAAGTTGCGGGAGGCGGCGGAGTCGAGGTAGCCGGCGCCGGTGGCGCCGCCGTTGTCGCGGTAGGCTTTGCGGGCGGTGCGGTCGACGGTCTCGGCGGCGACTTTGGCGACGTCGTGGGCGACGGAGGCGAAGCGGGCTTCGTCGTATTCGTCGGCGTTGACGACGGCGTCGTTGACGACGAGTTCGCCCATGGCGGGCTTGCCCCAGGAGAAATACGGGTTGCGCAGGAGGCGGTAGTAGGCGGAGAGGGCGGAGAGGTAGTGGCCGTAGGCGTCGCCGTGGCCCTGGGGGTACTGGAGGGCGGCCTGCTGGGCGTCGATGGTGCCGGCGCGGTTGCCGGAGATGTCGTAGTTGACGGCGTAGGCGACTTCGCCGGCGGTGATGCCGCGGGTGAAGTTCCAGACGAGGCGGTTGTAGTAGGGGGAGATGGTGAGGGCGGGGGCGTTGTCGCCGGTGCGGCCGCGGAGGAGGGCGAGTTCTTCGTCGAGGAGGGTCGGGACTTGGTTGTCGAAGGCGAAGAGGGTGCCGGAGAGGGCGCCGTAGTCGAGGGCGAGGCCGGTCATGTCGGGGGTGTCGAAGTCGGCGCCGAAGGAGATGGTGGGGTTGAGGGCGTCGGTCCAGGCTTCGTCGCCGAGGACGCCGTACATGTCGGCGAGGCGGCCGACGGCGAGCTGGAGCTGTTTGTTGGCGTCGGCGTCGTCGATGCCGAGGATCAGGGACATGGATTCGGCCTTGGACAGGAGGGTTTCGTAGAGCTGGATGAGGCCGACGGAGGCGAGGTTGTCCTGGTTGAGGGCGATGTCGCCTTCGTAGGGGGCGCCGGCCTGGACAATCATTGAGACGGCGGTCTCGGCGGGGTTTTCATAAAGATCGCGCATGCGCTGGTAGAAGGGGGTGACGTTGTTGAGGACGCGCTGGACCCAGCCTTCGGCCAGGCAGGGCGGGTCGGACCAGTCGGACCAGGCGTCGCCCATGGCGGCCCAGGCGGGGGAGTTGGTGGAGGCGGCGCGGTAGCGGACGGCATAATATGTGTTGACCATGTCGGCGAGGGTGTCGCCCTGGGCGCCGACGACGAAGCGGGTCAGGCCGTTGGTGACGGGGAATTTGAGGGAGTAGATGGAGGGGTCGTCGTAGGCGGTCGGGACGGTGCCGTCGTCGGAGGGGCGGGCCTTGCGCCACTCGAATTCGTATTGGTTGGGTTCGCCGGCGAAGGCTTCGGCGTAGATGACGGAGAGTTGCTGGGAGAGGAGGTTGTAGGGGTCTTCGCGGGTGACGACGCGGCCGGTGTAGTACTTGGGGACGACCTTGAGGATGTGCATGGAGATGGGGTCGCCGTCGGAGACGCCGGAGGCGACGAGGTTGGTGGTGCCGGGGGCGGGGACCATCCTGGGGGCGTCGTTTTCGATGAGGGTGACGTAGTTGGTGGCGCCCATGGTGAAGAGGGCGTAGTGGTCGCGGGGGGTGTAGGCGACGACGGGTTCGCCGGAATTGGTCGCGAGGACGGACGGGCGGACGGCGTTGGTGGCGAGCGTGGCGATGGCGCTTTGCCAGAGGGCGATGGCGTCGCCGTTTTCGGCGGTGTCGTCGACGATGTGGGAGAGGGTTTCGCGTTCTTCGGCGGAAAGGACGTTGACGTGGAGGAGGGAGACGGCGCCGGGGTTGTCTTCGCGTTCGCCGACGAGCTTGAGGCAGGAGCCGGGATCGGCGGTGGTGTCGAGGTAGAAGCGGGTGGAGAGGTTGGGGGGGAGGTCGTCGAAGTACCATTTGCCCTGGCGCTGGGTGGCGTGGCCGCCGGCGCCGGACTGGATGCCGAATTTGTCGATGAGCTGCTTGACGGTGAAGTCGGTGAAGCCCGCGGTCTGGGCGACGGTGGGGTCGAAGAGGAGGGCCGTGGATTCGGCTTCGGCGGTGGTGGGGGGCCAGACGACGGCGGCGGACTTGGCGTTCCAGACTTCGGGGAGGCCGTCGGCGGCGGTGGTGAGGGTGCGGCCGATTTCCATTTCGGGGACGTCTTCGGGCCAGGTGACTTCCCAGGTCCAGGCGGCGGGCTGGGCGGCGAGGGGGTCGGCGGAGGGGTCGCCGCCGAGGAGGGCGAGCCAGGGGATTTCTTCGTTGACGGCGGGCCACTTGTTGGTGGCGAGGGAGGGGTAGGCGAAGCCTTCCTGGTTGCGGTAGTACATGCGCATGGTGGCGTTGCCGGCGGAGCGCGCCCAGAGCTGGCCCTTGCGGTCGCGGAAGGCCGGGGCGGTGGCCGCGGGTTCGTCCCAGGCGTCCTTGGGGCACCAGGGGTCGTCGAGGAGGTCGATGGGGTGCGGGCCCGGGAAGGCGAGGCCCGCGGTGGCGGGGGCGGAGAGGATGGGGTAGGCGTCGTTGGTGGCGGCGACGGCGAACCACTGCATGGCCTTGCGGCCGTGCTTGACGTATTCGACGAGGACGCCGGGCTCGGAGGTGGCGTCGGTGTTGAGGTCGCTGCGGAGGGCCCAGGCGATGCGGCGGTCGCCGGCGGCGGTCAGGAGGGCGTGTTCTTCGTTGGGGTTGTAGCCGGTGGCGGCGGGGTCGTTCTGGAGGTAGATGCGGGCGGCGGTGCCGGGGTCGGGGACGATGGAGCCCTTGCCCCAGGCGGGCGGGCCTTCGGTCTCGGCCAGGCAGCGGTGGGCGGTGCGGGCGGCGCCGAAGACTTTTTCGTGGACGGTGCGTTCGTCGGTGGAGGTGACGTTCAGGTCGGTGCCCTTGACGAAGGTGTAGCAGGCGGCGAGGTGGTTTTCGGTGCCGTCGTGGGGGGTGAGGTACTGGAAGGCGATGGCTTCTTCGTCCATCGGGGTGTTCCAGACGAGGACTTCGCCGATTTCGGCCCCGGCGCGCGCGGGCAGTCCGTTGGCCGCGCCGATGGTGGCCGGGAAGGCGCCGGCGTGGAAGGGCGGCGTCGCCAGGGGGAGGGTGTGGACTTCGGCGGGGCCGCAGTCGAAATGGACGGTGGCGGAGGCGCCGGAGAAGGAGAGGGCGACGTGCATCCAGCCCATGAAGCGGGGGTCGGGGAGGTAGGGGCAGGAGACGGTGTTGGTGCCGCAGGTGACCTGGAGGCGGGTCTCTCCGTCCTTGCGGCGGATGTCCACGACGACGGCGGTGGCGGGGTCGGAGCCGAGGGTCAGGAGGGAGGAGGGGGTGTCGTCGGCCGCGTCTTCGGGCCGGACCCAGGCCATGACGGTGCCGCCGGTGGCGGCGTCGAAGAAGGAGCGGTTGCCGAGGTGGATGGTCGAGGTGGCGTCTTCGAGGTAGGCGCCGAGGTTCTGGGAGAAGATGGAGTCGGCGTCGGAGCCGAGCTGGGAGGCGATGACGATCTGCGGGGTCTCGCCGGGGAGGGGCCAGCGGACGGAATAGACCTGCGGGAGGGTCGGGACGACGAGGGGCTCGGGCATGCCTTCCTCGCAGAGGGTGGTGTTCCACCAGACTTCGATGGTGGCGTTGGGGTCGCGGGCGCGGACGGGGTAGATGACGGAGGCGTAGGTGTTGGTGTCGGCGGTGCCGTCGGGGGAGACGCCGTCGGTGGCGGATGAGCCGGTGCGGCGGGGGTCGGGGGCGGGCGCGGCGTAGAGGGCGGGGTTCCAGTCGGGGGAGGAGACGGGGGGATAGATGTAGCCGGGGGAGGTGGGGTCGATGTCGGGGTCGAAGCCGCCGGCGAGGCCGGCCGCGGAGCCGCCGCGGAGGTGGAGTTCGGAACCGACGTGGGCTTCGCCGGGTTCGAGGGTGAAGTAGTCGGTGTTGGAGCGGAAGAGGGAGTGGATGGGGAAGAACCAGATGTCGTCGTCGGCGGTCAGGCGGAGGAGGGAGTAGCCTTCGCCCACGGCGTCGAAGGTGCCGTCGGGGGCGACGGCGAGGGCGTGGCCGTCGGGCTCCTGGTAGTCCATGACGGTGCCTTCGAGGCCGAAGGGGATGTAGACGGGGCGGCCGCCGTCGCCCTCCGCGTCGCCGCGGACGAAGACGGTGGCGTCGGCCGGCCAGTCGCAGGCGTACTGGTCGACCTCGAAGGGCCACTGGACTTCCATTTCGTCGGTCTCCATCCAGTAGATTTCGGCGTTCCAGGGGCAGTCGGCCGTGGGGCGGAGGGGATAGACGTTGCCGTTCTTGGGGGAGTAGGAGTGGCGGCCCTTGTGCTGGTAGAGGTATTCGCCGCGGCCGTCGGTGGGGGAGACGACGGTGGGGCGCGCGCGGAGGCCGGAGACGTCGTAGCCGCGGCCGTCGGGGCGGAGGGCGCGGCCGATCTCGCCCGTCATGCGATTGACGACGGGACGGCAGACTTCGACGACCTGCACGTGGAGGATGCGCTCGTAGTTGCCGGTGTCGTAGTAGACCATCACGACCTGCCCCTGCAGCTGGCCGTGGGCGTTGAGGAAGTGGGTGGAGGTGTCGAGGTGCAGGCCGCTGACGATCTGGTTGGTGATGACCTGCGGCATGCCGCCGGAGTAGTTGGTGACGGTGCCGAAGACGGGGGTCAGGATTTCGGGGTCGCCGAAGAATTTGACGAATTTGCCGGTGAGGTCGATGGCGGGGGCGTTCCAGGGGTCGTCGGTCCAGTAGATGCGGCGGGGGCGGCCGGAGCAGGCCGGGGAGACGACGTAGTTCATGGCGAGGGGCTCGCCGTCGGCGCGGACCCACGTGAAGGAATGGGTGCCGCCCTCGGCCACGAAGACGCGGCTGTCGGCGGTGTCGAAGATGAAGCAGGGGGCGTCGGGGGAGTTGGTGTACGCGGCGTAGGTGGCGGGCCAGTCGACGCCGTCGGGGGGGGCGAGCTGGTCGCCGAGGTAGTACGCGGGGATGGTGCGCTCGAGCGGGAAGCCGGTCTCGGAGGAGGCGAGGACGTACTGCGGGCGGTTGGCCGTGGCCAGCTGCGAGGTGGCGGCGGTGGCCGTGAAGAACGCTTCCGCGATGAACGCGCTGTTGGCGGCGAGCCACTCGTTCCGCGAGGCGTCGGCGGTGTTGCGCAGCGTCGCGGGGGCCGGCGTGCCCAGGATGACGGTGCTCTCCGAGGCGCGCGCGGCGGGGGCGGCGGCGCCGAGCAGGACGGCGGCCAGCGCGAGGGCGGCGGCGCGGGGGACGCGGGGGTGGGTGGAAGCGGCTGTGCGGTTCATGGCTGGAGCCTGGGGTTCGGGGTTGCGGGGGAACGCGGGGAACGGGCGGGGGGCGCGGGGGATGTGGCGGGGAATTCGATTGCAATCGAATGCAATCGAGTGCAGTCGATTGCAATCGGCAGGGGCGCGGGCGGTGGGCTGGCGGGGCGGAGGGTCACTTGACGCGGATGATGTAGCAGAGGGCGTAGTAGGGGGGGAGGTTGTCGATGGAGGCGCCGGAGCCGACGGAGGAGGTGCGGTAGATGGTGCCGTTGCCGGAGCCGGAGGACTTGGCGTCGTAGCCGCCGGTGACTTCCACGACGTTGTCGCCGGTGGCGCTGTAGCCGGTGTTGCCGGGCTTGCAGTCGGTGAGCTGGTCGTCGCCCGCGTACAGGTGGGAGTGGGCCGGGAGCTGCGAGGCGCTGAGGGTGAAGGTGGCCTTCCCGCCCTTGTCGCCGGAGTCGTAGCCGTTGCCGCCGGCGCCGACGACGAAGCGGTCGCGGAGGTCGGGAATGGCGCGGCCGTTGACGGTCTGGCCGTCGCAGAGGTGCCAGCCTTCGGGGATGTCCGAGGCGGAGCCGCCCCAGAGGAGGATGGTGCCGACGGGGACGATGCCGTAGCCGCTGACGGTGCCGGATACCGTCAGGTCGCCTTCGACGGTGGCGTTGCCCGAGATGGTCGCGTCCGCGGAGAACAGGGCGTCGCCGGAGACGGCCAGCTGCGTGGAGGTGACCTTGCCGGCGGCGGCGAAGTCGCCGGAGGCCTGGGTGACGTTGTGGGCGAACACCGCGTAGGGGACGGGCAGGAGGGTCAGGCGGGGAGCGATTTCGCCGGAGGCCCCCCCGACGGTGATGCCCATGTAGAGGACGTTGCGGGCGTTCGCGGTCAGGACGTCGTCCAGCACCGCGTTGGCGGGGACGCCGGAGGGGACGGTGGCGGAGCCGTCGGCGATTTCGGTGTTGAACACGCCGTTGTCGTCCAGCAGGACGTTGCGCTGGCATCCCCAGAGGGCGGTGCCGCCGGTCGCGGAGGCGTAGAGGCGGAATTCGACGGTCTGGTTGCCTTTCAGGGGCTTTCCGTCGAGGTCCGCGAGCGCGCCTTGGTAGGAGAAGGCGCGGGCGGTGGCGGCGCTGCCGAGGGTGAGGGCGAGGGCGGCGGCGAGCGGGGCGAGGTGTCGTTTCATGGTGGTTCCTTGGGTTGGGGGGCTTTCGAAAGGGGTCATTTGACGCGCATGATGTAGCAGAGCGCGTAGTAAGGGGGGCGGTTTTCGATGGAGGCGCCGGAGCCGACGGAGGAGGTGCGGTAGATGACGGCGTTGCCGGAGTTGTCGGAGACGGCGTCGTAGCCGCCGGTGCTTTGCTGGATGTTGTCGGCGGCGCTGTAGCCGGTGGAGCCCGGCTTGACCTGGTCGAGGTGGTCGTCGCCAGCATACAGGTGGGAGTGGGCGGGGAGCTGGCTGGCAGCAAGCGTGTAGCTGGCGCGGCCGCCGGTGGCGCCGACGGCGTAAGCGGCGCCGGCGCCGACGACGAAGCGTCCGCGGAGGTCGGGGGTCTTGCGGCCGTGGGAGGTCTGGCCGTCGCAGAGGGCCCATCCGTCGGGAATCTGGCCGGAGTTGCCGCTCCAGAGGACGATGGAGCCGAGCGGGGCGGTCCCGAGGGCGGAAATCGCGCCGGAGACGCGCAGGTCGCGCTTGACGGAGGCGTCGTTCCGGACGCTGGCGTTGCCGGCGATCGTGGCGGCGCCGGGGACGTCCAGTCCGCTGGCGGAGAGGAGGCCGACGACGGCGAAGTCGCCGGAGGCGTTGGCGGCGTCCCCGGCGAAGGTGGCGTAGGGGACGGAGAGAAGGCGCTGGCGCGGGACGGTTTCGCCGTCGGAGCCGGATACGGTGAGGCCCACGTAGAGGGTGGTGGCGGAGGAGCGGGCCACGACGGCGGCCAGGGAATCGCTCGTCGAGGTGCCTTCGATCGGCTCGCCGGCGTCGTCGGAGAGTCCGACGTTGAAGAGGCCCTTTTCGTTCAACAGGACCGTGAGCCGGCGCGCCCAGAGGGGGGTGCCGCCGGTGGCGGTGTCGTAGATGCGGAATTCGACGGTCTTTTCGCCGGTCAGGGGGGCGCCGGCGATGTCCTTGAGGGCGCCCTGGTAGGCGAAGCGGTTGGCGGCGGGCGCGGGCGGGTCGGGAGGGAAGAGGACGAGCGCGACCTGGCCGTTCACGACGGTCCAGGCGTTGCCGAGCTTGGCCGCGATGTCTTCGGCGGAGAGCCCGGAGGCGTCGGCGCCCTGGGGCGCGCCGAAGGCCTGCATGCGGTAGCAGTTGTCCACCGTGTCGTAGCCGGGGCGGGAGAAGGTGTAGGAGGCGTCGGGGGAAACCGTGACTTCCGCCGGGGCGAAGAGGCAGTTGTGGTATTTGGCGTAGGCGGAGGCCGGCCGGTAGCCGGTGAACCCGCCGCAGCTGTTGGCGGAGGGGCCCAGCAGCGAGCCGTCGAAGAGGCAATCGTTGAATTGGAGCCTGCTGGCGCCGCTGTTTTCCAGAAGGCCGACGAAGCCGCCGCTCGTGGCATCGCCCGAGATGGTGCAGGCGATGACGACGGAAGAGCGGCAGTTGGTGATGTAATTGTAGCGGGAGCCCACATTCCGGATGCACTCCCCGATGAACCCGGCGACGAATTTGCCGTTGGATTCGAGGGAGCCGGCAACATGGAGGTTTTTGATGGTGCAGGCATCGGCGAACCGGAAGGGGGCCACGTACGACGTGCCGTCGGTGAAGCGCCAGTTGACCGCGAGGATGTGGCCGTCGCCGTCGAACGTGCCGGCGTAGGCGTGGGCCTGGTCGGTGCCGACGAACGGCGAAGACTGCACGAGCGTGACGTTGGCGGCCATCCTGGCCCCGAGGGTGGTTTCGCCCGCGTTGACACGCCCCGCGAAGGCGGCCCAGTCGGCGGCGGTGGAGATGGTCACCGTCTCGGCGGGGGCGCTGGCGCAGAGCGCCAGCGCAGTGAAAAGCGAAAAGAGAAAAGAGAAAAGATGCGGTGGCCGGGAGAGTTGCGGGTGCGAGGGGCGTTGGTTCATGGGGTTTCCCTTTCAGTTCTTTGCGTAGGAGGTTGCGGGACCGGCGCCGAGCTTGCGGATGGCGCCGGAGTCGAGGAGGGTTTTGAGGGCGCGCGCCACCGTGACGGCGCTGACGTCCGGGCAGGCTTCGAGGATCTGGCGCTTGCTCAGCGGGACGGGCGTCCGTTCGAAGAGGAGGCGGATGCGTTCTTCCTTGGTCGCCTTTTCGCGGAGGACGTCGGACACCCGGTCTTCGAAAAGCGAATAGGCCTTGAGGAAAGTGCCCAGCAGATAGCGCACGAAGGGCGTCGGGTTGTTTTTGCCCTGCAACCAGCCCGCGGAGGAGGCCTGGAGGGTCTCGTAGTAGGATTCCTTCGAGTCTTCGATGAGCTTTTCGAGGCTGATGTAGCGCCCGACGACATACCCGGCGCGGTACAGCAACAGCAGGGTGAGCAGGCGGCTCATGCGCCCGTTGCCGTCGTCGAAGGGATGGATGGAGACGAAGTCGAGGACGAACAGGCTGAGGACGTACAGCGGATCGAAGGTGCCTTCCACAACGGCCCCGTTGGCGGCCGTGCAGAGGTTTTCGACGGCCCCGGGCGTCGCGAAGGCCGGCAGCGGGCGGAACCGCACGGTGCGGTTTCCCGCGGCATCGATTTGGGAGATGACATTGTCGGAGGTTTTCCAATGCCCGCCGGCGCCCGGCCCGAGATGCGCACAGAGGTCGCGGTGGAGCTGCAGGATCACGTTGGGGTTCAGCGGAATGGCATCGTGCGACTCGTGGACCATGCCCAGGACATCGCGGTAGCCGGCGATTTCTTCCTCGGCGCGGTTCTTCGGGACCACGGACTCCTTCGCCAGCGCCCGGATCCGCGCGTCGGTGGTGGATATGCCTTCGATGCGGTTGGACGAAGCCATGCTCTGGACCTTGGCCACCGCCACCAGGGTGTCGAGCACGTCAGGGGTCGCCTTGAGAAAGAGCGCCTGCTTGCCCTTGCATTCCCGCAACGCGCCGGTCAGTTTCGCGATTTGCGGCGTAAACCACTTTTGCAGGCTTGTATTGTAGTCGAATGCTCTCATGGCTGCTCCCTTGCGGAATCTACATCATCAAAACAGGAATCTATATCATTTTGGCCTGAAATGATGTTGATTGCAAGGTTGGGGTTCATTCCAGCACGATGTCGGTCTGGGGGGCGATGCGGCGGATGGACATGGGGCCCTTGATGGCGATGGGGCCTTCGCGGCGGAGGTTTTCGAGGGTCCAGGTGCAGGTGCCGGTCTTCTCCTCTTCGGGATTCCACGGGGCTTCGCCGCCGTTGAGGTCCAGCCGGAAGGAGATGATGTTGCCGACGGAGAAGAGTTCCGGCTTGACGGTGGACTTGTAGTTGTCGAAGTCGTCGCCGGACGGGGCCGGGGTCGAGAAGTCCCAGCGCAGGCCGTCGTGCTGGGGATGGGTGGGGTGGCGCAGGAGCGAGGTCGCGCCGTCGGCGTCCACGGTGAACGAGAAGATGGCGAGGCCCTGCCGGAAGTCGCCGCCCTTGAGTGGTATGACGGGCTGCTCGGTGGGGAGCACCGCCGAGGAGATTCGCATCGTTTCGCGGGCGGTGGCGGGGACGGCGGCGTCGCCGGCGTAGAGGGTGTAGGCGAAGGAGCCGTCGGCCGCGGTCGAGCCCGCCACCACGACGCGCTGGAGCAGGCGCAAGTTGCCTTCCCCATCGACGTGCATGGGCATGCGGACCTTGAGCGTGCCGCCGGCGGGGGTGTACGCTTCGGAGGTGTCGCCCGCGAAGTGGATTTCGTCGAAGGCCGCCTCCGCGATCCATAGGCCGCCGGGCCAGGCATCCTCGTCGGACGTCTTGCCCGAGGCGGCGCCCTGCAAGGGAACGTCCACGCGCCACTTCGAGGCCCCGCCGTCGTCCGTGATCCGCAGCACTGCGCCGAACGGCGTCCCGCGCACGTCGCCGTCGAAGAGCGACCGGTCGAGGCCGACCTCCAGTTTCCACGTCTCGCCCGGCTCGAGCACCTTCGACGCCAGCCGCGGCGACGCCGGCGCAACCCACGCCGCGTTCGTCACCGTCACCGCCGTGTCGCGCAGATGCAGCGCCGGCAGCAGGTCCCGCGCCCCCTCCGCCGACGCCGACGGCACCAGGTCGATCGCCGCCGTGCGCCGCTGCGTGCCGTCGTTGCGCACCGACAGCACCCGCAGGGTCGCGTTGGTGCCGTAGTCGAGGCCGTCCATGGGCGAGACGTTCAGGACGCCGGACCAGTCGGAGATTTCGGAAGAGGGGACGAGGAGGACGTTGGCGTCGTAGAGCTTGGTGGTGGCGTAGATGCGGGTCAAGGCCGGCGACACGGCCGCGTTGGTGCCGAAGATGCGGTAGATGCCGGAAAGCGAGTTGATGCCGGGAAACCCGTCGAGGATCTCGCCGGCCGTGGTGCCGGCGCCGTCCTGGAGCGAGAGGCCGAAAAAGTTGTACGGCTTCTTGGCGCTCGTGACGTGCCAGGTCGTGCGCGGTGCCGCGGGGACGCCGCGGACCGTCAGGTTGGTTGCCGACGTGTTCGTGGAGAAGAAAATGCAGACCGTGTTCGCCGGCAGCGAAACCGCCTCCGTGGCGGCCGGCTGTCCGCGGTGCCACATGGCGATGGGGGCGATGGCCATGCCCTGCGATTCCGACGTCGCCGAGTACTGCCGCGTGGCGAGGAAGGCGGCGGGGTCGTAGAGCCCGACGCTGTCCGTCGGCCAGTCCCCGAACACCCCGTCGAGGCTGTTCGTGGGCGCGAGCTCGACGTACACGGCGTTCCACCCGTACTTGACGGCGGGCAGGTCCTGGTCGAGCTCCACCACGCCGGCGCGCGCGCTGCACGGCGCGGCTGCGGCAATCGCCAAGGCCAGCGCGGCCGCCCGGAGAGCGCACAGTGGATGGAAAAAGGGTTTTTGCATGGCAAAACTCCGATGTTTGGAATTGAAACATTCATAGCAAACGCAACGGGGTGAGGACAAGCGCAACCGATGCTTTTTCGGCCTGCAGGAGCCTGTTGCCCAAGCCTTCCCCGGCGTTCCGCATGGAGCCTTTCTTTGCCCCGCATACACTCCACCCGGCGAAAGGTTGCAAGGGGCGGGCGGAAAGTTTTCCAATGGTTGGAAAAAAAAGTTTCCAGTGGTTGGAAAAAAACGGCCCGGTTTTTCCAATGATTGGAAAAAAGTTTTCCAATGGTTGGAAAATCCGGTGCGGGCGCCAATCACTGGGGGCGAGGGCGTCCCGCCCGCGGGGTGCATGGAGGTGGAAAACCGACCGAAACTGTCCATGCTTCCCCATAACCTCCCATCCAGCGGCGCGGCTGGAAGCCGCACCTCCGGAAGTTGCGCGATGGTTGTTCAGAAGGTACTGCGCCACTTCCGGGGGTGCGGCGTCAGACGGGCCAGAGGAAAGTGCCGGATTGGCGGAAACGGAGGTAGGTTTCGAGGGATTGGGAGGATTTGCGTTCGACGGCTTCGCGGGTGTTGAAGGCGTTGTGCGGGGTGAGGATGACGTCGGGGCGGGAGCGGAGGCGGAGGAGGGCGCGGTTGTCGTCGGTGAGGGGGGCGGGGTCGCCGGAGCGGAGGGAGGGGGCGAGGGTGGATTCTTCGTTGTAGACGTCGAGGGCGGCCCCGGAAAGGTGGCCGGAGTCGAGGGCGGTTTCCAAGGCGAGCGCGGGGGTGAATTCGCCGCGGGCGATGTTGACGAGGATGGGGCGGCGGGTCGTGGCGCCAAGAAGGTCGGGGGTGAAGTAGCCGCGGTTGGCCGGGGTGAGGTTCATGGCGCAGAGGATGATGTCGGCTCGGGCCAGGGCGTCGGCGGGGGAGGCGTAGGTGACGTCGGGGTGGCGGTGGACAGGGTCGACGCCGATGGTTGTTGTGCCGAGGGCGCCGAAGATGGTGTGGATTTCGTGGCCGATGTTGCCGACGCCGAAGATGGCGGCGGTCTTGCCGGAGAGTTCGAGTCCGGTGAGGTTGTCGCGCTGGAAGCGGTCGAACTGCGCGAGCTGCCGGGGGAGTCGGCGCAGGAGGGAGAGGGTCAGGAGGAGGGCTTGCTCGGCGACGGCGCGGACGCAGTAGCGGGGGAGGTAGCCGAGGGCGGGGCAGGGGGTGTTGTTTGGCAGGGCGGCGCGGTAGGCGAGGAGGTGGTCGTGGCCCGTGGAGCGGGAGAGGATGCCCGTGAGGGACGGGGCCCAGGCGGGCGGGAGGATGGATTGGGTGCGGATGGAGATGACCGGGGCGGGGGGGGCGGCGTGGCCGACTTCCTGGAGGGTCAGGGGGGTGAGGCCGATGCGGACGCCGGCGGCCTCGGCGTAGTGGCGGAGGCGGTCGGCTTCTTCGGAAAAGGCTTCGTAGCAGTAGAGTT
>JAFYAC010000006.1 GCA_017540905.1 Kiritimatiellia bacterium | reverse complement strand
TTCCCCCCCCCCCCCCCCCCCCCGCAAGACATGAAATTGACTCACATCATCGAACCATCCACCAAGCCGTTCAGCCCATTCCGCGCTCCCCATGACGGCTGCATCCTTTGCCAAACGGCGCTTGCGTTGGCTGGCTCTACGCCACACAGCAATCTTCGTTTTCAATGGCATGAATATCCTGTTCATAGCACTCCTCGGGATTTTTACATGATTCAGATTTGCTGGACGGACGAGAAAAAACGATGTTCCACCAAGACGGAACACATGTCGGGGGCAGGGAGGCGACCGGTACCATAGAAATCGCCTGGATGGACCGTAATCACGGCAGCATCGCGAACGTGGTCGGCGACCTGGCCGCCAATGTCATAGAGCTTGATTTCCACGGTGTAATCACCCGGCATCAACGGACATTTGTCCATTTGGCAAACCATCTCGCCGCGAGATGTCTCTAGGGCAATGGGCTGGTTGAGGCGCCCGCTGTTGAAATGCATGCAGCGCTCCCCTCGCGAGTTGATCCATATGATTTCCAGAAAAACGCGCATGGGAGCGAGTTGCGTTTCGTAACCCACCGTCAAATAAAGAGGCTCTCCGGTTGACAACCCTGTAATTGAGCAATCCGAGCGGGAAAACGGATGGACATAGGTAATACGGGCGACCCCAGAGCCCGTTCGCGAAATGGGCTTTCCCGATTCCAGCACCCCGCCGCTGGCGTGTACCGAAGATTGATAAGAGTCAACAACATCCCGACTTGTCCCCCTGAGAATGATTTGGCCATGTTGAAGCAGAACAGCCTTTTCACAGAGGTTCCGCACCGCCCCCATGTTGTGGCTCACGAACAGGACCGTCCGCCCTTCCTTGGCCACCGCCCCCATCTTGCCGAGGCATTTCTTCTGGAACGCCGCATCCCCCACCGCGAGGACTTCGTCGACCACGAGGATTTCGGGGTCGAGGTGGGCGGCGACGGCGAAGGCGAGGCGGACGTACATGCCGGAGGAGTAGCGCTTGACGGGGGTGTCGATGAACTTCTCGATTTCGGAGAAGGCGACGATTTCGTCGAACTTCTTCCGCACTTCCGCCTTGGTCATGCCCAAGATGGCACCGTTGAGGAAGATGTTCTCGCGTCCGGTCAGCTCCGGATGGAACCCGGTCCCGACCTCCAGCAGGCTCGCCACCCTCCCGCGGACCTTGATCTGCCCGCTCGTCGGTGCCGTCACGCGCGAGAGAATCTTCAGCAACGTGCTCTTCCCTGCCCCGTTCGCCCCGATGATGCCCCAGACGCTCCCCTGCTCCACGTCGAAACTCACGTCCCGCAGCGCCCACAGCGTATCCCCCTCGATGGCCTCCTTGCTGCCGATGATCCGGTTGGGGTCCTCCTTCCCCCTCACCCTCGCCCACCAGCTCTGCAGGTCTTCGCGGAGGGTTCCGTGCCCGATGACCCCGAGCCGGTACGCCTTGGATACGTTCTGGATGGAAATGGCGGTGGTCATGGGACATTCTCCAAGTCAGTCGGTGTGCGGGCGGCGTTGACGGCGGCTTCCAGGCGGGACACTTCGCCATCGGACAGTTCCGGGAACATGCCGCGTTTCCGGGCGGAGAGCCGGCCGCCGTTTTGGAGGACGAAGCGGATGAACTGGTCCGCCTTCTTGTCCGGCATGTCCACGATTTGCCGCATGGCGCCGCGCATCCGGTCGTAGGCATCCAGCCAATCCAACTCCGCTTTCCACTCGGTCCGGATGGTTTCGGCGACGACCTCCCGGAAATACCCGACGACGGGGGTGCAGTCGATGGCCCGGTAAAGATCACGGGTGTCGGAAAGGACCGACAGTTCTCCATTGTCATCCATGGAATAGTCCACCCGCCCCATCAAACGCGAGGAAAACGACTCCAATGCCTTGTCGTAGGCAAGGCGGTTTTTGAGCATGACGGCGGAAACGGGGAAAATCAGTCCCCGCGGAACGAATCCCCTGCGTGCCAGGATGGCGTGCAACAGATACCGGTGGACCCGTCCGTTCCCGTCGTCGAACGGGTGGAGAAACACGAAAGCGAACCCCATGGCGGCGGCCATCGCCACGCTGTCCTCCTCGCCGGAACCCAGCCAGCGGTCAAGGCAATCCAGCCACCCCTGCATCAATTCCCCGATGGCGTCCGGACGCGGGGCGACAAAATGGACTTTTTCGTTTCCCGGGGCAATGGTTTCGCCCACATAGACCTGGTCCGTCCGCCAATCCCGCTGGGCGTAACGGGGATCGACCACGCTGTTCTGGACCCCCAGCAAGGTGTTTTTGTCCAGGGGCGATCCGTCCATCCGCCGCAGGAGGTCCACGAACGCCTCCGTCCGCCTCCGGTCGGGAGTTTCGTTTTCCAGCGAGAAGGAGCTCTTGGTTTCCTTGACGTACAAGTAGCGGACGGCCCGGTACACCAAGTCGGCGGGATAGTTTGCCAGCAACTTCTCCGCGGCCGCCTTCAATTCCCCGCACGGTTTTTTCCCCGAGCCGGGCGTCTTGCGGATGTAAGGGGAAAAGACTCGGTTCCCGATCAAATTGTTGACGACATGGTGCCGCCGCGATGGTTCCCCCTCTTTCGGGGGCAAGGCGTATTGCAATTTGCCGTCCACCAAGGGAACATATCCGCCCCCCCTGCCGTCCGGGATGGCCAGCATCCGCCCCGTCAGGAATTCATACAGGAACCAGGCCCGTTTTTGCACCGTGCCCAAAGGATGGGCGGCGACGAATGCGGTCATTTCGGATGCGTCCACCACGCGGAAGAACGCGCGAAGGACTTCCAGATTCACGCCCTCGCGCTTCAGGGCGAAGGTCAACTGCCCCTGCCATGTGTCCTCCAGACGGTAGCGCCGGACGGGATAATGCGTGGTTTCCACGATTCCTTCCCGGACGACCCGTTTGACGGACTGCTCCGTTGCGTAGGATTGGCAAAGCAACCCGCACACCTTCAATGAATAACGACGGACCAGCCACAAATAACCCAACTCGTGCAAACCGTTCATTCCACGGCCCCGAGTTGCATTTCCGTCAAACGATTTGCAAAAACGTTCAAAATCGGGGACCAGCCCGCAATTCCGTTAAAACGCCTGGACATCATGCCTACACCGTGTCCATGAAAGTCCGTTCCACGCGGTTGAAGACCGCCAGGCCGATCAGCAGCAGCACCAGGGTGAAGCCGGCCGAATAGCCCAGGGCGGCCCAGGAGAAGGAGCCGGTGGAGAAGAAGCCGTGGCGGAAGGTTTCCACGACCGCGCTGGCGGGGTTGGCGAGGACGATCCAGCGGTACTTCGCGGGGGCGCAGGAGAGGGGGTAGATGACCGGGGTGGCGTACATCCAGAGCTGGACGCCGAAGCCGACCAGGACCTGGAGGTCGCGGTATTTCGTGGTCATCGAGGAAATCAGGATGCCGAATCCCAGCCCGAGGCCGGCCATGATGGCCAGCAGGACGGGGAGGAGGGCCAGGGTCCAGTTGGGGTGCATGGCGGCGCCCTTCGCCCAGAAGACGGCGTAGAAGCACAGGAAGAACGCGAACTGGATGGCGAAGGCGATCAGCTGCGAAACCACCGTCGAGACGGGCACCGCCATGCGGGGGAAGTACACCTTGCCGAAGATGCCGGCGTTGGCGATGAACGTCCCGGAGGTGCGCGTGAGGCAGTTGGCGAAATAGGTCCAGATGGTGGTCCCGGCCATGTAGAAGATGAACCCCGGCACCCCGTCGGTCGGCAACCCCGCAATGTTCCCGAAAACCACCGTGAACATGACGGTCGTGAGCAGCGGCTGGATGACGTGCCACAGCGGCCCGAGGATGGTCTGCTTGTACACGGCCACGAAGTCCCGCCGCACGAACAGCGCCACCAGGTCCCGGTACCTCCACAAATCGCGCAGATGGAGGTCGAACCACCCTTTCGGCGGCCCAATCACCATGTCCCACGATGCTTCCGTACGGTCCTGTTCTTTCATTTCCCGGCCATCCTACCGTTTTCCGCCCCCCCCCGCAATCACGGATTCCGCCAGTCTCCCCTTGCCCCCGCCGGTGCCCCGGCATAGAATCGGTGGCCATGGATACGGTTATGGACAAACCCCTCGGAGGACGAACGGCGCTGGTTACCGGCGGGGCGCGCCGCATCGGCGCCGCCATCGTGCGCGCACTGGCCGACGCCGGCGCCACCGTGTGGATCCACTGCAACCGCTCCCGCGCCGACGCCGAAGCCCTGCTCGCCACGCTCGGCCCGCGCGCCGGCGGGATCCTGTCCGCCGACCTGGCCAATCCCGGGGAGCGCGAGGCCCTTTTCGCCGAGGCCGTGCGGCGGTCCGGCGGCATCGATGTCTGGGTCAACAACGCCGCCCTGTTTCTCCCCGACTCCTCCGACCCCGGCGCATTGGCCGCACAGCGTGCCGTCAACCGCGACGCCCCGCTGGCCTTCCTCGACGCCTTGGCCGCCGCCCGACGGCCCGCCTGCGTACTCCACCTCCTCGACGCCCGCATCGCCCTCCCGCCCGCCAGCGACGCCCCCTTCGCCCGCTACGCCGACGCCAAGCGCGCCCTCGCCGCGACCATCCCCGGCTCCGCACGCGCGCTGGCCCCCCTGGACATCCGCGTCAACGGCATCGCCCCCGGCGACATCCTGCCCCCCGAAACGCACCGCGAACGCGCACGGCCCGCCCTTCTGCCCCGCCGCCCGGCACCGGACGATGTCGCGCGCGCCGCCGTGTTCGCCGCCGCAACCCCCTCCCTCACCGGACAAATCCTCTTTCTCGACTCCGGGCTCCACCTCGCCGCCCGCCCCTGAGCCGCCCGCCCCTCACAGCGTCGGCATGTTCCCCCGCAGCGCCGCCATGGCCGCGTGGTGGGTGCGGTCCAGCCGCACGGGCGTCAGCGCGACATAGCCTTCCCGCAACGCCTGCAAGTCCGTGCCGTCCGGGTCGCCCAGCTCCACCAGGTCGCCTTTCATCGAGTAGCACTTTCTCCCTTGCGCGTCGCGCATCTCCGTGTAGGTCTCGACGAAGCGCGATTCCCCCATCCGAGCCAATTGGATACCCTTGAGTTGCTCCCAGGGAACGTTCGGGATGTTCACGTTCCAAAGCGTGTCCGGCGTCAGCCGCACCTCCCCGCGCAGCAGTTGCTCCACCACACGCCGCACCACGCGCGCCGCGGTGTCCCAGATGGGTCCCTCGAAGGTCGTCAGCGAAAACGCAATCGCCGGGTACCCCAGGATCAGCGCCTCGCTCGCCGCCGACACCGTACCCGAGTACAGCACGCTGATGCCGGCGTTCGGGCCGAGGTTGATGCCGCTGAGCACCAGGTCCGGCGGGGAGGGCAGCAGCTTGCGGACGCCGATCTTCACGCAATCCGCGGGCGTGCCGCTCACGGCCCAGCCGAACGCCGCCCCCTTCTCCGGCCACGGCTCCGCGTAGAGCGGGCGGTCGAGCGTGATGGCCTGGGCGATGGCGGACCGTTCCCCGTCCGGCGCCACGACCTCCACGTCCCCAAGCCCCCGCACCGCGTCCGCCAGCACCCGGATTCCCTCCGCCGCAATCCCGTCGTCGTTCGTCAAAAGAAATTTCATGCCCCCATGATGCCCCCAACCCCTCCCCCATGCAAGCCCCATCCGCACCCCGCCCGCCCCGTTCGCGAGATTATGGAGAACATTGGCATTTCCTTCCGTTTCGCACCACGTTTCCGCCATCAACACCTTGCCCCCTCCCCACCGTTTTCCGTCTTGACTCCCCGCCCGCCGTGGTTCACACTTGCCATGGATTGAACCACAAAGGAGCCCACCATGCCGCCCACAGCCCTGCCCCTCAACTTCACCGTCCACGGCCTCGACCCCGAAGTCGCGCAAGCCCTCCGCGACTACGCCTCCCGCACGAAAAAGAGCCTCAACGCCTCCGCCAAGGAGCTCCTCCGCACGGCCCTCGGGCTCCCCACCCCGGACGAGAAGGCCCGTCGCAACGCCTGGCGGGAGGCTTGCGGATGCATATCCAAGGAGGACGGCGACGACTGGCTCAAGACACTCGTGGCTTTCGAGCAGATTGATGAGGAAATGTGGAAATGACGCGCCTCTTGCTCGACTCCAGCATCGTCATCCGTTTCATGAACGGCGATTGCGAAGAATACCGCCGTTTCGCCGATGCGGACGCCATCTATTTCTCCCCCGTGGTGCTTGGCGAATGCCTGGCGGGCCTGCGTGACAACCGGCGCGACCGCAACCGGCGCGAAAAGCTGTTCCGCATCCTCTCTCTCCCAAACGTCTCCATCCCCGCCCTCACCGCCGCCACGGCCGACCGCTACGCCCGGCTCTGGCAATTCCTGTCCGACAGCGGCCACCGCATCCCCGCCAACGACATCTGGATTGCCGCCCACGCCCTCGAACTCTCGGCCACCCTCGTAACCGCCGACCGCCATTTTTCCGCCATACCCACCCTGCCGCTGCTCCTCGAAGGCGACTGATTTCCCGCCCCCACCCCTCACCGGATTTCGAACCCCTCCAGCCCCCGCGCGCGCTCCTCCGGCCCCGACTCCGCGATGTCCGCTTCAGGGAATTGCATCCCGAGCAGCATCACGAACCGCCGGACCTCCTCCGGCCGCCCCTCGGCGACGAGCCGCACGGTCCCGTCGTAGGCATTTTCCGCGAGTCCGCACACCCCGCATTCCTCCGCCAGCCGACGCGCGGTCCAACGGAACCCCACGCCCTGGACCTCGCCTTCGGCGCGGTAATGGCGCCGGATCCGCGGCGCCCCGCCGGCTTGACCGCCGCGCGGCTTCACGCCCGCGGCACCGTGGCCCGGACCATCCGCACGCCGTCGTCGGTTTCATAGGCGACACGGCCGCTTTCCGCGAGCGCGGCCAGCCGCGATTCGAGGGCGTCGGGGGCGATTCCGGCGGCCTTGGCCCAGGCGGCGACGGAGAGGGGATGGCGGACGAGGAGTTCCATGAGGGCGTCGTCGGTCATGTCGAGGGGGGACTCGGCCTTGCCCTTGAATGCGGGGACTTCGGCGACGGGGGTGAACCACGGGGCGATGGTGTGGAGCCATGCCTCGGACACCCGGTGGAGGCCATCCTGGGAGAGGGAGGGGCGGGTGAGGGTGTTGAGGTGCACGGCGTCGGCGCGCAGGGTGGCGACGGCGTCCGCGATGGCTTCGACCTGCTCGGGGGCGTCGTTGACGCCGCGCACGAGCATGACTTCGACCCAGAGTTTGCCGGGGTGGATGTCGCGGAGGGCCTGTTCGCCTTCGAGGAGGCGTTCGAAGGTGAGGCCGAGGGCGGGGCGGTGGAGGCGCCGGAAGGAGTCTTCGTCCCACGCGGAGAGGGTGACCTTTACGATGTCGGCGGACGCGGCGGCGTCGCGGCGGACTTCGGGCAGGTGCATGAGGCCGCCGTTGCTGAGGAGGGCGGTCTTGAATCCGCGGTCGCGGGCGTGCCGCAGGACGTCGCCGAAGCGGGTGTGCAGGGTGGGCTCGCCGTAGCCGGAGAGGGTGGCGTAGTCGGCTTCGCCGCCGCCCGCCGCCCACGCGTCGAACTCGGCGAGGACGGCGGCGGTATCGACCCACTCGCGCCGCTCCAGGGTGTGGGTGGTGGTGGGGCCGATCTGGCAGAACACGCAGTCCTCGCAGCAGAGCTTGCGCGGGGTGAGGTCGATGCCCAGCGACCGCCCGAGGCGGCGCGAGGGCACGGGGCCGAAGAGGTGGCGGGGGGCCGTCATCGCGCGCGGCTCAGGCGGGGTATCCTTCCGGCGGGCCGCGGCGGATGTGCCGCACGACGTCGGCCAGCACGAGCACGGCGAGGCCGAGCAGGAGGATGCTCAGCGACGCGATTTCCCAGTTACCCTGCCTGCCGTAGATGCCGACGAGCTGCACGAGCGCGGCCATGCTGGTGATGGCCATGAAGACCATCGGAATGGCCACGAACCACGCCTTCTTGCCCTGCGAGCGCAGCCAGCTCCATACCATCAGCAGCGCCAGCGCCGCCAGCAGCTGGTTGGTCGCGCCGAAGGCCGGCCAGATGGCCTTCCACATCGGGATCAGGCCGTTCGGGGTCTGGACCTGCCGGAAGGCGAGGAGGACGGGCAGCAGGATGACGGCCGTCGCGGCGACGCGCTGCCCGGTGGTGCGGTTGGGCATGCCGGTCATTTCCTGGAAGAGCATGCGGGCGAGCCGCGTGCAGGAGTCGAGGGTCGTCAGCAGGAACGTGCTCACCGCCAGCAGCACGAACGACTCGATCCATCCCTGCGGCACCCCCATCGGGCGGAAGAACGCCTCGATGCCCGCCGCGAACACCGCCGGCGGCGCGCCGGCCGCCTTGGCGTCGGGGGCCATCGTCATGACGGTCGCGAGGGCCATCACCGCGAGGACGCCTTCGACCAGCATCGCGCCCATGCCGACGGGGCGCGCCGCGCACTCGTTGTCGAGCTGTTTGGACGTGGTGCCGCTCGAGACCAGCGCGTGGAAGCCGCTCACCGCGCCGCACGCGATCGTCACCAGCAGCGCCGGCCAGAGCGTGCCCTCGGTGGGGGTCGAGAACGCCTTGAACGCCGGCCAAGAAACCGCGCCCGTGCCCGTGAAGCCGGAGCAGAGCATGCCGACCACGCCCGCCGCGAGGCACGCGTAGAGGAGGAAGCTGGAGAGGTAGTCGCGCGGCTGCAGCAGCGTCCAGACCGGGAGCACCGAGGCCGCCAGGCAGTAGGCCATCAGGACGATCGACCAGAAGTACTTGTCCATGCCGAAGCACGCCGGGACCACCGACGGCGCCAGCGGCAGCCACTGCCCCAGCGCCAGCGCCAGGAAGACCAGCGGGACCATGACGAACGTCGCGCCCTTCAGGCCCATCACGCCGCGGTGCAGCACCTGGCCGAAGGCGACCGCGATCGCGATGATCGACAGCGACGCCGTCGCCACCGTGCCGCCCGTCAGCGCCGCCGGCGGATTCTCCATGCCCCAGGCCACCGTCGCGGGCGCGAAGGTCGCCGCCGTCATGTCGAGGAACACGATCAGGATGTAGTCCAGCGTCAGGATGAGGAACAGCAGGAACAGCCGGTACGTCAGCGGACTCATGCGGCGGCGGCCGATCTGCGCCAACCCTTCGCCGCGGTGGCGGAGGCTGGCGACCAGCGACGAGAAATCCTGGACCCCGCCGATGAACACCGCGCCGATGGCGATCCACAGCAACGCCGGCCCCCACCCGAACACGAGCGCCGCGCTGATGGGCCCGACGATGGGCCCCGCGCCCGCGATGGAGCTGAAGTGGTGGCCGAAGACGATGGGCGTCGGCGTCGGCATGTAATCCACGCCGTCCTTGAGCGCGTGGGCGGGGGTGATGCGCTCCTCCATGACGTCGAGCTGCTTCTCCAGCCACCCGCCGTAAAACCGGTATCCGAGCCAGAACAGCACGCCAATCGCGATCAACATCAATGCCAGCATGACAACAACCTTCCTTTCATCTGCGGAAAACCCTTTCATTTTCCCCCTGCCCCGTCCGCGAATCAAGCCGATTCCTCCCGCGACTGCGCTTTCCGGCCGTGGGGCGTCCGGCGCACGGGCAGATGGCGCGGGCGGGGCATCTCTGCCGAATGCTGACCAGACAAGTTTTTTTCGGGGCCTGCGGCACAAAACACGGAGGAAACGGAGGCACGGAGACACGGAGAGATTTTGGATGGAGCGTTTGTTGGAGGAGCCTTCGCACCTCGGAAACGCCGGACAAACGCTTGAACGGGACGTTTTAAACGCGCGAAGCTCCTCCCTGCAAAATCTCCGTGTCTCCGTTCTCCGCGCGCTCCGTGTTTTGCGCCGCAGGCAAAAGAGAAAGGAAAGCGAGCGGGCTTGTCCCTGTGAAGACGGAGCTTGTCTGATCGGCATTCGCATCTCCCCTGCTGTGTTTTCATGGAGATGGATATGGCCGGATTATGGGAAAATACGAGTATTTTCCATAATCTCACGACATGCGAATAAATCCGGGTGGAGACTTTTTTGGGGGTGCATTTCTGCGAGCCGTGTGTGGGAGGGGCGGGGGAGCCAGGGCTCAGTGGTCCAGGAGCGGGGCGAGGAGGTCGGGGGGGAGTTCGACGAGGGGGCGGTGGTGGAGGTGGGCCTCGGTGAGGGGGCCGATGCGGAGGCGGCGGAGACGGAGGACGCGGAGGCCCAGGGCGGTCATCAGGCGGCGGATGTGGCGGTTGCGGCCTTCGCCCAGGACCAGGCGGAGGGATGGGGGATGCTTGGGGGAAGGGGGCGGGTCGTCCAGGATGCGGAGGGCGCGGAGAAGTTCGCCGCGGTCTTCGACGCCGCGCAAAATGGCGCGGCTGCGGGCGGCGTCGGGTAGGCGGTCGAGCCAGACGCGGTATTCTTTCTCGGCGTGGTGCGAGGGGTGGCCCAGGCGCTGGGCGAGGTCGCCGTCGTTGGTCAGCAGGATCAGGCCTTCGCTGTCGTAGTCGAGGCGGCCGACGGTGTAGAGGCGCAGCGACGGGTCGGCGCCGACGGTCTTGGCCCAGTCGGTGATGGTCGGGCGGCCCTGCGGGTCGCGGGAGGTGCAGAGGATGCCACGGGGTTTGTCGGCGAGGTAGGTGCGGCGGGGTTCGGCGCGCAACGGGCGGCCGTCGAGGGTGATGCGGTCGCGCGCGGGATCGACCCGCGCGCCGGGCTCGGTGACGACCACGCCGTTGACGGCGACGCGGCCGGACGCAATCAGCGGCACCGCGCCGCGGCGCGACGCCGCGCCCGCCGCCGCGAGCACTTTCTGCAGCCGCTCCCCCCCGCCCTCGCCGCCGTTCACCGGCGCACCTCGGGAAAGGCGTCCGCGACGGGCTCGGGGCCGGCCACCGGCGCGTTTTCCAATGATTGGAAAAATCCGCGCCGGGTTTTCCAATGATTGGAAAAAATGTTTCCAATGGTTGGAAAATCGGGTTGCTGCGCGGCGTCGGGGAAGAGGACTTCGAGGTTGCGCCGCCAGGCGGCCCGCAGGGGCGCGAGGTCGGGGTCGGCCGCCGCGGCGGCGTTGGCGGCGGCGGCTTCGGCGGCCGCGGTCTCGGGGTCGCCCGCCGGGTTCGGCAGGACGCTCCCCGGCGGCCCGAGGAGGGCGTCGGCCGCCGCCAGGAAGTCGGCCGGCGGCTGCAAGGTGAACTCGACTGGGTCGCCGCTGCGCGGGTGGACGAACCGCACGCGGCAGGCGTGGAGCATCTGGCGGGCGGTGTATTCGCGCGGGATGTCGCCGCGGAATTTGCCGTAGGTGGTGTCGCCGCAGACGGGGTGCCCGGCGTGCGCGAAGTGGACGCGGATCTGGTGGGTGCGGCCGGTCTCGATGCGCACGCGCTGGAGGCTGGCGAGGGGGCCGGCGAGGAGCGTGGTGTGGAGGGTGCGCGCGGGGCGGCCGTCGGAGCGGACGGCCATCTTCTTGCGCGAGACGGGGTGGCGGGCGATGGGGTCGTCGTAGACGCCGCGCGCCGGGACGGGAGAGCCCCAGACGAGCGCCAGGTATTCCTTGTGCACGGTGTGCTCGGAGAATTGCTCCTTCAGCGAGCGCATGGCGGGCGCGGTCTTGGCGATGACGATGAGTCCGCTGGTGTCCTTGTCGAGGCGGTGGACGAGGCCGGGGCGGTCGGCGGCGTCCATCTGGCCGAACTCGGGGCCGAGGTAGTTCATGAGGGCGTTGGCGAGGGTGCCGTCCTCGTGGCCCGGCGCGGGGTGGACGACGAGCCCGGGCGGCTTGGCGAGGATGAGGATGTCGTCGTCCTCGTACTGGACGTCGAGGGGGATGTCCTGCGGGGAGACGTTCTGGAGGGGCGCGGGGGGGATGACGCAGTGGATGCGGTCGCCGGCCTTGACCTTGGTGGTGTTGGCGGTGACGGGCTTGCCGTTGAGGGTGATGGCGTGGCCTTCTTCGATGAGTTTCTGCCAGCGCACGCGGGAGAATTCGCGGTGGAGGGCGGAGAGGAGGCGGTCGATGCGGTCGGCGTCGCACGGCACGACCCATTCGAGCTCGGCGGGGACGAGCGGGAGGACGAG
This sequence comes from Kiritimatiellia bacterium, assembly GCA_017540905.1. GTDB lineage: Bacteria > Verrucomicrobiota > Kiritimatiellia > CAIQIC01 > Lenti-01 > CACXEY01. Next base: position 48,490 of record JAFYAC010000006.1, on the reverse strand, counting down.
CGGCGGCTCGGGCGGCGGGGGGGGCGGCGGGGGGGGCGGCGGGGCGGGCGGCGGGGCGGGCGGGTCGGGGACCCAGAGGTCGGCCGGGTCGGGGGCTTCCCGCGCGGGCTCCGGCGGGGGGAGGTCCTCCGGGGGGCGGCCGGCGCCGGGGATGAAGATGTCGCCGTCGCCGGACTGCGGCAGGGTCGGCCAGGGGCTCACGGCTCTCCTCCCGGAGCGGCGGGGGCGGGCGCAGCCTTGGCGCCGGCGGCGGCCTTTTCGCGCGGGGCGCGCGGGGGCGGCAGGCCGAGCTGCCGGGCCTTTTCGGCGTAGCCGGGGATCTGGGAGGCGTAGGAGGAGGCGAGGCGCTTCAAGGCCGCGACCTGCTTGAAGGAGAGGGTCTTGCTTTGCCGGTACTGGGCCTGCAGCGACTCGAAGAATTCGCGGTCGTTCCAGGTGCGCCCCCGGAGCCCGGCGGTGGGCGGGCGCCACTCGGAGACGGTTCCGAAGAGGTCGAGCAGGGCCCCGGCCTGCGCGGCGCCGCCGGCGGGCGCCGCGGCGGCGATGCCCAGTTCGGCGCGCTTGGCCTCGAAGCCGGGGATCTGGGCGGCGTACTTGGCGAGCAGCTTGTCGAGCGCCGCCACCTGCGCCGGGGAGAGGGGCTTGCCGCCCTCGGCCTGTTCGCGCAGGGATTCGCAGAAGGCCTTGTCGTCGTAGGTGCGCTTGCCGACCTTGCGCGGCGGGGCGAAGGTGACGCCCGCGAGCATCGCCAGCTTGGCCGCCGACGCGGCGTCCGGGACCGCGCCCGCGCCGCCCGCGGCGGCGGCTCCGCCGGCCTCCGGCGAGCCTTCGGCGGGGGCCTCGCCGAGACCGAGCTCGGCGGCGATGGCGTCGGCGTCGGGGATCTGCGCGCGGTAGCGCTGGAAGACGCTCCCGAGCGCCGCCTGCTGCCGCGCCGTCAGGGGCCGCTCGCCGGCCTCGCGCTGTTCGCGGATGGAGCGGACGAATTTTTCGTCGCTGTAGGTGCGGTTGCCGCGCTTGGTGGCGGGGCGCCATTGGGTGACGTGGGCGAAGCCGGCGAGCAGGCGGTCCACGGCGGCGGTGTCGGCCGCGGGCCCGCGCAGCCCGGCGAGCCAGCCCTGGAACTTGCCATAGAAGCCGGAGAGCATGTCGCGCCACGACACCTGCTTCTCCTCGACGCGGTCCAGCTCGGCCTCCATGGCGGCGGTGAACTGCACGTCAAAGAGGTCCGGCAGGTGCTGGACCAGGAAGTCGCACGCCTTCATGCCAACCTCGGTGGGCACCAGCGCCCGCTTGTCGTGGTCGGCGTACTTGCGGTCGAGCAGGGTCGAGATCGTCTGCGCGTAGGTGGAGGGGCGGCCGACGCCGTTTTCTTCGAGCGCCTTGACGAGCGAGGCGTCGTTGTAGCGCGGCGGGGGCTGCGTTTCCTTGCGGTCGTTGAGCCACTCCACGGGGTCGAGCGCCTCGCCCTCGGCGAGCGGCGGAAGGCTCTCCACCTCGTCGTCGTCCTCCTTGCCGCCCTCGGCCTTGGCGGCGGCGGCCTTCTTGCGCTCCTCCTGGCCGCTGGCGCGCATGTAGCCGGGAAAGGCGATCTCCGAGACCGTCGCGCGGAACAGGAACTCGTCCCCCGACGCCGGCGCGCCCGCCTGCGGCACCGCCTCGATTTCCGCCGTGCGCTGCGCGATGCGCGCGGGGGCCATCTGGCTGGCGGTGAAGCGGCGCCAGACCAGGTCGTAGAGGCGCCAGTCGTCGCGCTCCAGGACGTCCTTCAGCGAATCCGGCGTGCGCGCGGGGTCCGTCGGGCGGATCGCCTCGTGGGCCTCCTGGGCCGACGAGCGCGACCGGTACACCGGCGGCTTCTCGGGGAGGAAATCCTTGCCGTAGAGGCGCTCGACGACGCCGCGCGCCGCCGCGGCCGCCTCCGCGGCCACCGCGACCGAGTCGGTACGCATGTAGGTGATGAGGCCCGTCGCGCCGCCCGTACCCCCGAGGTCGATGCCCTCGTACAGCTTCTGCGCGATCTTCATCGTGCGCGCCGGCGCGAAGCCAAGCGCCCCGCTCGCCGCCTGTTGCAGCGTGCTCGTGATGAAGGGCGGCGGCGCGCGCCGCGTCACCTCCTTGTTGAGCACCGCGGCCACGCGCAGGCCGCGCGCCTTGAGCTCGGCGGAGAGGCGTTCCGCCTCGGCCGCGTCGCGGATGTCGGCCTTCTTGCCGTTGAGGCGCGCGAGCTTGGCGGTGAAGGGGTCGCGCGGGTCCACCCGCTTCGCGGCCCGCACCCCGATGATCCAGTAGGGCTCCGGCTTGAAATCCCGGATTTCCTTCTCCCGCTCGCACACCAGGCGCAGCGCCACCGACTGCACGCGGCCGGCGCTCGACGCCCCGGCGATCGCGCGGCGCAGGGAGGGGCTCACCTTGTAGCCGACGATGCGGTCCAGGATGCGGCGCGCCTGCTGACTGTCCACGCGGGGCATGTTGATTTCGCCCGGCTGCGAGAACGCCTTGCGGATGGCGGAGGCGGTGATTTCGTTGTAGGTCACGCGGCGGAACTTGTCCGGCTTGTCGCCCTTCTTGCGGAGCAGCTCGCGCAGGTGCCAGGCGATGGCCTCCCCTTCGCGGTCCGGGTCGGGGGCGAGGTACACGGTCTCGGCCTTGGCGGCCTGCGAGGAGAGGTTGGCGATTGTCTTCGCGCGGGAGGCGATGGGTTCGTAGCGGGGCTCGAAGCCCTTCTCGACGTCCACGCCCAGCGCGTGTTCCGGCAGGTCCCGGATGTGGCCCATGGAGGCGAGCACGATGTAGTCCTTGCCGAGCATCTTGTTGATGGTCTTGGCCTTGGCCGGGGATTCGACGATTACGAGGTTCTTTGCCATGTTGGGGGTCCTTTCTTCAATTCAAGGGGGTGGTGGTTGGCTTGGTGGATCGGAAACGGAGCGCCGGTTCGACAGGGCCACGGGATGGGTTGGCCCTGTCGTGGCCCTGTCGGAAGTTGCGCCCGGAAAGCGCAAAGAGCGTGCCTGCATCCGCCCCCCTCCGAGAGGGGGGTGGCGCGGCCATGCAGGGAGCGTGCATGGGCATGCAAGGGAAATGCAAGGGGCCGCGTCGGGGGGAGTACTGCGGGTGGCCGTCGAGGAAAGCCGTCCCGTTGTCCCAATCGTGTTCCATCCGCATTCCGTTCGTTGGCGCGGCTGGAAGCCGCACCTCCCAGGAGCGCGCCCCGGGGCGGGTGGCCGTTGCAAAAGCCCAATCCGGCGGCGACGCGCAATACTCCCCCCGGCGCTGAAGCGCCACCCCCCTCTCGGAGGGGGGCTGGCCCCCCGTCCACAACCCATCGGCATCCCTGGAGGTGCGGCATCCTGCCGCGCCTTCGGGAGAGGGGCGTGAGGGGCGCGCTCACGGCTCCCCTCCGCTTCCCCCGAACGTCCACCCCCGCACCCCGTCCGCGAGCGCGACGCGCCGCCCCGGGAGGCGGCGGAGGATCCGCTTCATCTCCATCTGGAGCGAGAGCGTGAGCAGCCGCTGGACGGGGAGCTCCGCGCGGCGGGCGAGCTCGTCGAGGTCCATCTCCGGCTCGCGCCAGAGGGCGCGCACCACGCGCTCCTCCTCGGGCGAGAGGGGCAGCCGCTGCCGGATGTCCTGCCGCTGGTTCTCCCGCGCGATGGCCGACGCCGGGAACAGCCCCTCGAACTCCTCCAGCACGTCCGCGACCTCCTGCACCAGCACCGCCCCCTCGCGTATCAGCTTGTTCGGCCCGCGCGCCCCCTCCATGTCCACGCGCCCCGGGACGGCCAGCACGCTGCGGCCCTGCTCCAGCGCCTGCGACGCCGTGTTCATCGCGCCGCTGTCCACCGGCGCCTCCGTCACGACCACGCCGCGCGAGAGCCCGGCCACGATGCGGTTCCGGCAGGGGAACGTCGTGCGGTCCGGCGACCGCCCCATCGGGTACTCGCTCATCACCGCCCCGCGCCCCGCGGCGATGGCGCGCGCCAGGTCCCGGTTCTCCGGCGGATACAGCTTGTCCAGCGCCCCGCCCAGCACCGCGACCGTGCGCCCGCCGGCCGACAGCGCCGCCCGGTGCGCCACCGTGTCCACCCCGCGCGCGAGACCGCTCACCACCGTGAACCCGGCCTTCGCGATGCCCGCCGCCAGCCGCTCCGTCTGCGCCTCCCCGTACTTCGACATCCGCCGCGTCCCCACCACCGCCAGCGCCCGCGCGTCCGACGCCCGCCACTCCCCCGCCACGTACAAACACAGCGGCGGATCGTAGATGTTCCGCAGCGGCTCCGGGTACCCCCCGTCCAGCGGCGTCACCAACTTCGCCCCCAATCGCGCCGCCTTCTCCTCCTCCGACGCCGCGTCCAGCCGCCCCGCCTGCTCCGCCAGCGATTCCGCGATCTTCGGCCCGATGCCCCGCACCCGCGACAGCACGTCCGCCGGCGCCCCCAGCACCGCCTCCGGCGACCCCAGCGCCTCGCAAAGCGCCTTCACCCGCACCGGGCCGATGCCCTCGATGCGGTTGAGCACGATGTAGGCGTCGCGGGAGGCCGTCATTCGGCGGCCTCCGGCTCCAAGGGCGCTTGCTCGGCAACAGCCTCCTCGACGGCAACGGCCTCGACCGTCCCGGTCGTCCCGTCCGTCCCGGTGGTCCCGGTGGTCCCGGTTGTCTCGGCCACCCCGGTGCTCTCGCTCGTCCCGCCCGCTTTCCCCACCCCCGTCCCCCACCGCCGCCTCCCCGCAAACAAATCCATCTGCCCCGTCCGCAGCATCCCGTGCGCCTTCAGGATCCGCAGCAGCTGCAGCACATCCGACTTCTCGTAACTCTTTTTCCCGTCGATCCTCGCCGCCAGCTCCAGCAGCATCGGCCGGAACAGCAGTACCCCGTCCACGCCCCGCGACTTCAAAAACGCGACCGCCTCCGCCCGCTGCGCCGCATCCCCCGGCAGCGACCCGAGGCACAGCACGCGCGCCGCCGACCGACCCCCCAGCTCCGCCTCCGCCGCGCGCGCCGACTCCGCCTCCGCGAACCGGTACACGTCCGGCGACTTCGCCAGCATCTGCGCCGTGAACCGCTCCGAGTGCCACCCCCGCACCGCGACCAGCGCCGCGCCCACCCGCGACAGCTCCCGCGCGCCCCACACCCCGGCCTCCGGCAGCTCCCCGCCCGCGCCCGCCGACGGATTCACCGCCAGAAAATCCACCTCCTCGTTCGCCCCCTTCGCGCGCGCCACGATCTGGTACTTCCGCGGCTGGCGGACAAGGAACCCCTGCATCTCCAGATAATCCCGCACGATCTGTTCGTTCACCGACGCCATGTCACGCTCCTTCCCCCGCCGAAAGCCGTTCCACCCACCCCTCCACCCACTTTTCTCCCGCCCCCTCCACCGCCGCCGGCGCCAGCGCCTCCCCGATCCCCCGCAGCAGCACATACCGCACCTCCCCGCCCGCCGACTTCTTGTCCCGCCGCATCGCCTCCCACACCGCCGCCCCGCGCGTCCCAGCCGGAACCCGCGCCTCCACCAGATGCAGCCTCTCCAGCAACGCCCGCGCCCGCTCCGCCTCCTCCCGCGGCATCCCGCACCGCTCCACCGACAGCTCCAGCACCGGCAGCAGCCCCAGCGCCACCGCCTCCCCGTGCGCCAGCGCGTACCCCGACCCCGCCTCCAGTCCGTGCCCCACCGTATGCCCCAGATTCAGCAGCGCCCGCCGCCCGCACCGCTCCCGCTCGTCCTCCGCGACCACCCCCGCCTTCAGCCGCACCGATTCCGAAACCACGTGCGCCACCGCCCCCGCCTCCCGCGCCGCCACCTCCTCCGCGTGCCCCTCCAGCCACGAAAAGAACCCCGCATCCAGCCCGAGCGCCATCTTGACCGCCTCCGCGAGCCCCGACCGGTACTCCCGCTCCACCAGCGACCCCAGCACCGCCGGGTCCGCCGCCACCGCCTGCGGCTGCCAGAACGCCCCCGCCAGATTCTTCCCCGCGCGCAGATTCACCCCCGTTTTTCCCCCCACCGAACTGTCCACCATCGCCAGCAGCGTCGTCGGCACCTGCACGAACTGGACGCCCCTCATCCAGCAAGCCGCCGCGAACCCCGTAACATCCCCCACCACGCCCCCCCCGAACGCCACCAGCCAACTCCCCCGGTCCAACCCCGCCTCCGCGCAAAACTCCAGCAACTCGCCCACTTCCCCCCAAGCCTTCGACCCCTCCCCGCCCTCCAGCACCCACCTCGGCCACCCCTCCACCCCCAGCTCCGCCAACCGCCCCCCTTGCGCCTCCAACACCTTCCGGTCCGTGACCACCACCCCGCGCTTCCCCTCCAGCAACCCGGCCATGGCCCCGTACGCCCCGTCCCCGATCCACACCGGGTACGCCCGCGCGCCCAACTCCACTGTTCGTTCAATCAACATAGCGGGGTCAATCCATAACCCCATTCCCCGCCAAAGTCAATCCCGCCACGCCGGCACCGGCCGCGCATGGTGCAAACGACGGGTGGCTCCGCCCCCCGAGCCCCCCATCCCGCGGCCACCCGCTGGGACCTTTGCCCGGTCAACTCCCCGCTCCCGGCGACGGCACGTGGGGAGCCCCCCTCCCTTGCACTGCCCAGTTGCGGCCCAGTCTTCTGGCGGCGCCCCGGTTGCCCTCCCTCCCGCATCCCTCCCCCCGTCCCCTCCCACTCGCGATATCAAGGAAAACACATGCCTTCCCCACGTCTTTTTCCCATGTTCCCCCTCATGGAAACTCCTCCCGCCTTCCTCCCGTAGCGCCCGGCGCAAGGCCAACTGCCCCCCCCCGAGCGCGCACCTCCCACGCTTCCTCACCTCTGTCGGAGCGCGGGCGCCCCGCCCGCATTCTTTTCCACTTCCCGCCCGCGTCAGCGGGCGCACCGCATCTTTTCACTTTTCACTTTTCACTTGTCACTGCTCTCTCACTTTTCACTCTTCCCTTTTCACTTCCCTTTCGGCATCCTCTCCGGCCATGAACACATCCGCCCCCCCCCTCACCCCCCTCGACGGCGTCCTCCTGGTGGACAAACCCGCCGACCACACCTCCCACGACGTCGTCGCGCGCATACGTAAACGCTTCCGCATCCCGAAAGTCGGCCACGGTGGCACCCTCGATCCCTCGGCCACGGGCCTGCTCGTCATCCTGCTGGGCAAGGCGACCAAGATATCCGACCGCGTCATGGGCCACGACAAAACCTACGAAGGCACCCTCTGCCTGGGCATCGAGACCGACACCCAGGACGCCGAAGGCCGCATCGTCTCCGAAGCCCCGCCCGAGACCGTCGCCGCGGTCACCGCCGACGCCCTCCGCGCACAGATGGAGGCCCGCCTGGGCGACCAGATGCAGACCCCGCCGATGGTCTCGGCCATCAAGGTGGGCGGCGTCCCCCTCTACAAACTCCACCACCAGGGCGAGACCGTCGACCGCAAGCCCCGCTTCATCCACATCTACCGCTTCGACCTCCTCGACTACACCCCGCCGACCGCCCGCTTCCGCGTCGAATGCACCAAGGGCACCTACATCCGCACCCTGGTCCACGACATCGGCCAATCCCTAGGCTGCGGCGCCCACCTTGCCAGCCTGCGCCGCCTCCAGTCCGGCCCCTTCACCCTCGACGCCGCCACGCCCCTCGAAACCCTCCTCGCCCTCCCCGACGCCTCCGCCCTGGCCCCCCGCGTAATCCCCCTCCCCGCCGCCCTGGCCATGCTTCCCTGACCGTCCTCCTCAGTCCAAGTCCCTCTCCTCCATATCCCCCTCTTCCAGCCCCAGATAGTGCCCCAGCTCGTGCAGGTAGGTCCGCCGGACCTCCTCGCGGAAAACCTCCGAGTCCCCCTCGGCGTAGTCCCAGATGTTTTCCAGGAAAAGGAGGATCTCCGGCGGCAGCGGATCGTCGAGCCCCTCCGCCTCGTCGAGCGCGGGCCCCACGAAAAGCCCCAGCAGGTCGGGTTCCAGCCCCTCTTCCTCCACCATCTCGCGCGTGGGGGCCGGAAAGCACACCACCGGCACCCCCTCCGCATGCCGTGCGACCTCGGGCCCCAGCCTGCGCTTGAGGGCCCGAACCTCGCTTTCGGCCCACTGTTCCAGCCGCGGGTATTTCATTCCGGCCCGACGGGTTGCTCCGGTCCCGAAAAGGCGGGGAAGGCCGACTCCGGGTCGTCCGCCCCGGCCGGCGCCTCGACGACGGGCGCGCCGCCCGGCGCGGCCGCGGCGTTGGCCGCCGCGTGGGCGCGCGATTGCGCCGCGGCGCTGCGGTTGGCGGCGGAAGGCGGACGGAACTGCGCCTCGTCGAGCACCCACGTCTGCCCCATCTTGCGGAACGTCATGATGGCGGCGGTCTTGCCCTTGGCGCCGGACACGTCCAACCCGATCCCGATGCGGTCGCCGGGCAGCGGCCGGCAGGGTCCCGGGGTCCAGTTCTCGGGCAGCCCGATGCGGTCGACGAGCTCCTGGTAGATGCCGAGGAAGCCGAGCAGCGGGATGCGCGAGCGGTAGTCGGGCCCGAACAGGGAGTACGCCGTCTCGGGGTCCCCCTCCTTGCAGGCGTTCCAGAAGGCGGTCGCGAGCGCGGCCACCGGTTCCGGCATCGGGATGTCCGCCATCCCGGCCTTCCGGGCGGCGGCGACGCGGAACGAGATGTCCATCGGGATTTCCGGGGCGACGGCCCACTGGTCGCCGAGCTGCTTGATGCCGACGAGCACGCTCTGGTGCCGCCCGGAGGGATCGGTCGCGCCGACCTGCACCGCGTAGCCCTGGAGCGGCTCGGGGGCGGGCGCGAAGGAGGCGGACTCCCACTTCAGGCCGGTGTAGCGCCCCTGCACGAGGCTGTCGCCGACGATGGCGGCGAGGTTGGCGGGCGCGAGGTTGTTGGTCTGGTAGAAAGCGGAGAGCTCCCGTTCCTGCTCGGGGGTCATGTCGGGCATGTTGGCCTTCACCTCGCGCATGCGCACGTCGAGCAGGTATTGCCGGAAGCCCCGCATGTCGGTCAGCGCGAGCGCCTGCTGGATGTCGTTGGCGGCGAGCGCCGGCAGGTACGCGTCCCGCAGGAACGCGAGCGCCTCTGGCGACGGCGGCTCCGCCGAGAAAAGCGGATGGGCGGCGCCCTCGTCGGCGAGCCCCGGCCGGCCCGCGGTGGCGGCCAGCGCCAGGACGATGGCGGCGTGAAGGATGGAAAAGCGTTTTCTCATTTGCGTCCTCGTTGTTTTGCGCCCGCCAGAGTACGGCTCCCCGCCCCCCAAGTCAACATTGCGGCCGTTCGCGGCACGGGAAAGCTTCTCCGCAACCTTGCACGGTTCGCCCCATCCCCCGGCGCGCATGTTTTTTGTAACCTCCCCCGCTTTTCGTGTAGAATGGGCAGAGAACGAACCCAAGGAGACCACGCCATGCCAGTCAATTTCGACAACGTCCATTTCAACGCCTTCGCCTCTTTCGCCCAGCAGCGCGTCGACGCCGGGGAGGGTAAGGCGGTCATTTCCGCCAGCGTCGACAAGCCCCTCGACGGCCGCAAGATCCTGAAGGTCGACACCACGAAGAGGGATTTCATCCACAACTGATTCCGCGACGAAACCGACTGGGCGGTCAACGACCGCACCCGCTCCCTCTTCAAGCAGGCCGTCGCCCGCGTCTTCGGCGGCGAGGACCGGATTCCCGAGTCCGTCCGGAAGGCGATGCTCATGGAGGACTACAACCAGGGCAAGCCGCTCACGGCGCGGCGCATCGTCATGGTCAAGGAAGCCATCGACCGCCTCGTCGGGGACTTCTCCGCGAAGGTCACCGCCGCCAAAGCCGCCGCGAAGGCCGAGGCCATCCTCGCGAACCTCGCCGAGCTCAAGCAGGCCGCCAATGGCGACCCCGCCATCCTCGCCGCCGGCAAGATCTTCCTCGCGCAGCTCGAAGGCAAGAGCGTCCCGGACGGCCTGATCACCGCTCGAGGACTACGAAGGGGACATCGACTTCGACGCCTTCCACGCCGACCGGATCTCCACCAACCTCATCAACGCCGGCCAGGCCGAGGCCGTCCGCTGCCACGACGAATTCCTCAAGCTCGCCGTGCGGGGCGACTCCGAGGGGGCGGACGCCCTCCGCAAGGTCTACGCCCACCGCATCGGCCCCGAATCCTACGAGCCCAAGGACCTCATCGACAACGCCGTCCGCCCGTCGTCACCCTGTCCGACCAGGACGCCGACACCCGCACCATCGCCCTGTCCTTCGACGAAATCGGCCGCCTGACGATGCAGTTCGACGGCGTCCAGAACCTCACCGTCCTCCAGACCGGCCTCGGCAGCACCGCCGAATCGCACCTGACGTTGGAGATCAACGCGAACGAACTCGACCGCCTGGCCTCCCTCGACTACACCCGCTTCGACGACACCGCCGCGAACGAAGTCATGGCCGACAAGACGGCCACCAACAAACTCCCCGCCGCCCAGAAGACCTTCGCACCGGAGGACCGCTTCGCCGACAACGCCATCAACATCCACCTCGGCCTCCAGTTCTCCATCAAGTGAGCCCCGCCCGGGGCGGGGCCGGCCCCCGTGGCCTCCCCGCCCCCCCCCACATGGCGTCCGCACCTGGAGCGTTTCCAGAAATGGTGTGGCCGCCGTCCATTCTGTCGCCACCTTTTCTTTCGCGGACGCGCAGAAGCGCGTCCCCGTGGAGAGCGCACCGGGAGGGTCGCGCTTCCGCGCGACCTGGTGGGTGCCCCCCCCTGGGAGGTGCGGCTTTCAGCCGCGCCATGGACTTGGACAAGCGGCGCGGCAGGATGCCGCACCCCCGGAAGTGGCGCAAGACCTTCTGAACAAGCATCGCGCGACTTCCGGGGTCAGCCACAGTATTTCTGGAACCGCTCTACCCCCCATCCGATGGCGCCGGAGGCGGCGAGGTAATCGACGGGGGAGAGTACGGGGAGCACGCCCGGGGGATAGTGGCCGAGGTCGCGCCGCGCGGGAGTTTTCCAATGATTGGAAAAAAAGTTTCCAATGGTTGGAAAACCGAAGCGGAAACGATGGCTTCCGCATGGGGTTTTCCATGGTATCGCGGATTGTGCCGGCGGTGGATTTTGCGTCTTGCGGCGGGGGCGGGGACTGCGGTAGGATGCGCGGCATGGAGAATCATCGGTTCACGGTTTCCGGCGGACGGGCGGCGCTGGCCGCGCTGCTGCTCTTCGCGGGCGGACGGACGGCAGGCGGCGACGAGGTCGCGTATGCCGGGGCGGAGCGCGTGCATGTCGAGTTCCGCGCCGTGGACGAGTCGGCGGACCTCGGGGCGATTTTCGGGGCGGGCCGGCCGCTCCCCGAAGGGTACGAGGCGGTCGCAGGCGGGGAGGGCGCGGCGCCCCTCTGGCGGCGGACCGGGGAGGCGCCCGGCGAGGAGGAGCTCGCGCGGTTGCGCACCTTCGGCGACCGCCCGCGGTGCGATCTGCTGCTCGAACGGCGCGTGGTCGGGGACGCCGAGGTCTTCGCGCCGCTGTACGTTTTCCGCAAGGCGGGGTTCGATGACGGCGACGTGCTCGACGTCCGCCTCGAAAAGCCCTGGTTCGGGGACCGTCCGCGCCTGTCGTTCTCGCTGGGCTCCGACGGGGTGCGCCGCGCGGCGAAGTGGTTCCGCCGGTTCGCGCCCGGCAAGCCCCTGGCCGCGCGCGGGGGCAAGTCCTGGGGACGCCTCGCCGCGGTCGCCGACGGCCGGCTGCTGGGCGTGGCGACGCTGGGGCGGACGAGCCTGCTGTTCCCGCCGGGCACCCTCCGCATCCCCTGCAGCGCCGACGAAGAGCAGGCCAAGGCCGTCGCGGATGCCCTGCACCCGACCGCCCCCACCCATCTGTACTCCGTCAAGCCGCTGCCCGGGTCCGACCTCACCGTGGCCGAGGCCCGGGAACGGGCGATGGCGGACATGGAGCGGCGGTACCGGCATGTCATCGGGCCCAAGGCGCTGCCGATCGAGATCCGTCCCGAGGGGGAAGACGCCATCGCGGTCACCCTGTTCCCCATGCGTCCGATCGGGCAGCAGTACCTCCTCGTCCGGCTCCAAGTTCCGCAGGAACTGACCTTCCGGGCGGTCGCTGTGGACAGCGCGCAGCGGGTGGCGGATTGGCTCGACGGCCCGGCGCCGGACGAGGGATACCAGACCGTCGACACCCCATCCGGCCGCGCCTGGGCCGCCATCCCCGGCGGACCGGCCGATACCGGCGATGACATCCCGAGTCTGGACGGTCTGGCGGTCCCCGACGGGTACGCCGCGGCCCTGGAACCCGTGGAGGACGGGGAGGGACGGCGGGCGTGGCGGCCGTGGTGCCTCGTGCGCGGGGGCGGGGTCCGGTTCGACCGCGTGGCATCCGTGCGCACGGAGAGGGATGGGGATGGACGCCCCGCCCTCTGCGTCGAGCCCGAACCCGCGGACCGCGAGGCGCTGGCCGCGCTCTCGGCGTCCGTCGGCCCGGACGGACGCCTGGCGGTGCTGTTCAACGGCCGCGTCGAGCGGGTGGAGGGCGGGGGGAATGCGCTGGCCGCAGGGCCCATCCGCGTCGGACGGGTGCTTTCCACCTACTTCCCCGGCGGCGATCCGGAAACGCTCGCGGAAATCTTCGACTTCCTGGCCGGCCTCATGCAAGCCGGCATGCTGCCCGCCAATCTCTCCTGGACCGGGACCCGCTAGAATCGCGCGGGCGGCTTGGATGGAGCGGCGGGCATGCGCGTGGCATGGGGGGGAACGCTAGACATCTAGGCATCCAAATATCTAGAAATCTAGCCACCCCCAAGCCGCCGCCCCCCCTACGGACCCGGCGCCACATACCCCACCGCTTCCACGAGCGCGCGCCCTTCCGGGGAGACCAGGAACTCCGCCAGCCGCCGCGTGTCCGGGCTGCGCTCCCCCGCCGTCACGAGGTAGGCGTCGGCGATGAAGGGGTATCTCCCGGAGCGGATGTTGTCCGGCGTCGGCGCGACCCCGTCGATCGAGAGCAGCCGCGTCTCGCCCGCCGCCACCAACTCCGTCGCGTAGTAGCGGAAGCTGAAGCCGATTGCGCCGGGTTGGTTGCGGTAGTCCGCCACTGCCGAGAAAATCCCGCCCATTCCGTCGCTCCGCCGCTCCTTCGGCGCCGCCGCCGGCGGCACATCCCCCATGATGCGCTCCAGCATCGTCTGGCTGCCGCTGTTCCGGTTGCGCTGGTAGGCGACCAGCGGCGCGCCGAAGTCGATTCCCAGGTCGCGCCAGGCCGTGGCGCGGCCGGAATAGATGTCGCGGATCTGCCCCGACGTCAGGTTCGTCGCCGGGTTCGCCGCGTTCACGAAGAACACGAACGCGTCCCGCGCCACCGCCGTCCGCACGAACGCCACCCCGCGCTCCGCCGCCTTCCCCTCCTGCTCCGGCGAGGGGGCCAGACCGAACACCGCATCGCACCGGAGGCCGCCCCACGGGTCGTCGCGGTAGAGCCTCTCGAAGAGATCGTCCGATCCGCCGTGCGAGAGCCGCCGCCACTCGTTGCTCCCGGTGTAGCCTTCGGGGGAACCGAGCGCCTGGACCGCCGCCGCCGCGACGGGATAGAGCGCATGCGCGGCGCGCAGGGCCGGTCCGCCGTCGCGGAAGCGGTATTCGCCGGGGGCCTCGCATCGCGGGAGCGCGTTGGACACCGCGAAGGGCCGGTACCGCTCCCAATCCACCCGGCCCGTTTCCCCCACGGCCGGATACCGCGTCCTGGCATACCAGTCATGGACGCCGGCCGCCAAGGCGACCCCCACCGCCGCCGCGACCACCACCCCTCCCGCACGCCGCACCCATCTCCGCAGCCCGCACGCCCACCCCATGACCATCCCAAAGAGCCCCAGGCAAAACGCCGCCAGGCACGGAACGTACACCCCGGCCAGCGGCACCAGCCCGTCGTGGAACGCCACCGCAATCCCCCCGACCAGGAACAGCACCATCAAACTCGTCCCCGCCGCGAGCACGACGAGGATGCGCCCGACCACCCTCCAAACGCGCCACGCGCGCCCCCCTGCGCCGGTACGGGATTCGGATGCGTTTCTGCGGCTCTCGTTCATGCACTCACCTCTCTCTTCCCACCATGCCATGCCGCCCCCCGGAACACAAGCCCCCGTCCTTTGCCCCCCCTCCTCTCTCCTGCGTCCCCCATCCCCCGCGTTCCCTTGCCTCTCCCCACCCGCCCAGCATGCACACCGCATCTCGTCTCTGGCGCGCCCAAAGCCGCGCCGCCCCCCACCCCACTTGAGGCACCACTTCCACACCACTTCCGGAGGTGCGGCTTCCTGTCGCGCCCATTCCTTCCACTTCACGCCCGCGCCAGCGGGCGCACCGCATCTCGTCTCTCGTCTCTGGCGCGCCCATAGCCGCGCCCCCCGCCCCACTTGAAGCACCACTTCCACGTCACTTCCGGAGGTGCGGCTTCCAGCCGCGCCCGTCCCTTCCACGTCCCGCCCGCGCAGCGGGCGCACCGCAGCGGCCTTCGGCCGCAGTGACGAGTGACGAGAGACGAGTGACGAGTTTGCGGTGCGGCCTGTCGGCCGCGCCATCCCCATCCCGGCGCGGCAAGATGCCGCACCCCCGGAAGCAACGCCTCACTTGTGCCAAAACTTCCGCGCCACTTCCGGAGGTGCGGCTTTCCAGCCGCGCCCATTCCCGTCCACGTCCCGCCCGCGCAGCGGGCGCACCGCATCTCCTCCCTCGTCACTCGTCTCCCGTCACTCCTCCCTCGTCACTCTCCCACGAACGCAATGAGGTTCCTCCTGAAGTGCCGGTCGGGCGACGCCACCCCTGACCTGAACACCGCCTCTCTCATGGCCTCGTTTTCCGCCACGAGCGCCCGGAAGCCGGGCAGCGTCAAATCCGTCCGCTCCGTCACGGCCATGGGGACGGTCCGCTCGACGGGAACGTATTCGATCCATTCGACGGGGACGTCGTGGTCGTGCCCGTCCCGGCCGTGCACTTTGACGTGCGTGACATGGGGAATCCCCTCGTAGCCGTACGCCGTGATGTCGACCGTGCACTCGTTGTCCTTTCCGCCGGGCGTGACCCCGCCCGCCCGCAGGATGCTGCGCGTCGCGGCGTCGGGATGCCGGAACAGCTTCTCGCCCTCGTAATTGGCCAGCGCCTCGAATTCCCAGAAGTTCGGCCGCCGGTCCTCCGGCGTCTTCCAGAAGTCTTCGTGGGTGCGCGTCTGCTGGTAGAGCGGAATGGTCAGCAGCGGCGCCATCGCGAAATAGAACGCCTTGAAGTAGCCGTTGGCGAACGTCAGGAAGCGCAGCCTCACCATTTTCAGGTCGTAATGGGCATATCCCGCCGGGTCGGTGTCGAGGTTGGCCTTGTCCAGGTGCGTGGCCGTCACGATGTTGATCTTGCGCTTCTTGCCGAACGTGAAGTCGTCCCCGAACCCCACTTCCTTGTCCTTCAGCAGCGCCACCATCTGCTGCTGGGCCAGCGGCGTGAAGAGCAGCCGGAACTGGTGCTCGTCGTCCCGGTCGATGGCGTGGAAGAGGATGTCGAACTCCTCGTTCGCCATCACCGTGAAGTCGCCCGCCCCCAGCTTCGC
Organism: Kiritimatiellia bacterium; assembly: GCA_017540905.1. GTDB lineage: Bacteria > Verrucomicrobiota > Kiritimatiellia > CAIQIC01 > Lenti-01 > CACXEY01. The sequence goes on along the minus strand of JAFYAC010000006.1, from coordinate 32,957 downwards.
GGCCTTGCGCTCCAGCCGCCTGAGGGACTGCTTCTTGAAGAACCGGGTGGCGGCGTTGTCCTCCATGCCCGAGAGGCGGCGGGGCTTGCGCGAGAACGAGAGCCCCGGCGCCGCCTCGCACCCGTAGATCAGGTAATGGTGGTCGCTGTAGACGGGGCAGAACTTCGTGACGGACGCGTGGAGCCGCTCGTGCTTGGTCTCCCAACGGCCGTTGCCGTTGTTGCCGGTGACGTATTCCCTCCAGGAGATGTCCAGATGCCCCCGGTACGTCTTCGTGCCGTCGGTCCGTTCGAGCGTGCTGGCCAGCACGAACGGATTTCCGTTGATCTCCCCGCTCTGCGCGTTGACGATGGATTTGTCCTCGTGGAACCCGTCGTCCCACCCGAAGCACTCCCGCAGCTCCCTCAGCCGCCCCCGGGTGAAGCGCCGATCCATGGCGATGCGCGGCACGGTCCGCTCCGTGAGCTGCGCCACCACATCCCAGTCGAACAGCGCGTTGAGCGGCGCCATCTGCTGCCATCCCTCGTCGCGCTTGGCCTGGCACCGCGACGCCAAATCCCCGATGCCGGCCTTGAGCTCGCGCATCCTCGGATGCACCCGCCCCAGCGCCACCCAGGCGGCCCCGGCGGCCAGCGCAAGCCAAACCGGAATCAGCGCGCCCCAATCCCCCCCGCGCCCGTCCCGTACCGCGGCGAACTGCACCACCGCAAGCACGACCGCGACCGCAACCCCTCCCCACAACGCCCCCGCCAGCCAGCGGCACCGGGAGAGCTGTTTTTCAATCCCCCTCTTCTCCTTTTCCAGCTTGGCGAGCTCCCGCATGGTGGCCGCATTGGCCTCCGCGTCCACGCCCGACTCGGCCAGCAGCCGCTCGAACATCTCCTTCGCGTTCTTGTCGAACGCCTCCCGGAACCGCTCCCGGTACTCCGCCAAAGGCTCAAAGACGTCTTCCACCATGGCAACGGTTCATCCGATGGCTTCGCGACCGTTCCGCCCGCCCGGTTTTGGGAAATTGTCAAAGTGTGCGCAGCGATGGATGCCCCGCGGCCGGGGCATCCGTCGCTGCGCACGTTGGGTTGCGCTTGGGAAAACCATGGGGAGGCTTTGCCGGAGCGTTAGCGCAGGCATCGGACAAATCGGAGTTTTCTTGTTTTCCCGGATTGTCCAGGCTTTTCCCCTCACTGGAAGAACACCTGGTGCGCCCCCTCCTTGCGCCCCGCGTCGATGGCGAAGGGCACCAGCGTCCGGTACCGCTCCTCCGCCGCGACCATCCGCTTGACCGGCCACTCGAAGACCTCCCGGTTCCACTGCGTCACCCGGTCGTTGTAGAGCGTCCGGGCCGCCGTGATTTCCTTGCGCAGGTGTTCCGCCTTCTGCATGGCCTCGGCGATGACGGCGTGCGCCTTCAGCTCGGGATACGCCTCCATGTGCGGCACCAGCGCCCGGTACGTCGCCGAAACCTGGCCCGCGACCGCGTTGCGGTTCTCGTTGGTGATGTCCACCCCGCCGCGGAACGCCGCCACGCTCTTCATCACGTCCTTGTCCAGCTCCACCGACTTCTCCACGAGCGGCGCCACGTTCTTCAGGATGTCGATCTGCTGGTCGATGTAGTTGTCGATTTCGGACGCCAGCCCGTTGATCTTCTGCATCAGCCCCTGGAAGTGGCTCGCCGTCGCCTTCTTCCGCCAGAACAGCAGCGCGAAGGGCACCAGCGCCCCCAGCCCCGCGAGCAGGTTGGGAACCAGCCCCGCATCCAGCGGCCTCTTGGCCAGCAGGTACGCCAGCGCCGCCACCCCGGCCACCCCGACGCCCCAGTACAGTGCAACCGCGCTCCCGTCCCGTTCGATCGGGATCGACCGCTGCGCCACGTACACCTCGTTCTTCGCCTTGTTTTCCTCGCTGGCCGAAAAATCAAGCATGGTATCCATCGTTTCCTTCCTTTCTGGCATGAGCCGACTTGGCAACTATATCGGGGCGAGCCCCCGAAGCAAGGGTTTTGCTTGCTTTGGGAAAGCCATTCCAGTACCGCGCAAAGTCAAAACATTCGTGTTTGCCGGGCCCGGGCGGGTAGGGCGGGCAGTCCCCTGCCCGCCGCGCGAAAGGGACGCGGCACGAAGGCAAATGGGAATCTTCCCATGCGCCTGACCGGCACACGGCGGCGAAGGGACTCGCCGCCCTACCCCGGAAACACGCGGAAGAACAAGCCTTGCGCTGTACGAGAGCGGGCTCGGAAACAGCGTGGCCGCCGTCCATTGTGTCTTCACCTTTTCTTTCGCGGACGCGCAGAAGCGCGTCCCTCCCCGTGGAGAGCGCACGGGAGGGTCGCGCTCCCGCGCGACCATGTGGGTGGAAAACTTCTGAGAGGCCAAATCATGAATTGCCCACCGCAATGGCAATCGCGATCACGATGGCGACGACAATCATGAAGCCGCACCCAACCTTGGTGGATCCTATTTTCAGCAGTATCTTGAGGATAAGTGCAGGAAGGGGGTTTCCAAAATTGTACTTTCCACTGTCACGGATCACTTCCCCCCATGGACAATCCCGCAGATCACGGATTTTCCCCATGCACCCTTCCGCCTCCGGGGAGACGCCCTGGCGGCGCATTTCCTTCTCCATTTCTTTCTTCGCCTCTCGCAGAAACTCCTTGAGCTCCTCCTCGGGCATTTCGCTCAAGGCCTCTTTCTGCTCGTCGTCCATCTGCTCCTTCATGGCTTCCAGCAGTTCTTTTTCATCTCTCGTCAGCATGGATTTTCTCCTTTTGTTTGTTTTCGATTGCTTCTTTCCCTCCCCACATCGTCTTCCACACCGTCGCCACCGTTTCGTACGCGATGGCCCTCCTGCATGCTGCCGCCTCCGGACAGTTTTCCAGGCAACGGGTCCTCGAACACCTGGGGCTCAAGGCGATGTGGACCGCCCGCCCGTCTTCCCCGTAGGGGAACCACGTTCCCTCGTGCCCGTGGAAATACAGCGTCAACGTCGGACACCCCAGCATCGCCGCCAAGTGCATCGGCCCCGTGTCGTTCCCGACCACGCACCGGGCCCGCCGCATCATCGCGGCCATCCGCCCCCAACTCGGCGTGTCGGCGACCTCGAATCCCGCCGCCGCCGCCTCTTGTCCCAACGACCGCTCGCACGGCCCGACCTGGAACACCGCCTCCAAGCCCTGCGCCCGCACCTCCCGGGCCAGCTCCAGAAACCGCTCCATCGGCCATCGCTTTCCTTCCGAACCGGCCCCCGGCAAAACCAACACCGTTTTCCCCGGCTCCCGCCACGCCCCCGACCACCCCTCCGGCTCGTCCACACGGAAATCCCCCTCTCCCAGCCGCGGAAAACCGATATGGAACCCCGGCTCCACCAACCGCACCAGCGCCGCCCCCTGCTCGCACACGCCCGTCTTCCAGCGCAGGTCCTCGTCGTCCCACATCGACAGCGGCAGATGCGCCGTGTAGCCCTCCCGGCACGCCTTCCCCGACACCTCGCTCGTCTCGTACCCGTAGCGGGCCTTCGACTCCAGCGCGCAAGCCCGCCGGAACGCGTCGGCGTCGTGCCGCGTGTTGAACACGGCTTCGAACCTCCCGAACGCCGCACGTTCTTCCTCCGTCCAATCCCGCCCCGGCTCGTAAACCTCCACCGCGTCGCACCACGCCAGACACCCGAACAGCTCCCGGTTCGCCTCCGTGCAGAACGCGACGATTTCGCACGGCCCGTAAATCCGCCGCAACGCCGGCAACTGCCCGACGTCCACCAGCGCGTCCCCCGGCCGGTCGTGCGGAAAATAGGCCACTCTCCTCATTCTTCCTCCCATCCGCCGCCGCCCGTCCGCAACGCGAATTCCGCCAAATCCATCGCCGGCACCGTCCCCGTCGGAGGGGTTTCGCGGTTCGCGTACCAATGCGTCGCCGGGAAGTCCGTGCCGTGCACCATCCTGTTCCCCAACCCGAACGCGCGGATGGCCACCTGCGTCGCCTTGGCAGCAAATGCCGTGTCGCAGACCGTGTTGGGATGTTTCCTCAGCATCTGGCACGTCTCTTTCAGCGGACGGCAATGCGCGAGCTGGACCGTCGCGCCGGGATGACGTGCCACGAACCGCTCGAACACCGCCGGCCGCTCGGTGGGGTCCGGGCCGCAATGGACCACCACCCGCATTCCGCGTTCCCCGGCGAACGCGAACACCTCATCGGCCAGCCGCTCGACCGCCGGATCGTCCCAATCCCAGGCATTGCCGCTCGGATGGAGCTTGAACCCCTCGTAGGGCAGTTCCTCCATGGCCCGTGCGAGGCGGACGGGCGCGTCGGGGGCGCAATGCACCTCCGGCATCACCCAATACAGGGCATGGGCCTTCATTCCCGTTCTTTCCGCCGCCGCCAGCGCATCGCCCATCTCCCCCCGGATGTACCGGTAAACGGCACCCGCGCCCGCCGGTTTCCCCCCGATTTGCAACCCGAACCCGGATGTCGTGGAAGAAAACCACACCTCCGTCGTCCCTGCCGCCCGCAATGCGCCGAACACGTCTTCCGCCCGGTAGTAGGCATCGGCGAACGCACCGATGTGCACGTGCCAGTCCGTCCTGCCCGGCCCCTTATCCGTCATCCTGCCTCTGTCCGCCGACGTCTTCATCTGCACCTCTCCACCGCCAATCAAAGCCACCCGATCGGCCCCGGGTCTTCCACATGGAGGTCCTCGTCTTTCAGCCCGGAATGGACCTCGAATTCCTTCCGGTACTCCGGGTGGAAAAACAGGAGGATTCTCCAATCGTCCTTGTCGAACGTTTTCCAGGGGCAATAGCGTCCCAACTTCTTTTTCCCGAACAGCAGCCCCGCCCAATCGAAACCCGTGAACTTGTCCCACGGACATTTCTCCAGCAGTTCCGCAGGAACGTCATTGGTCCTCAGCAGGAACTCCCGCCACTCCACCACCGTGAAGCCATCGACGCATCCCAGCGGCCCCCTCCGTGCCTTCCCGTCATGTCCTTTTTGCCCTTTGCGCCGGGCATCGACCATTCGCCTCGCACCCATTTCATCAGCTCCCGCTTTTCCCGGGAAACCGCCTGTAATTCCCCTGCATCGCGGCTTCCAAACACCCGGCCTCTGGTACATTGTAGAGCTTGTTCTGTCGAATGCTGGGTAGGGCGGCGAGTCCCTTCGCCGCCGTGTGCCTGGCAAGCGCCTGGCAAGCTTCCATCTTGCCTTCATGCCTCATCCCTTTCGACACGGCGGGCAGGGGACTGCCCGCCCTACCCGGGCACGACAAAGACGGTTGTTTTGACGTTGCGCTGTTCTAGTGCTCGTGCTTCCCCGACGGACTGTACGAACAGCTCCCCATCGAAGTCGAACCGCACCAGATGCACTTGCCGCCCCCCGGCCCGTGGCGGTGCTTCCCGCTCGGACTGTACGAACAGCTCCCGTAAGACGTCGATCCGCAGAATTCGCAGTGCCTCTCGTCGTCCCGGTGCTCGTGCTTGCCCGACGGGCTGTACGAACAGCTTCCGTAGGACGTCGATCCGCAGAATCGGCATTTCGAACTCATTTCGCTTCCTTTCCGAGGCTTTTGCCTCATGCTTCCTTCTTCCTCGCCGCCGTCGCCGGCACCCGCCGGCATCCAACGGCAAAATGGTTTTCCCGGGCGGTCGGACACCATGTCCACACACCACCCTTCACTCCCATACTCGCCCTCCTCCCACATAATCTTTCACCTCGATCTGGCATTTTTCATCCCGCGGCTCGTCGGAAATGATGGATTTCTTTCCGTACCAATTGGTTGGGATTCCGAACATTCAACATCCTCTGATGGAACCATACTGGCGATGGCGGGGTCCCGATGCAATGCATTCAGGTTGCCACCGCGGCAACCAGCCGGAACCCGGGCAAACGCCTGGGCATCATCTGGAGCCCCGCCCAGCGTCGCACCCGGAAGCCGCACATCCGGCAATCCCGCGATGCTTCTCCAGAAGCCCCCGCGCCACTTCCGGGGGTGCGGCATCCTGCCGCGCCATGGCGGAGGGAGGGAGGAAGGGAGGCGGGAGGAGGGAAACTACATGAATATCTCGAATGCCGCTTCGGGGACTCAAATGGTTTTGAGGGAGAGGAAGCAACATTGAAAAGCATGAAAACCGCTCCGCGGACTCGGAAGGCTGTCGGAGCGCGGGCGGCCCGCCCGCTATGCCAGGGATTTCCCCGTCTCACCCTTGGGCCGCGTCGATGCGGGCAATCAGGCGCTCTGTCCACGCAACGGCTTCTTCGAGAGTCGGCAACACGGACAACCTTTGCGCGTGCTCCGCGTAAAGCGCAGGCCAATCGGCGGCGGGCGCCAACACCGGTGGCCACGGCTGGAGGCGTCGGTAGTCGAAGAGGCGGATGCACACCGCCCGCGTCTTCGGCCAATCCGGCTCGCCTTGGGCGAGAATCAGCTGCAAGTCGACAAGGTCGTGGACGCGACGGCTGCTGGGCTCCGTCGCCCCGTGGAGCTTTTGCGCAATCTGGTAAGGAATCGGCATGAGCGGAACCGGGCCCGGAGCGGGAAATCCCAACGCTTCGAACATGGCCACGACGCCGGGCGACAAAATGCGTTCCGGTTCGTCAGCGTCGCCGATTTCGTTGTGGCCGACTTCCAGGGCGACCGTGCACCAAGGCCTGCCGCGATAGGCAAGGCGAACCTCGAACGGCCGCATGACATATTCGTGGGGGACTCCGCGCGGACGGGCCGGACGGCCAGGAGCGATCGAGCCGGTGAAGCCGCACCAACCCACCTTGAGACGGTCGCCCAGAATGCGCTCGAATTCCCCGACATCGCCCCGGCGTGCGGCATCGAGATCGCGGGTTGCCCGGAACCCGACGGGGCCAAACCGCAGTTTGAGGGCCGTCCCGCCCTTGGCCACGCCATCCGGCAGGAACTGCCCTACGACCGCGTTTGCGACAAGCGAGCGCGCCTCGACGAACTTTGCGCCCGTTCCGTAAAGGCGCTCTATGGCCTTGTCGAGGTTGACGCGGCTGTTGGGGGGCTTGTTCATGGCGTCACGGCCTTTCTCGCGGCGGCGTATTCCCGCCCGGTCAAGTAACCTTGTTCCCGCGCCTTTTTCGCCGCGCCGAGGAGGCGGTCGGGCATGACAGCCCCACGGCATGCGAGAAGGGCATCGGCCACCGGTTGGGCGCGAACGCCTTCGTATTCCGCCACGGCAGCATCCACGGGGAACGGATGCACCACGATGCCTTCGGGAACGCATCGGCGGAGACGCCCCGGCAAGCCCACGTGGATGCGGGAGGGGTCGGAAGCCGCCAAAAGTCCGAGCATCGCCAAGACGGATTCGCCCCACAAGACGGCATCCGTTCCAACCTGCTCCACGGCGAGCGCATACGCCGGGATTTCCCCGGCAAACGGCAGGGGCACGGCCAGCCGGTAAACACCTCTCCCGACGTGTACAAGCCGCCCCCGGTGGGCCAGCAACGCGAGCGTGTTGGGCGCAAGCCCCAACTCCCGCGCCCGGGCGGTCGTCACGAGCCCGTGCCGATCGATGGAATCTTCGTAGATGGTTTGGTAAGCTGTCATTGCCGGAACACTATCAATAATGAAAGCATTCCGTCAATACGGCTGTGCGTTTTCCCGGACACGGTCATCCGATCGTGGAGTCCCGCGGGAGGAAAACGGGAGGGTGGCGGGAGGAGGGAATCGACAAGAATATCCCGAATGCCGTTGCGCGGACTTCGATGGCTGGGAGTGCGGGAGGGATGTCTGCATTGAAAAGCATGAAAACCGCGTCGCGGACGGGAACGCGCTTGGACCGCGGATGGGATCGCAGTGACAAGTGGCGGGTGACAAGTGGGCGGCGCGCCCTGCGGGCGGACACATTGCGGGAGGAACGAGGGAGGAGAGCGGGAGGAGAGAAGCTACATGAATGGCTCGAATGCCGCTTCGCGGACGCGAATGGATGGAAGGGAGAGAAAGCTACATGGAAAGCGTGAAAACCGCTCCGCGGACATGGAAAACTGTCGGAGCGCGGGCGGCCCGCCCGCTTCTCCCGGACATAACCCACCGCATTGGGTGCCGCACGGAACGAAAGGGAAATATCTGGCACCTCCCCCGTCGTATCCCCCCTCAACACACAAAACAAGGGAAAATGCCAATGTTTTCTGTAATCTCACTCCACCGGTGCCCCTCCTTCCAGGGGGTGCGGCATCCCGCCGCGCCGGTGTGAGGATGCGCGGTCGCCAGGCCGCACCTCATCTTGTCACTTGTCACTGTTCACTTGTCACTGCGCCCGAAGGGCGCTTCGGCATCCTGCCGCGCCCTCGCGGATGGAGGGCGGAAGGGAATGCGGGCGGGCACTTGGGGCCTGGCCTCTTTTTCTCCATCATAGAAAGCCGCTCCGTGCCTTGCGGCACATTGTCGAGATCGTGAAAAGCGTTCCCAACACCGCCACGACCGCGATTTGCACACCCAAATGTCCCACCACCGCCCTCATGTACTTCTCCCCCGCGACCAGGCACCAGAAATGCCCCGCCACCACAAGCCCCCACCCCCCCAGGGAGATCTGCCCCATCACGATTGGAATCTTGGAGACCGAAAACCGCCCCGCCTTGACCGTGAAAAGCGAAGAATCCACCGGCTCGCGCTCGGCGGCAACCTTGTGATTGTCGAAATTCAGGTACGAAAGGACCACTTCTTCCCCTTCTTTCTGCTCGAAGATGTCCCTGTGCGCCTTCTGGAAATACTTGAGCGCCGCCTCGTATTGCTCAAACCACGCCTTCGACCCCTTCGCCATCATGATCCACAATGCGGAAAACAGCATCCCGAAACACCCCATGCCCACGGCTAGGAGATGGAACACGTTCCAGTCCGGCATCTTGTCGCCAATCTTCATGAGAAACACGCCATAGCCAGTGTAGGTCAATGCCATGAATGTACCGAGCATCGTCAGCCGCGTCCACAGCATCTTGATTTCCAGATCCCGGCATTTCCAAAAACCCTTGTAGATGGACACCAGGGCAATCTCCGTGTCTTCAGGAGCCTTCCCGTTCGATTGGGTCTGGCCGGTCATTCATTCCTCCCGAGGCAGTATGGATGCCATCCCCGTCGGCATGGATACATGAACAACCCCACCTCCATGACTCCACGAGGTCCGTTGTCGGTTGCGGACAGTTGTTTCAAACCATCCCCGCATTCTCGGACGGCACCCGCGACTTCTTCATTCTTGTCGGACAAATTGGAAAATCCCGCCTCTATCTTTGTTCCAATCTCTTCCAATCGCTCGTTGCGTGCCGAAAGGGCGCGTTCATGCTCAAGACAGGGCTTTATGCTGCCACACAACTTGTTTGCCGCGAACACAAGCCCCCCGGCCAAGAGCAAACGGATCAGCACATCGCCAATGGCATGGATTGCCTTGCTGGGTTCGCGTTTCCAGTGCCCCGAAAACGTCACGATGTAATCCCCGGAGGAGGTTTTCTCCTTGCGTTCGAGCGTCCACTCGGAGAATGGCATACTCCAATTTTTTATGCGTTCAAGAATCGCTTTTTCTATTTCTTTAATGGTTCTCTTCAATTCTTCATCAGTCATATTTTGCGCTCCTCTTCCATTTCCCGGAAAACTCCCCCGCCGCGGCGTTCGCTTCCGCTACTGGCCGCGCGGGGTCTGGCATGTTCGTCCCCGACGTCGCGGGGCGCGGGCGTGGCGGGATGGGATCCTGTCGGAGGCGGGGGGGATTTCCCCGGCCGGATGCTGGAGAGGCGGAAGCCCAGGTTGTTGTTCCGGTTGGACGGGTTGTTGTTGTTGCGGTTCGCCGAGCGGCAGTTGGCCGCGTCGTTGTTCCAGCTCCCGCCCCGTTTCACGCGGTTCGACCCGGACGAAGCCCCTTCTCCCGCTGCCACGTTGTTCAAAATCCCCTTGAATCCGAACCAGCGGGCCGCCCCGTCCGCCGACGCCAGCGACTGCGCGAGCCGCCCCCCGCCAATGCGCCCTGCCCCGAAGGCGGCGACGCGCCCCGCCGCCTTCCGGCGCGTCCGCACGAAACGCGATCTCCGCAAGCGCCACGCTCCGGGGAAGATGCGCAACCCCAGGAACGGCACCCCTTCCGTCACCGGCGCGACGATGGTCGCCTCGTCTTTCAGCACCAGCCCCCGTTCCCGAACAAGCCACTCGCTGGCGGCGTCGCGGACCGCCCAGCACGCGGCCTTGGAATCCGCGAAAACCAGCATGTCGTCCATGTAGCGCAAATAGCCCGCCCCCAGCGGCGGCACGGCGGGAGGGCGCGCGTCCCCGCGCGCCGCGGCGGCCGGGGACGACCGCCCTCCCCCTTCCGCCAGCAGGTGGTCCAGCCCGTCCAGATATGCATTCGCGAACCACTGGCTCGTCAGGTTCCCGATGGGCAGCCCGAACCCCTCCGGAAGCCCTGGAACCGGATGGCGCACGATGCGCTCCACCAAATCGCGCACCCGACTCTCGCGGAACTTCGGGAGCAACACGTCCAGCAGCCGCCCGTGCGGAATGCTGTCGAAATAGCGCCGCACGTCCATCTTGAGAAACCACCCGTGCCGTTTCGCCTCTTCCCGCGCGAGACGGCAGGCCCGGTGCGCCCCCTTGCCCTCGCGGCAGGCGAACGAGCGGGCGATGAAGCCCTTTTCCAGCAACGGGGCCACCACCCCGCAAAGCGCGTGGTGCACCACCCGGTCTCCGACCGGGGCGCAGGAAATCACGCGCGGCTTCGGGTCCCGGATCTTGAATTGCCGGAACGCACCGGGCCGCCAAGTCCCGCCCAGCAACGCTTCCCGCAATCCCGCCAAATTGGCCTCCACCGCCCCGCCATACGCCAGCACCTCCGGCGACCGCACGTGCCCCCGCCGCACGCGCTTCCACGCCGCCCGGAGGTTTTCCTCCGAGACGATCCGCTCCCAAAGCCCGCCGTAAGACCTCATGGCACCTCTTCCGGGGGCGCGGGCGGCCCGCCCGCGGGGGAGTCCACTCCATCCCCCCCACATCTCCCTCCCTCATTATTCCCACCATCCCCTGCCGGGACCTCCGCCAGCATCGAAAGCACCGCCTTCCCGTACTTTTCGCAAAAACCATCCCCGAAGCCCGGAATCTCCTTGAGAGCGGCGAGCGTCTTCGGTGCCGCACGCACCAGTTCCGCCAGTTGCGCGTTCCGCGCAATCGCGTACGCCGGACGGCCCTCCGCCTTCGCCGTCTCGTTGCGCCACGCCTTGAGAGAGCGATAGATGCCGCGGCACTCTTCCGGCAGGGTTTCCTCCGGGTTCGGGGCGTTCGGGTCGCGCGGCTTGAAGCCCCCGCTCCCCGTCGCTTCCCCCGGCACGTCCCCCAAGGTCAGCACCAACGCCAGATGCGGCACGTTGCCATACGTGAAGAAGTGTTCCTGCACCGCCAGCACCTCCCGCCCGAACGTCGCCCGCCGCAAAGCGTCCTCGCTGAAGCCTTGGAGGCCTTCGCTGTAGCGCATCGTGATGACCCGGATTTGCATGGCGTTGTGTGTCGGAAAATTTTCGGCCCTTCGGGCCGCCTTCGCCCCGCCGCGCGCGCCGCTGCCGCGGCGGCGCGGCGGGGCTCAGGCGGCCCCGCGCGCTACCGCGCGCGCTTTGGTTGTTTGTTGTTCATACTTGTTTTCATTCCGACAGGGTCCTGGAGAGGCGGAAGCCCAGGCTGTTGTCCCGGTAGGACGGGTAGTTGTAGCTGCGGGACGCCGAGCGGCAGTAGGCCGCGTCGTCGTACCAGCTCCCGCCCCGTCCCACGCGGTACGACCCGGACGAACCCCCCTTCGGATCCGTCACAGCCCCGCTGGGGTAGTCACCGTACCAATCCGCGCACCATTCCCACACGTTCCCGTGCATGTCGTAGAGTCCCCACGCATTGGGTTGCTTCGTCCCCACCGGATGCGTCTGGCGTCCGCTGTTGCCGCCATACCACCCCATGTCATCCAAGTTCCCCGTTCCCGCGTACGGCCCCGTGCTTCCCGCACGGCACGCGTACTCCCACTGGGCTTCCGTCGGCAACTCCAAGCCCGTTTTCTTGCAAAACTCCATGCAATCGTCCCAACTCACGCATTCCACCGGCAGGTCGTCCCCCTCGTGGTCCGACGGATTGTTCCCCATCACGCTCTTCCATTGCGCCTGCGTCACTTCCGTTTTCCCAATCCAGAAGCCCTTCGTCAAGGTCACTTGATGCACCGGCCGCTCGTCAGAATCGCCATCGTTGCTTCCCATCGTGAACGTTCCCGGCGGGCACCACACCATCTCCAGCGTCACGCCTCCGGGCAACGTGATGGTCTTTGTCTCGCCAGGTCGCGACCCGGTCTGCATGGCCTCGATTTCCGCTTTCGCTTTCGCCATGGCCGCCTCGGCTTCCGCTTTCGCTTCCGCCTCGGCCTTTGCTTTTGCTGCCGCAGCCGCTTTCTCTTCCTCGATTTGCTTCTGGATTTTTGCCAAAATGCCTTTGCTGGTCACTTCGACGTAGCGCGGCACCCGTTTTTCGGCTCCGAGCGCGGTTTCATATTCCATGGAACCGCGGCGGATGTAGTATCCCTCATCCAGCGGCTCGTCGTCCTCGTAGCGTCTTTTCGTCTCCACCCAGATGACCCGATCGTTGTCTCCGAGTTCAACCAAGTTGCCTTTCTTCGTGGCTTGCATGACCTTGATGGGTATAAGCACCTTCCCGAGGAAGATGACATCACGTGGAAAATGTTGGTAAATGACCCCTTCGTCCTTTGGAAAACCGGAGAACACGCTGTCGAAATACTCCCCGGTGTATTTCCAGTCGCTTCCGCCGCCTCCTCCGCTCTCCTCGTCGTCGCCGCACGATCCGATGATTCCCAGAATCACCAGCACGCCGACGATGCAGATGGCCTTGCCTTTGATGCCGCTCTTCCAGAGCGCTCCGATTTTTCCGAAGATGCCGGGTTTCTTGGGATTGATTGCCGGAGGTGTCGCTTGTCCTTGAGTTTCATTTTCCATGGATTGTCTCCTGTTTGTTTGGATTTTTAAACCATTGTGCCAGGATGGGGTCTGCACTCCATCCGCCCTTCCCTCCAATACTCGCGTCCCTCCCGCCAATCTTTCACCTCCCCCCGGGAAATATTGTCGTCGCTGCGGCCCGTCCCCCGTTCGGGGTTCGCGCGGTTTGGAATGGCAAAGGCAGACTTTCACGATTTTCCGTTCCATTTCCGCCCCATCCGGCGGCAGGCCAAAGTGAGGCGACACACGGGAAGATAGATTCCGGCCAGCCCCTCGGCAAGCAAAAATACACTATTTTAGTGTGTAGAATTGCCGGGCGCCCCGTTCCACACTCCGTCCATGCCAATGGAGCGGGTCATCCAAGATTTCAGATTGCAGCTCGGCAAAGCCGTCCGCCAGCGCCGGAAAGCGATGAAGCTTTCCCAGGAAGCGTTTGCGGAGCGTCTGGACGTACACCGCAACTACGTGGGCCTGATCGAGCGCGGGCAGCAGAACATCACGCTGGAGACGCTGGTGAAACTGTGCCGCGCCTTCGGCTGCCAACCCGCCGACCTTGTGCCGGGGATCCCCCTGGACAGGGCTTGACCCACCAAGGCCCGCCAACCAGCCGCGTTCCATCCGTCCTTCGCCTTCCTCTTTCGAAATACCTCCTTTCGTCGCGCGGCCGGACACCAAGCCCACGCCGCCCTTCACCTCGATACTCGAGCCCCTCCCACGAAATCTTTCATTTCTGGAGCGGTTTAAGTTTTTCTGTAGCTTCCCAGCCGTTTTTCCACCACAAGGTCGCGCGGAAGCGCGACCCTCCCGTTGCGCTCTCCACGGGGAGGGACGCGCTTCTGCGCGTCCGCAGTGGGAAATGGCTGGTGGGACAACGGCTTTCGGCCACACTGTTTTTGAAACCGCTCTATCCGGCATTTTCATTCCACGGCTCGTTGGCAATGAAGTAGTTCCTTCCGTTTCACTTGATTGAAGTTCCGAATGTCCAACACCGTCTGATGGCGCCATACTGGCGCTGGCTCGGCCCCAACGCAATGCATTCGGGTTGCCACCGTGGCAACAAGCCGGAACCTACAGCGGCTTGCGTTTTTCTGTAGCTTCCCAGACGTGTTCTCCCACAAGGTCGCGCGGAAGCGCGACCCTCCCGGTGCGCTCTCCACGGGGAGGGACGCGCTTCTGCGCGTCCTCAGGGCCCCGTGGCATGGGCCCCTTGGTGGGGCGAGCACTCCGTGCGAGCCGCTCAAACGGTTGGAACGGCTCGCTCGGAGAGCTCGCCCCACCACTCAAGAAGGCCAAGCAGAAGCTGAACTGTTTCTTGGACCGCTCCAGGCAAACGGCGGGCATCATTCTGGCTCCTCGGGAGGGATGTCGGCGAAGAAGTCGGCGACCGGCGTCTGGAGGAGGAGGGCGATGCCAGCGAGGAGAGGGGGCGTGGGAAAGCGTTGGGCGGACTCCCAGCGCCCCCAGGTGCTGGTGGACACCCCAAGCCCGAGGGCGGCGCCGTAGCATTTGAATCCCCGTTCCTTGCGGATGCGGCGGAGGTTCGCGGCGAACGTGCGGCGCATCGCGGCGTAGGCCTCCTGTAGGCGTTCCGGCGTCAAGGCCCCGTCGGGCGGCTGGAGCGGCGGTACCATCTCAGCCCCCTGGAAAGGGACTCCGCGGTCAAGCAACGCGGACGTTTGCACCCCATGGCCGCGCCAAGCAAAAACCGCCCGTTTTCCGCCCCGCTTTTCCGCAAACCGTTGTCCGCTTCCGTCCGTCGAATCCGTTGGTATCGAGTTTCATCCTTTTCATCCGCGGCCGGACACCCTGTCCACACGCCGCCCTTCACCTCGATACTCGGGCCCCTCCCATAGAATCTTTCACCTCCCCCAAAAAAAATTTTGGAGGAGACAACTTGGACAACACGGCCCCCCCCTTTCACCGTGCGCCCCCCCCAACCGGGCGGTGCCTGGGAGCGCGGGCGTCCCGCCCGCGAGATATCAGGAAAGCGGCAAACAAGCGAAAACACCAATGTTTTCCGTAATCTCACGCCAAGCGTCGCGGCTGGAAGCCGCACCTCCGGCAGCCCCGCGCTACTTGTTCAGAACGTCCCGCGCCACTTCCGGGGGTGCGGCATCCTGCCGGTGGGGAAAATGCCCGGCCGACAGGCCGCACCGCAAACTCGCCACTCGTCACTCGTCTCTCGTCACTGCGCGCCGGAAGGCGCGCCCCCGCATCTTCTCACTTGTCCCCGCACACGAAGGGAATCATGGTTTCGGGACTGACGATGCCGAAGGTGGCGTCAGGATAGGCCTCGCGCCATGAAAGAGGGGCCTTGGGCGTCTTGCGCCCCCACTTGAACTCCCAGGCCCGGAGGCGGCCGTCTTCTTCCTCCACGCTGTCGATTTCCGCCTGGGTATACGTTCGCCAGAACCAGCGCCGGGCACCGCTGCCCGTCCACGCCAGCAGCTTGCGGCGTTCGGCCATGGCCCAGTTCTCCCAGAGCGCCCCGGCGTCCGCACGGTCTTCCGGCGCGCCCAGGTTTCCCGTGACGGCGTTGAGCACGCCGTTGTCGTTGAAATACCAGCGCGACATCTTGACGACCTCGCTGCGGAGATTGCGCGAAAAGCCGTTCACTCGGTAGATGACGAACGTCTTTTCGAGGAGGTCGAGGTAGCGCTCCACCGTCTGGCGCGCGATGCCGAGGTTGGCCGCCAGTTCCGAAAGGGACACCTCCTTGCCGATCTGGAAGGCGACCAGCATCAGGAGCCGGCGGATCTTCTCGGAGTTGCGCAACGACTCGAATGCGACGACATCCTTGAACAGATAGCCCTCGACGAGTTCCCGGAGCGCCTCGCGCCTTTCCCGTTCGTTCTTCGCGAGCCAGATTTCGGGATACATTCCCCACCGGAGCATTTCGCCCAAGCGCGCGGAGGCCGCAGCCACGCTGTCCGCCCCCGCGATTTCCGCGAACGCCAGCGGATACAGCACGATGGTCCGCTTGCGCCCCACAAGCGGCTCGCCCACCTGTCCGGCCAGCTCGAAGGACGACGACCCGGAGACGACGACCCGCAAGTCCGGAAGGGAATCGACGAGCAGCTTGAGGGCCTGGCCGATTCCATGCACCGTCTGCGCTTCGTCGATGAACAGCAGGTCCAGATCTCCGAACCGCTGCCGCAGGGTTTCGACCGACGAAGAGCGGAGCGCGTCCGCCGTCGCGACATCCTCGCCCGTGGTGGCGAACACCCTGCCCCGGAAGGTCTTCAGATATTTCCGCACGAGCGTCGTCTTGCCGCTCTGCCGGGGGCCGTATACCGCCACGACCCTCCCGGGCTTGACGGATTCGGCCAATTGCGCCATCGCTTTCCGCTCAATGAACATGAAAAGGTCTCCTTTTGGACTTCCTGCGCCCTTGAATCTACCGGAAATCACCTTGAATGGCAACATTCAAGTTTCCGAATTAGACCAAATACGAGAACTTGACTTCTCGAATTCAATGTCTCTTGCCCGCTTTGGCGCATGGCGGGCGAGAGATAAAGAGACAACTTGGACAACCCGGGGCCACCTTGTCACCGTGCGCCGCCCCAACGGGGCGGCGACTGGGAACGCGGGCGTCCCGCCCGCGAGATGTCAGGAAAACGGCAAACAAGTGAAAACATCAATGTTTTCCGTAATCTCACGCCAAGCGTCGCGCCCGGAAGCCGAACCTCCAGCAGCCCCGCGCTACTTGTTCAGAAGGTCCCGCGCCACTTCCGGGGGTGCGACATCCCGCCGCGCCGGTGGGAGAATGCGCGGCCGACAGGCCGCACCGCAAACTCGTCACTCGTCTCTCGTCACTCGTCAATCCATCCAATCGTCTTCGAAAGAAAGAGTGGAAACATCGGTGGAGGATGGGACGGAACGGCCCGCGTAGACGACGGTGGGACGCTCGACATCCCCCGCAATCCGGGCGAAGCGGCGGAGATTTCGGCCCATGGAGGGGTGGTAGGTCTGCGCGGCCTTGATTTCCACGGGACGCAGTTTCCCGGCGTCTTCCATGAGCAAATCCACCTCGAGACCGTCGGGGGCCCGGAAGAAGTGGAGATCCGGGTCGCGTACGGCGTTGCAACGGGCCTTGACGGCTTCCATGACGACCATGTTTTCGAACAGGTTGCCCATCAAGGGATGGACGGCCATCTGGGACTCGGTGCGGATGCCCAGCAGCCACGCGGCGAGTCCCGGCTCGGCAAAGTAGATTTTGGGGGCCTTGATGCGGCGTTTGCCGAAGTTCCGGTGGTAGGGGCGCAGGACGTACACGATGAAGGAGGCCTCCAAAAGGGTGATCCACGCGCGGATGGTCGGCGCGGAGACCCCGACCGACCCGGCAAGGTCGAGCGCGTTCACTTCCTGCCCCACGCGTCCCGCGAGGAGGGCGAGGAAAGTTTCGAACAGGCCGGCGTCGCGGAGGTTGGCAAGCTGGCGGACGTCGCGTTCGACGTATGTGCGGAAGTAGTCCCGGTAGAGCTGGTCGAACGTCGGGGCGGGCCGCCGGGTGTCGTGGAGCCGAGGCAGGAAACCTTCCAGAAGCCATCCTTCGCGCGTTTTGGAGACACCCGCCCGCCGCAGTTCCCGGATGGACAGCGGATACAGGTCCACCAGCGCGGTGCGCCCGGCGAGGGATTGCGAGACGGCCCCCAGGAGGGCGGGCTGGTGGCTTCCCGTGAGAAAATACATCCCGTTGCGCCCCGCTTCGTCCACCGCCACCTGCAAATAACTGGTCAATCCAGGACAGCGGTGCACTTCGTCGAAAATCGCCGGCGCGGGATGCCTCCGCAAAAAGCCGCGGGCGTCGTGGATGGCCTCGGACAGGACATCCGGCGCCTCCAGGTTCACGTAATCGGCGTCCGGCAGCAATTCCCGTGCCAACGTGGTTTTCCCCGATTGGCGCGGTCCGGTCAAGGTGACGATGGGATATTGAGTCCACAACGTTCGGATTCGCTCTTCGATTTGCCGGGCAATCATGGTTCTTCCTTTCGCAGGGCAACCTAACAAATATTCGACCGATTGAAAGTCCAATCTTCAATCGGATGGTTTTTTGAAAGGCATCCCGCCCCTCCTTCCCCGCAGTTGTCATCTCGCGGGCGTCCCGCCCGCGAGGTGTCAGGGAAGCGGAAAACAAGCGAAAACATCAATGTTTTCCGTAATCTCACGCCAAGCGGCGCGCCCGGAAGCCGGACCTCCGGAAGTCCCGCGCTACTTGTTCAGAAGGTCCCGCGCCACTTCCGGGGGTGCGGCATCCTGCCGAGGTGGGTGGAATGCCCGGCCGACAGGCCGCACCGCAAACTCGTCACCCCCTCTCCGCCCCCTCCTATGCGCCAGACGCGGGTTGTTGGGCAGTAATCTCACGCCAAGCGGCGCGCCCCCCACCATGCCCCTCCGGGTCATGGCAGTTGTGCCAGGAATGTCCTGGCCGGCACGACAGCGGGGCGCTCCAAGCCGAAACAATCAATCTCCTCGTAGGGTAAATCGAACACTGTCTGCAGGACATGTCTCGCCCCCAGCGTGCGTCCGAACTCCGCCAAGGCCGGGGTCAACGTCGTGTCGGAGGCCTTGCATTCGGCAAGCAACCAGGGCTTCCCGTCCTTCGCGACCAGGAAATCCACCTCGTGGCGCCCCCCCTTGTCCCTCACGTAATGCAGCGAATACTCCCCAAACCCCAAATCCGTCCACAACTGCACGGCCTTGAGCAGATGGCACGCCAGCATCGTTTCGCAGCGCTTGCCCCGGTCCGCCACCCGCGCCCAGTCGCGGAGATACCATTTCGGCGTCTTGCGCAACGCCCCCGCCACGCCCCGCGCCCACGGCGGCACCCGGAACCCGAAAAAGAACGATTCCAGCACCGCCGTCCAATTCTTGGCCGTGACCTCGTTCGCCTGGACCTCCGCCCCCAGCGACGCCCACACCAGTTGCTCCCCGGAACGCTCCGCGAGGATTCGCGCGAACGTCTCCATCTGGTCCAGTCCCCGTATGGCCGTGTCCTTCCGGATGTCCTCCCGGACGAGCTGCTCGAAGCGTAGCCGTTGCCACCGCCCGTAAAACCCCGCCTCCCCCTTTGCGAACGGCTCGGGAAAGCCCCCGAACCGCCACAACCCCTCCCAAGCCTCTTCCCCGGGATACCCCGGCGGCGCCGTTACAGCCTCCGGCTGCACGGGCCGCGCCAGCTCCCCCACCGACAGCGGATGCATCCGGTACGGGAAATACCGCCCCATCAAACTGTCTCCCCCCCGCTTGTACACGTCCAGCCGAGCCGATCCGGTCACCACCACCTTCACCCGCTCCCCGTATTCGTCGAAAAACCCCTTCAAAAACCGCTTCCATCCCGGATGGTGGTGCAACTCGTCCAACACCAGCACCGGCGTCTTGGCCCGCTCCCGGTCCAGTTCCGCGAACGCTGCCACCTTCTCCTCCCCGCCCAGGATGATCCGCCGCTGCGTCCCGTTGTCCCAGTTGAGCCGCACCGTTCCCACCTTTCCGCAAAGCGTCGTCTTGCCCACCTGGCGGGGCCCCGACAGGAAAACCATCTGCCGGTCCCGCTCCAAATGCCGCCTCACCACATCCGTGTACAATCTTGGAATCTCTTGCATGTCCACATCGTGCCCCGCCTTCCCTCCACAGTCAACACCATTCCATATATAAATCTGCAATGGGCAGAACCAAACCATAATGCAGTCTGGAATGCGAAGAAAGAAGGCGGAGGCAAGAATGGAGGTGTCCCCTGTTGGCGGCCCCACGCGGGTGGGCTGCCGGGGCGCAGGCGGCACGCCCGAGAGGCCCAAGGAAAACAAGCGAAAAGGCCAATGTTTTCTGTAATCTCACGCCAAGCGTCGCGGCTGGAAGCCGCACCTCCGGAAGTCCCGCGATGTTCGTTCAGAAGGTCCCGCACCACTTCCGGAGGTGCGGCATCCTGCCGCGCCGGTGGGGGAATGGACGGTGGCCGGGGGGGCTTATACGTCTCTGCGGTTGTAGAAGATGCGGAGGACCACGACTCGGTGCAGGGACTCGTCGGCAAGGTAGAACAGGCGGTAGTTTTTCACATCCATCGAACGGACGCCTCGGGATTTCCAAGGTTCGCGGCGCCAAACCGGATGCCGGAGGGGCATCGTCGAAAGGGTCTCGATGGCCCCGTAGAGGGCATCGGCCAAGTCGGTTGCCGCCTGCGGATTGTGCAAGTCCACCGCAATGTAGCGGCAGACCGCTTCGATGTCGGTCTCCGCTTGCGGCGTAATCAGGACAAGGCAGTCCATGACGCCTGCTTTCCGTGCAAGGCCGCACGTGCCTCGGATGCCGGACGGACATCGCCAGCCATTGCGGCGGCATAGCCTTTCGAGAGTTCGGCATCGAATTCGTCCCCACCCATCGTCGCCATGTCGGGAATCGGCGGGTGCGGCAACCGCACCGCGAACGGAAGGCCTTTGTGCAGTTGGATTTGCTTGTAGAAAAGCACGATGGCTTGGGAGGAGGTCAGACCCAGCAAGGAAAACACTTCTTCGACCGACTCTTTCAGCTCGGGCGACATCCTTGCGCGTACGGTTGCGGTTCTTGTGACAGACATGGTTTCCTCCAATGAATGGCTACATTGTGGCCCATACAGGCTACAAAGTCAAGCGATTGCGGGAGGGGCAGGAGCACCCTGTGGGCGCAGTGACAAGTGGGCGGCACCCCCTGCGGGGGGACAAAATGCGGGAGAGACATGGGAGGTTTGAAGGAGGAGGGAATCGACAAGAATATCTCGAATGCCGCTGAGCGGACGCGGATGGCTGGGAGTTCGGGAGGGATGTCTACATTGAAAACCAAGAAAACCGCTTCGCGGACATGGAAAAAGGGAAATAAAAAGAACAAATCCGGAGGGACAAAAGGCCGGACAAAAAGTCCCGACGGACTCTCCGGCCGCTTTTCAGGCCTTGGGGTGACGGGCGGGAAGGGAGAGGTATTCTTCAAAGGTCTGTTGCAGGACTTCTTTCGGTATCAGCATCCGCTTGTATTGGGCCACCATGACGGGGCTCAGGGCTCGCGACATCGCGTATTCCACCACGATGCGGTTGGCTTCGCGGCACAGGATGATGCCGATGGACGGATTCTCGTTCTCCTTTTTGACGTCCCAATCCAGCGCTTCGAGGTAGAACTCCAGTTGCCCCAGGTCGGAAGGACGGAACTTCCGCGTCTTCAATTCGAAGGCGACAAGGCACTGAAGGCCCCTGTGGTAGAAGAGGAGGTCGGCACGGAAATCCTCTCCGCCGACGGGCAGCGTGTATTCCTGGTCCACGAACAGGAAATCCTTGCCCATCTCGAGGATGAAGTCGCGGATGTGGGTGACGATTTCGCTGCGCAACGTCGCTTCCTTGTGTTTCGCCGGCAGCGCGAGGTAGTCCAGGAACGCGCGGTCCTTGAGGACGATGGGGGCCGAAGGGTGGAGCACCCGCAGTTTCTTCGAGTAGTTCTTCTTGTCTCCGCCGAGCAGCGAGGCATAGGCGTCGTGGGAGAGGCATTGTTCGAGCTCCTTGGCCGTCAAGTTCTCCCGCCAGGCATAAACGATGTAAAAGAGCCTTTCCCTGGCGTCCGTGCAACGGTTGGCAATCAGGACAAGATTCGTGAACGTTGTCAGGCAGAGCACCGGCGGCAAGGATTTTCCAGTCGGCGACTGGAAATAGCTCTCCGGTTCCGCCCCCCTTCCACTTTTTCCAGTTGCCAACTGGAAAAAGTCCTGCGGCTTCGGAAGACTGTCGCCGTGGCGGTGTAGTTCGTCCAGGAACGGTTCTGCAGAAAACGTGTCGAAGAACCGTGCCATGTTATACAAGTTGCTTTTCCCGTACCCCCGGAGCTCCGGCTGGTTGCGCTTGATGTAGTCGGCTGCATCAAATGCCGCTGCGAGGACGCGGATGGCTGGGCGACGGGAGGGATGTCTACATTGAAAAGCATGAAAACCGCTTCGCGGACAGGAACGCGCTTGGACCGCGGATGGGAGCGCAGTGACAAGTGCCGAGTGCCAAGTGGGCGGTGCGCCCTGCGGGCGGACAAGCGGGAGGAACGCGGGAGGAGAGCGGGAGGTATTTCAGCCAAAAAGGGAGGCAAGATTGCGGGAGGGATATGGGAGGGAGGGGCGTGGAAGCCGGGATGGCAAGGATTTTTCCAATGTTTCCAGGCTTTCCAAAGGGGAGATTCCAAGTTGACCGAAGATGGAACATGATCTTTTTTCGGATTCCTAATTTGCTTTTTTTCGATTTTGTGCTGGCCTTTTTTACCGTCTTGTGGCAGGATGTCGCCGGAATGAAAAAGAGGAACGGATGATCAAGAGATGGCAAACGGCCCGGCTGGAAGCCATGATGCGGCTCCGGCGCGGGGTGAATCTGACCGGGGCCCGCCAGACCGGGAAGTCCACGCTGGCGACGGTGGTGGAGTTGCCCCAAGCGCGGCGCTACACGTTCGACGACAAGGCGGTGCGGGCCGTTGCGGAAAGCGATCCGCACGGATTCGTCCGGCACCGCCCCGGCGAGTCGCTGGTCATCGACGAGGCACAGAAGGTCCCCGACATCCTCGACGCCATCAAGATGGTCGTGGATGCGGACAATTCTCCCGGCCAGTACCTGCTGACCGGCAGCTCCAACCTCCGCTTCGCCAAGGCCGTGCGGGATTCGCTCGCCGGGCGGTTGGGGCGCATCCGGTTGCGGACCTTGGCGCAGGGCGAAATCGCCGGACGTGGGCCGGGATTCCTGGAGACGGCTTTCGCGCGCGGTTTCCGGGACTCCTACCCGGAGCTGGACAAGCGGGGCGTCATCCACCTGGCCTTCCTGGGCGGCTACCCGGAGCCGCTCGGGTACCCGCAGGCCGACCGTTCCCGTTGGATGAGGGACTACCTCGGCGATCTGCTGGAAAAGGACGTCCGCGACGTCACGGAAATCCGCAAGCTGCCCGTCCTGCGCGCAACGGCCCGGTGGCTGCTCGCCCACACGGCGCAGTTCGTGACCATCGACGAACTGGCCGCCCGGACGGCAGTTTCCAAGGCGACCGCCCGCAACTACACCGAGGCGCTGAAGGCCCTCTACCTGTTCGACGAACTCCCCGCCTGGTCGCGCGGCGACTATCCCCTCCTGGGACGCCGCGGAAAGTGGCTGGCGACGGACACCGCGCTCGTGGCCGGCGTCCTCGGCTGGGACGAGGAGCAGGTGTACATGGACCCGAACCGCGGCGGCAAACTCGCCGAAACGTGGGTGTACCAGCAAATTGCCGCCGAAGCCGATGCCGCCGACGGCATCGTCCTCTCGCATTACCGGGACGGGCGCGGCCACGAAATCGATTTCATGGTGGAGCGTCCCGACGGCGCGGTGCTCGGAATCGAGGTGAAGGCCGGACAGGTCTCCCCGGGCGATTTCCGGCACCTCAAGTGGTTCGCCACGAACACGTCCGGCATTCCCTTCACCGGCATTGTCCTCCATTCGGGAAACCAGACACTCCGCTTCGGCGAAGGCTTCTGGGCCGTCCCCTTCGGCGCCCTCGCCTGAGCCCTGGGCGGGTTGCCCTGCGGGCGGATCATTGTGGGAGGGCCACGGGAGGGTGGCGGGGGGAGGGAAGCTACAAGAATATCCCGAAAGCCGTTGCGCGGACTACGAAAGGGCTGGGAGTGCGGGAGGGATGTCTGCATTGAAAACCAAGAAAACCGCTTCGCGGACAGGAACGCGCTTGGACCGCGGATGGGAGCGCAGTGACAAGTGGCGAGTGACAAGTGGGCGGCGTGCCCTGCGGGCGGACAAATTGCGGGAGGGATGTGGGAGGAGGGAAGTTGCACGGCTGCCGCGAAAGCCGCTTCGCGGAGTCAAATGGATTGGAGCGGGAATCAAAGGGAGGGAGAGTCCACCCATGCCAAGGTGTCAGGGGCGGCCTCTGGACAGGATGGCGGGGTTGAGGAGGAACTCCATGAGTCCGACGTAGGAAATCCCCGTTTCGTCGGTGTAGAACGGCTGGACGCCGTCGACGATGACCATTTTGCGGAAGGAATCACCCGTTTTGCGGAGTCCGCGGGTTTCCTGTTCGCGTTTGGCACCGTCGGGGAGCCGGTAGGCGGACTGGATGTAGAGCCGTTCGTGGCCGTAGTTGACGACGAAGTCGATTTCGAGCCGCTTGCGCTCCCGGATGCCGCCCGCCCGGGTCTCGGTTTCGAGCATCCCCACGTTCACGCTGGCGCCCCGGGCCACCAGTTCCGAGTAGATGGCGCATTCCATGAGGTGGCCGGGGTCCACCTGGCGGAAGTTCAGGCGGGCGTTGCGCAGGCCGATGTCGGTGGGGTAGTACTTCGACGGGGATTCAAGGTAGCGGTGGCCCTTGATGTCGTAGCGCTCGGCCTTGCGGAAGAGGTAGGCGTCCATGAGCAGGTCGATGTAGCGGCCGACCGTGCGGGGGTCGGGCTGCCGCCCCGTCGCGGAAGCGATGTGGTTGGCCAGGCGGTTGGGATTGGTCAGGCTCCCGGCTGAACTCATCAGCACGTCGTTGACGTTCGCGAGGAAGAGTTCGTCCGGCAGGTCGTTGCGTTCGGCGATGTCCCGGAAGTAGATGGTCTTGAACAGGCCGTCCAGATAGGCTTTTTTCGCCTCGCCGGTCTTCAGCGACAGCAGTTCGGGCATCCCGCCGTGGAGGAGGTAGTCCGACCAGGCGTCGGTTTTGTCCCCGCCGACGGCGGCATGGTATTCCGAAAAGGTCAGCGGGTTGACCTGGATCGTCTCGCCGCGCCCGCGGAACTGCGTCGCGACGTCGGTGGCGAGGAGGCGGGAGTTCGAACCGGTCACGTAGAGGTCGACGTTCCGCTTTTCACGGAACTCGTTGAGGATGTCGTAGAATTCCTGTTCGCGCCCGGCCTTCCGTTCCGCCGGCTCCCGGCCGCCGGGGGCGGGGCGCTTGCATTCCTGGATTTCGTCGAGGAAGACGTACACGCGGCCGCGGCGCTTCGCGGTTTTCGATGCGAGGAATGCGTACAGGGCGTCGGGGTCGCGGAGCCGTGCGTCCTTCTTCCGGTCGAGGGCGACCTCGACGATGTCCTCCCGCCGCACGCCGTCCTTGAGGAGGTGGGCCTTGAACAGGTTGAAGAGCAGGAAGCTCTTGCCGCAGCGCCGGATGCCCGTTACGATCTTGACGAATCCGTCGCCCCGGGCCTGGATCAACCGGTCGAGATAGAAGTCGCGCTTGATGGTCTTGGTCATGCCCGGACGATGCCACAAGGCCGTGCCCTCGTCAATGTCGATTCCAAATCAGGTGGGATAATCCATTGCTTTTTGGACTTGTTTTTCCGGCCACGAAGGGCGGCGCGCCCTGGGGGCGGACAAATAGCGGGAGGGGAGCGCCCTGCGGTGATGAGTGACAAGATGCGGCGCGCCCTGCAGGAGGACAAATTGCGGGAGGAAAACGGGGGGGGAAAGCGGGAGGAAAACGGGGCAGAAAAGGGGCCAGACCCCGGCCGCTGAGACCCCGGCCGCTGAGACCCCGGCCGCTGGCCCCCCGCAGCCCAGACCCCGGCAGCTCCCTTGTCACTACGGACAAATTGCGGGAGAGAGATTGGGGGGGGCATCATGGCAGTTGCGAAAGGAAGGTGCGGGCCGATACCGCCACGGGGCGGTCCAACCCGAAAACGTCGGTTTCCGCGTATGGAAGGTCGAACACGACTTGGAAGGCGTGCGGCACACCGATTTCTTTCTGGAGACTCTTCATCGCGGGGGAAATGGACGTGTCGGCGCTCTTGCATTCGGCCAGGAACCAGGGTTCGCCGTCCCTCGACACCAGGAAATCGACTTCCCGGCCGTAGCGGGTCCGCACGTAGAAAAGGTCGAATTCGCCCAGCCCCAAGTCGGTCCACATGTGGACGGCCTTGAGCAGGTGGCACGCCAGCATCGTTTCGGCCCGCTTGCCGCCGTCCGCGATGCCCGACCAATCGCGGAGATACCATTTCGGCGTTTTGCGGATGGCGGACGCGACATTCCTCGACCACGGCTTGACGAGGAATCCGAAGAAAAACGATTGCAGCACGGCCACCCACGCCCGCGCCGTCACTTCGCTTGCCTGGACCTCCTTGCCGAGCGACGCCCACGTGAGCTGTTCGCCCGAGCGGACGGACAGGATGCGCGCCAGCGCCTCGATCTGGTCCAGTTCGCGGACCGCCGTTTCCTTGCGGATGTCCTCGCGGACAAGTTGCTCGAACCGCAAACGCCTCCACCGCGCGAGAAACGCCGCTTCCCCGCGGGAAAAAGGTTCCGGGAATCCGCCGAGCGTCCACAGCGCCTCCCATTCGGACCGCCCAAGCTCCCGCGGCGGGGACAAAACCTCCTCCGGGCAGACGGGCCGCAACAGCTCGCCGACGGAAAGCGGATGCATGCGGTGGGGAAAGTAGCGCCCCATCAGGCTGTCGCCGCCGCGCTTGTAGACGTCCAGGCGCGCGGAGCCGGTCACGATGATCTTGAGTCGGTCCTCCCATCCGTCGAAAAGCCCTTTCAAAAACCGCTTCCATCCGGGGAACCGGTGGATTTCGTCCAGGACGAGGACCGCCTTGTCCGGCCGCGCCACCTCCGCCCCCGCCTTGGCGGCAACCGCCTCCTCGCCGGAAAGAATCAGTTCCCGGTCGCGCGCGATGTCCCAGTTCAGGTACGCGGGCGACATCGCCCGGCAGAGCGTCGT
This sequence comes from Kiritimatiellia bacterium, assembly GCA_017540905.1. Lineage (GTDB taxonomy): Bacteria > Verrucomicrobiota > Kiritimatiellia > CAIQIC01 > Lenti-01 > CACXEY01. The sequence goes on along the minus strand of JAFYAC010000006.1, from coordinate 6,339 downwards.
TTTCCCCACCTGCCTCGGGCCGGAAAGAAAAAGCATCTGCCTCTCTTTCGCAAGATGCCGCCGCACGATGTCCGAATAGGATCTGGGAATGCCGTTCATGCCGGAAACTCTGCACGCCGGCCCGTGAATTGTCAAGCAAAACCAAATACTACTTTGGATTCGTCGCGACATTTCCAAGCTATACTTTGTTTTGGGCGACGCTCTGGCGACTGGCTGGGGCGGAAACCACGCCTTTCCAGTGAATGGGACAGCAGAAAAGGAGCCAGACCCCGGCAACACCGCTGGGCGACGGGAGGGATGGCTGCATTGAAAACCAAGAAAACCGCTTCGCGGACAGGAACGCGCTTGGACCGCGGATGGGAGCGCAGTGACAAGTGGCGAGTGACAAGTGGGCGGCGTGCCCTACGGGCGGACACATTGCGGGAGGGGAGCGCCCTGCGGGCGGACAAACCGCGGGAGGAAAACGGGAGGGTGGCGGGAGGAAGGGCTGAAAAGGGGCCAGGCCCCGGCAGCACGCAGGAAGTCTACCGCCTCCAGGGCGTCGAAATCAACGACAAGGGGCTGAAAAGGGGCCAGGCCCCGGCAGCACGCTCCTCTCTCCTCCCGTCTACCTCCCTCTTTCGTTGCGCCACCCGGCCCGCACGCTTGTTTTCCCCTTTGTTTTCAAGGTGAATCACACTCCGGCCGCGATAAAACACCAATCTTTTCCATGAAATCCAGTGATTTCGACCTTTCCCGAAAAAACAGTTGACGCCCGATGCGCACTCCCGTAAGTTGAAAATCAAAGAAAGATTGCACCCCGAAGGGAACTCCAGGATGTCACTCAAATTGAAACCTTTCTTGACCGCCGCGCTGCTTGTTGCGGTTGGCGTGTGTGGCGCGCGGGCTTGGGGGGCTTGCAGCGGGAATGAGTGGGTGGCCGGGGAATGGGTTTGCGAGGAGGAGGACAGAGGTCTGGTGGTCAATTCCGGTGGGGACGGGGATGCCGGGAATCTGGTGCTGGCGGGCGGGGCGGGATTTTCCACGAACGTGCCGGACGTGAACGGGGGATGCGGGCACAGTCTGGTCTTCCCGGGGACGAATGCGGCGGAGGCGGCGGTGTCGACGAACAGTGCCTACGACCCACTGGCGGAGTCGGAGAAGTTCACGGTCATGGCTTGGGTGCGGCGCGACAGCGCGCCGGGGGCGAATACCGCAGCGAGGATTTTCAGCGACGCGGATTCGGTGTCCTCGAACGCCTGCGGCGTGGAGTTCCGCTTTGCTGAGGGGGACGGGAAGCTGGCGCTCCGAATCAATGGGGCTGAAGTGAAATCGACGGCGGCGACCATACCGGCGACGAACGGCATGTGGCACCACGTCGCGGTGGCGTGGGACGGGACGCGGCCGGCGACGAATTACGCGACGCGTAATGCCCATTTCTACGTGGACGGGGTGCAGCGCGGTTCCGGCAACGTATTGCAAACGGTAGTGGCAAGCAATGCCTCCCCCGCGGTCGTGGGCAACGCTTCACCTTCTCGCCTTCTGTCGTATGTGCTGGCGGGCAATGTGGATGACGTGCTCGTTCTGCCGGGTTGGGCACCGGACCCGTCGGGGAACGGCAACACGAACGATGCCATCCGCTGCTTCATGAACTGGAACGACGACATCTTCCCGCCGACCCTCGCGCCCCCGGACGACATCGAACGCGACGCCGGTCCCTGCCTCGCCCCGGTGGCGCTGGACCTCGGCGTTCCGTCGGTCTGGGACAACTGCGCCGTGACGGGCGTGACGAACGATGCCCCCGCGGCGTTCCCGGTAGGGACGAACGTGGTCGTCTGGACGGTGCACGACGCGGCGGGGAATCCGGCGACGGCGACGCAGCGGGTGGTGGTCAAGCCGAGCAACAAGGAGGACTGCGACGGCGACGGGTGGTCGGATTTGGAGGAAGTGGAAGCGGGGACGTTTCCCGATGACCGCTGGAGCGCGCCGGGCGGGGCCATCGCGCGCGGGGTGGTCATCAACGAGGTGCTGTACAATCCGGACGGGGAGGATGATGAAAAGGAATGGGTTGAGCTGTACTGTTCGGCACCGCACCCGGTGAGTCTGGAGGGGCTGGTGCTGAAGGGGACGGTGGGGTCGGCGCCGTCGAATTTGACGACGCTGTACACGTTCGGGACGAACATCATTGAGGCGGGGAGGCATCTGCTGGTGGGAGGGAGCAATGTGGTCCCGACGCCGGACGTGGTGACGAATTTCCTGTTGGTGAACCGCGACGGGGGCAGCCGCGACAAGACGGCGGGGGTGTTCCTCGCCGCCACGAACGGGACGGTGGTGGATGCGGTGCTGTACGGGTACCCGAATTCGTACGGGTTGCGGACGAACGAGTTCGGATGGGTGGATGCGGACCACCGCCCGCCCTACGCGAACCGCCACGGGGAAACCATCGCGCGCCGCTTCTGCGGTCTGGACACGGACAGCACGGACGACTGGATCGCGTCCTCGAACCGGACGCCCCACGTCGCGGCGGACCGGGTGGACAGCGACGGGGACGGGCTGAGCGACGCGGAGGAGATCACCGGCGGGACGGAATACCTGCTGGCGGACACGGACGGGGACGGACTGACCGACTGGGAGGAGCAGCTGGCGGGGACGAATCCGAACGACCCGGACACGGACGACGACGGGGTTTTGGACGGCGTGGAGGTGCTGGAAGCGGGGTCGGACCCGTCGGTGCGGGATTTCAACGGGACCACGACGGAGGTGTGGCGTGCGGACGGTTCGGCGTATGTCCACGCGGTCGGCACGTGGGAGAAGCTGGGGACGTCGGCGTGCTGCGTGGGACCGGGCGGGACGGTGGCATACCCGATGGCGGTGGCGACGGGCGGGGTGTACGCGCTGGTGGTGGAAGGGGCCTCGTACGACCCGGATGCGCCCCCGCGGCGCTATGCCCTCCAGCTGGAAGTCAACGGGGTGCCGTCGGGCGCGGCGGTGCTGGAGACCTCCAACGCGGTCCCGGGCACGGCGCACTGGATGATGCCGTGGGTGCCGGGCGGCGCGACGAACGAGGTGGCCATCCGCTGGCGCTGGCGGGAGGGGGCCGGAGGGGCCCTGCGGATCGCGTCCGTGCGCGCGGAGGCGTGGGGCGGCGACGACACGAACGGCGACGGCGTGCCGCAGTGGCAGGAGTTCCGCAAGGACCAATTGCTGGTGGCGGACGGGTGGCCGGCGGAGAGCTGCGTCTCGCCGGTCCGCCTGGAGGGGCACGGCCTCGCGGCATACGAAGGGCTTTCGGTCCGTTCCGGCCACGTTCCGGCGGAGGACTGGGAGGCTCCGCCGGTCCTGCACCGCGGCCTCTGGGACGGATGGTGGGTGGAAGCATGGCTTTCGCCGACGGGTGCGACGGAGGTCGCGGTCACCGGCGACGGCGGGAACGCCGTCGTGACGGGGACCGTGGCGTGGACGGAGTTCGATCTGCTGCATCCGCCCGCCCCCGCGCTGGATCTCCTCGCCGGGGATGCGATGCGCTGGAACCTGCACCCGGACGGCGGGGCGGGGGAGGGCGCGGTCGCGGTGTGGCAGGACGGGGTGCCCGTCTGGGCGTCGGAGACGAACGGCGCGTGGCTTGCGGTGTTCACGAACGCGGGCACCTTCGCCGTATGGGGCGCGTGGAGCAACGCGGCGGCGGGCACCGTGCATTCGGAGACGGTGGAGGTGACGGTCGCGGAAGCCTCGTTCCCGGACCAGCCCGTGGTGTGGACGGGGCAGGAGCGGACGTGGAGATGTCCCGGCATCGGCACCAACGTGCAGGTGGACTTCGAGGCCGGCGTTGCCGCGGTGCGCACGGATACGGCGACCGGCGCGGTCTTCTCCCTGCGCATGGAGCGGACCGAGAGCCGCACCGCCGTCGCGCGCCTCGGCGGCACGAACGGCGTGCCTGCGGACAGCACGCGCGTGCACGGCTTCACCACCTATTCCTCCACGGACTTCCCCCGCGAGGTGTGGTTCCTCGACGGCGGCGCCCACCGCGAGGCCACGCTGTTCCTCGCCGAGGCCGCGGAGGCGCTGCCCGACGACATGGAAGTCCATGTCGAAGCCGTCGGCACCGGCGTGTTCATCGAAGTGGACGGCAATCTCTCCAACGCCGTGACCGTCGCGAGCGCCGACTGGAACGGCGGCTCCATCGTGTACTGGATCGCGGCCGACTCGTGGTCCGCCATCTGCAATTCGCTCTGGGTCGAACAGGCTGGCGAGCGGGTCGGAAGCCGCTGAGGAACGTCCGGTGGATGCGCGGTGCAAGATCTGGGGGATGCTCTTCTCCCTTCTTGCCCTCCTCCTCGCCCTGCCCGGCGCCGCGCGCGGCGGTGACGCCGTGCGGGAACGTGCGCAGGCCAACGACGCCATGAACGCCTTGCGCCAGGCCGCCGCCGCCGGGGATGCGTCCGTCCCCGACGCCCTCCTCGCGGTCGCGCGGGATGCCGCGCGCGATGGCGGCGTCCGCGAATACGCCGTCCAGCATCTCGGTGCCTGGATGCGCGCGGGCCACGACGCGGCGCGCGTCGAGCAGATGCTCTGGGAGCTGGCGGACGACCCGGTCGCCGGAACCGCCGCCATCCTGCAACTCCACCACGCGGGCGGCCCCTCGCTGCGGGGCGGCCGCGCCTGGGCGGACCTGCTGGCGCGGCGCATGGACCGGGACGGCCTGCGCAACGCGGAGAAGGCGACCCTCCTGCTCGTGGCCGCCGAAAGCGGCGTCCCCGCCGCCCTCCCGCACGCCCGCGACTGGGCCGCGGCCACCTCCGACATCGTGCTCCTGCGGTGCGCCCTCCAGACCGTCGGCCGCCTCGGCTCGCGCGCCGATGTCGCCTTCCTCGACCGGATGGCGGAAGAAAAACCTCTTGGCGAAGCAACGGAAACGTGGAAAAAAGCACGACGCCGGCTGGCGGAAGGACCGATACCATGAAACGCACTCACACAGGATGGAAACGGACATTGGGCCTCGCGGCGCTGGCGGCGCTGGCGTGGACGGCGGGGGCGGACACGCTGAACAATCCGTGCACGCCGGACGATCCGCAGCCCGGACCGTGCTGGGAATGGGACGAAGAGGATTGCGTGTGGGTGTTTTGCCCGGATGCGTTGCCGGGGAAATACTGCTGCGAAGTCGGGGATGAATGCAAAATCGTGGAAAGCGAGGAAGAGTGCTGTGTGGAGTGCGGGGGCAAAGGCAATTGCACCTTCGGCGGCGGCAAGGGCACGGCGAAAGGGAGCGGGAGCGGTCCGTCGGGGACGCGTGCGGGCGGCGGCGGGGCGCAGGGGGTGGTGGATTTCCAGATCAAGCTGGGGACGTTGCCGGGGGAAGATGTGTTCGCGGCAATCGCGCGCGTGCGGACGGAGCTTCCGGCGACGAACTGGGCGGGAGCCGCCGGATTGCAGGTGCTGCGGCACGGGCGGGCGGAAATCGCGGTGGTGCGGGGGAGCAACGGCGTGGAACGGATATACGCGCCGGAAATGGACGCGGGCGTGGTGGCGGACGCCGGGGGTTGGAACTTCGAGCTGCGGTGCTGGCCCCGGGGAGAGTACGGCCAGGGGACGCCGCCGGTGTCGTGGCGCGTCGAGGCGGCGGAAGACGGGGCGTGGGTGCGGTTCACGAAGTTCGCCGACGGGGCGACGAACTCGGTGACGGAGTACGCGGCGGCGGCCGACGGCAACGGCCTGGCCGTGACGGAAGGCGGCGGCCTGCGCACGGAGCGGATCACGGTGGGGACGGAGAGCGGCTTCCAGCGCGTGGACGTCCATGAGGTGTCGGGGCCGGACGGCGTGGTGGTGGAGCGGCGGGTGGAGAAGGTCGGACGCTTCTTCTTCGGCGACAAGCTGGTGGAGGAATGGGCGGGGGCCACCAACGCGGCGATTCTCGTCCGCGCGCTGGAGTACGGGACGAACCGCAACGAGCAGGGTTCCTTCGGCCGGGTGGTCGCCCGCCGCGACGGGGACGGCGCGTGGACGCGCTGGGACTACGACGTGGAAGGCCGCGTCGTCCGGGAGACCACGGGCTGGGGCGACGCGCCGTTCGGCACCACGAACGCGCTGGACACGCGCGTGGTCGAAACGTCGTATGCCCCCGCCGACGCGCGGGAATGGCCCGTGATGGGCGACCGGCGCTGGCGGAGCCGGACGGAGCGCGTCCGCGGGGTCTGGAAGGGGACGACCTTCCGCGCCTATTATTCCGACGGCGCCGCGGACTGGGAAATCGTGGAAGAGGCGGCGGACGAGTTCTGCACCTACAGCAACGCCGCGAACCGCCGGACCGAACGCCGGCTGCTCCCCAAGACGGCGGACGCGCGGGTGCGCTTCAAGCCCGTATGG